>JAWODI010000026.1:0-10659 GCA_046483365.1 Archaeoglobaceae archaeon | reverse complement strand
TCGGTGATCGATACACAAACAAAAACCAATTATAAGCGTCTTGGGATTTCAATCCTGCTCGGTGCCGTTTTGGGGATCCTTTGCATCATAGGTGTGGGAAGCCGGGTAGGAATGACAGGAAATGAGTGGTACCTTTTCGGTATGTGGTACAACAGAGTTGTGATGGGTGTTCTCATAGGTTTTGCTGGCTCCTGGCAGTTGATCAAAGGGGGCGAAAAGGATCTCAAAAACGCTGGGGTTAGAGGACTTATCCTGGGAACTATTGTGACTTCCGCCATCTTCTTCTCTACAGGACTTAAAGACGTGCCCGCCTGGTTCGCGGGGATCGCTTACGGAGTTATCATCGATGTAGTAGCCACACACTTCTCAAACTGATATTATGTGGAAAATTCGAGAGCAGTGGGTCAGTAAGTAGGAAAACATTTAATTATGTGCATATACGCATATGTTTATGGACAAGGTAGAACAAAAAGTACGGTTCTTCAAGGCTCTAGGAGATGAGACAAGGCTCCGGATACTCAAGTATCTACTGAACAACGATTATTGTGCCTGCGAGTTCGAGTCCATGGTAAATAGGGATCAGACCACGGTCTCAAGGCACCTGAAGTTGCTGGTGGATGCCGGAATCCTGGAAAAAGAGAGAAACGGAAGGAACATCGTCTACAGGATCAAGAATGACGAGATAAAGAATACTTTGCTCTACCTTGGCCTTAATGAAATAGATCCTTGTTGTTGAGGTGATAAAATGAGAGATGAAGAGATTAAAGATACGGTAAGAAAAGAATATTCCAGGATCGCCCAAGAGGATACGAGTTGCTGTCCCTCTTGTGGATGCGGTTCTTTCATGGATCAGGCGGTCAATATAGGTTACACTCCTTCTGAGCTGGAGAGAATTCCTCCTGAATCGGTTCAGGGGCTAGGTTGCGGCAATCCCACAGCTCTGGCGGATATAAAGGAAGGGGAGAAAGTTCTTGACCTCGGCTCCGGTGCTGGAATAGATGTGTTTCTGACGGCAGAGAAAGTAGGTTCAACTGGAAAAGTTGTTGGTCTGGACATGACCGAAGAGATGGTAGAAAAATCGGAGAGACTGGCGAGTAACTACAATTATAGCAACATCGAGTTCAGGCTGGGAGAAATGGAACAGCTACCCTTCGAAGACGACTTCTTCAACCTGGTCATAAGCAACTGCGTCATCAACCTCTCTACCGACAAATCCAGAACTTTTGAAGAGATATACAGGGTCCTAAAAACCGGTGGTAGAGTTGCAGTATCCGATATCGTCCTCAAGGGCGAACTACCAGAGAACATCAAGAACGATAAGAGAGCCTGGGCAGGTTGTATTGCGGGAGCACTCCAGAGAGACGAATATATAAAACAAATTGAAGATAGTGGCTTCAATGAAGTGGAGATAATTTCAGAAGACAAATTCGGTGACAACATAGGAGGAGTGGAGATCATAAGCTTGAAATTAAGAGCTTACAAATGACCTAACCCCTCCCATCCCCATTCTCATTCCCATTTCATTTTTAATTCATTTTAATTCATTTTTAATACCTGAGATCGTCGCTCATTGGTTGAGGAAATTTATTTTCTTGTTTTCAAGAACTCGATGTTGAAGATTTAAACCCAATTGACCACCACAAAAAAGTTATTTTGGATGTCATTAAATCATGGCTAAGGAACTATGAGCACCAATAACGAGGAATTGTTAGTCTTCACCATCGGGCATTCTACTCGCAGCCTTGAAGAGCTGGTAGAACTGCTGAAGGCACACGATATACAGGAAGTGATAGATGTTCGCACCCTACCCGGTTCGAAGCATAATCCTCAGTTCAATAAAGAAGGGCTTGCAGAATTCCTGAAAAAGCACAAGATAGATTACGTCCACATGAAGAGCCTGGGTGGACTGCGTAAGCCCAGCAAAGACTCCGTAAACACTGGATGGAAAGCTTCGTCGTTCAGGGGTTTCGCGGACTACATGCAGACCTCTAAGTTCCTTTCTGCAATAGAAACTCTAATAGAGATCGCAAAGAACAAGCGTTTAGCGTTGATGTGTGCTGAAGCCGTCCCCTGGCGCTGCCACCGTAATCTTATTGCTGACGCTCTAGTGGTCAGAAATGTGCGAGTTGAACATATTATAAGCGCCTCGGAAGTTAAGGACCATAAAATGACCAGTTTTGCCAGGGTAGATAACACCTCAATAACCTACCCCGAAAGCTGAATATTACACCATTACACTATTTTCATCCCTTTTTTCATAATTAATAATTACGTGAAAAACCCTAATAACGTTACAGACCTTTAAGGGGGGGTTTAGGGTGAGGCCTTTAGGGCCCTCTCATCTTTTAAAAACTGGCTTACCAGGTCTGTCCTCTCAACCGTCTGCCTACCAGACACGTGGCGGAACTCCAACTTCCGCCACCTATTTTACTTTAAGGATTGAAAAGTAAGAATAAGAAATCTAACGCAAAAAGGGAGAAGAGCTATATTTATTGAAGTCAATAATAAAGTGTTGACAGCTGAAAGATGAGTTACGGTGGGATTCAATCTAGAAGGATCTTATTACCTCGAGCTGGAGCGCGTCATCAAGAACTCGGGGATTGAGCAAGGGAAGTGTTGGTGGACCACTGAAGGACAAACCACTTTCATCATCTTTTCCGTTCTCCAGGTACGTCAATGGAGAGCGTTTCCGGTTGTTAAGATTCAAAATGGAGGATAACTACCGCGGAAAACTGGAGCAGAGGGCCAAGCTGGAGATTTAAGTTGATTATCGTTCTTTACCAGTCTATCTGTTTTCTATCTCTAAGGAATTTTCCATTGGGGATCTCTGGTGCTGTAGCCAGCCAAATCGCAGTGTCGGCGCCTTGTTCTACTGATCGGGCCGCATGAGATCCACCGAGATCGGTCCTCACCCATCCAGGACACATAGAGTTGACCTTTACTCTACCCTCCAGGTCAGCAGCCATATTGACCGTCAAGGCGTTGAGTGCTGTTTTCGATATGCTGTAAGATGTTTTCCCGCTAAAGGGACTGTTTAAGGCTCCCAGGGAGCTGGAGACGTTTATTATCCTTCCATCCTCGCTTTTCAGCAACAGAGGGAGTAATGTCTGAGAGACCCTGAAGGGTCCGTAGAAGTTGGTCTCCATGGTCTTCCTCACTGTTTCCATATCTATATCCACAGTGGTCTTATCCCCATCAATGGATATGCCCGCGTTGTTCACCAGGACATCTAATCTATCCAGTTCGTTCTCCAGATAGCTGGCAAGTTGTTGAATGCTGTCCTCCTCCGTCACGTCCAGTTGATGGAACACCACATCCAATCCCTTATCCCTTAGCTCTTGAGCTGCTCTCTTCCCCTTTGACTCCTTCCTGGCAGTCAGAATAACCTTTAAACCTTTTTGTGCCAGCTCTTTGGTTACCTCGAACCCTATTCCTCTGTTAGCTCCCGTAACGACCGCAATTCTCTTATCCAATTCGACCCTCCAATCACCCTGACAATATTGTCTTGTCTTGATCCTAATAATTAAAATCTTTGTAAAGATCCTGTAAATCTTACCTTGTACTTGACCTTGAAGTCCTAAATCTTATAAAGCAAGTTGAAATGATGTTTTATTAGACCAATTAGAAAATATTTTGGGTGAACTCCATGTTCGATAAGGCTCTGGTACCACTGGAACTCAGGCGCTCTCAAAAAGAGCTTTCAGCCATGATCAAATTCCTTCAATCTCTTAAAGTCGATTCCGTACACCTCCTGCACGTGATGTCTGAAGGGATCGGACAGAAGAACAGGCTTAAGAACTATATTGATGAAGTAGCTCACACTCTATCTGCCGAGACTGAAATGGAGCTGACTACAGAAGTGCGGGATGGTCACGTCGCATCGGAGATATCTCAAGCTGCAAATGATTCTGATGCAGATTTTATTTACATCACTTCTAACCACAGGGGATTCATGTACCGCACCTTTCTGGGGAGCACTTCCAGAGACGTCATCCGGCTCACGGAGAAACCCGCTTTTGTTCATAAATCCCGCCCCTATCTGCTGGCGCAAGATCCTATTTCCAGAATCCTTTACGCTACTGATTTCGGTCCTACGGCACAAAAAGCCATAGATTATGTCGAGTATCTGGGAGAGCTTGTAGAGGAAATATACCTCCTACACGTAGGTAAGAGGGCGCCAGACCCCTTTGAGGAGAAGAGAAGACAACAAGAAGTGAACACCAAGCTGGAAGGACTGGCAAAGGAGTTGGAAGCAGATTATAAATCCGTAGAATTTATTTCGGAGATCGGGTCACCGCATAAGGTGATCCAGAGTTACTCAGAGCGAAAGGAAGTAGACCTGATAATAATGGGGCGTTTAAGCCGACCTGGAGGACCCAATATAATGGGTTCCACATCAGAGAGGGTTTCCGGCTCTGCCAGCTCATCCATACTGCTGATCCCTTAGCTTAACATTAATATAGGTGATCAATAATAAACTGAGAGATGGCCATGTATCGTCCGCGAAAATTGAGTCGCCACCTGCGTGAATATCTCTCCAAGGTCCGTCGCATTCTTTACCGCCGTGTTTACAAAGTCCTCTATCATCGAGCGTATTATCCAATTCTGGGTAGAGATACCGTTTTCAGAATATCTCTGTTGATAGTTCTGACCTTTGCTTTCCTGGGGATCTACAGCCTTGAGCTGCTTAACCAGATATCCGGCCTGATGCACCAGAGGATCATCGATCTCTTCGGATGGTTCTATCTCCTTGCCGGCCTGGTCTTCCTGATATTCTGTCTGGTCCTGGCTTTCAGCCGTTATGGGGATATCAAACTGGGAAAAGACTACGAAAAACCACAATACACTTATTTCGGGTGGTTCAGCATGCTCTTTGCCGCAGGGATGGGTATAGGTCTGATATTCTGGGGTGTTGCCGAGCCTGTCAGCCATTTTGTCAACCCTCCTTCTCAAATCTCTCCGGCCAGCGGTGAGTCAGCCTCTTTTGCCATGCGCTACAGCTTCTTCCACTGGGGGCTGCACCCATGGGCTATCTACATTATAATGAGTCTTTCTATAGCTTATTTTTCATTCAGAAGGGGCATGACCCCTCTCATCAGCTCCTGTTTCTACCCCATACTGGGAGATAAGATCTACCGGGCACCTGGGCATATTATAGACATTCTAGCGGTCTTTGCTACCATCTTCGGAGTGGTGACCTCTCTTGGTCTGGGAGCACTGCAGATCAACACTGGACTAGCCCATGTCTACGGCATCCCCAGCACTACTACCGCCACTCTGATCATTATTGCCGTTGTAACCGTGATGTACATGTATTCCAGTATCCAGGGACTTGATACCGGTATCCAGGTCCTATCCAAATCGAATATGTTCCTTGCGGGAGTACTGCTCATTTTTACGTTCGTTGTGGGTCCTACAGCCTTTATTCTCAATGTCTTTACTTCCACAATGGGTGAATATGCCAACAGAATTATAGAGATGAGCTTGCAGACAAATCCTTTCCAGGGATATGACTGGATCCAGTCGTGGACCTTGTTCTACTGGGCATGGTGGATCTCATGGTCTCCTTTTGTGGGACTGTTCGTTGCCAGAATATCCAGAGGAAGGACCATCAGAGAGTTCATCCTGGGCGCTCTACTAGTTCCAACGCTTCTCACCTTCTTCTGGTTCAGCGTTTTTGGAGGAGCAGCCCTCTATCTGGAGCAAGTTGTGGGAGCAAGTATTGGAGAAGCGGTAACTGCCGACGCCTCAACTGCGCTTTTCGTAGTCTTTGATAACTTTCCCCTGGCTCCCATCCTGTCCACTCTGGCTGTTATCTCTCTAATAGTCTTCTTTGTCACTTCTGCAGATTCTGCTACATACGTGCTTGGAATAATGACCTCCAAAGGCGTTTTCAGTCCCCCCCTCTACAAGAAAATAATCTGGGGGATCACTCAATCCGGAGTAGCAGCCATACTGCTTGTAGCGGGCGGTCTTGATGCCCTCCAGCAAATGGCTATTACTGCTGCTCTGCCTTTCACCTTCGTGATGCTCCTCATGTGCTATACCCTGTTATACGGATTGCAGCAGGAGAGATAGTATCGATCATCCTGATCTTTTCTATCGACACCTGAAATTGAGCGATTTTCCTCGAATCGTCGGGGTTATGAACAAATTACTCCTTCACACTCGCTCTTCCTTCCTGATCCAAATTATATGATAGCACAAGGTTATTTTAGTCATAAACATTATTTGATCAGGCCGTTCTGCTAAAGAAAGAACATATGTTGTAGAAAATTGCTACTTAATGTTGATCAGAAAACTATTTAATTGTTCAGCAACAAAATAGTGAGTAAGTTCGGGGGAATTAACGGGGGTTATTTATGCGAGATTATAAGAAAAGGTCCGGTTATGAGATTATGATGGACATTCTAGAAGCGTCTATGACTGGTGCCAACAAAACGAAGATCGTTTATTCTGCTTATTTAAATTTTAAGCAGGCCAAACAATACATTGAACATTTAGAAGAAGTAGAATTACTAAGAGAGAAGAACAGCGGTAGAAAAAAGATATACCAGACAACAGAGAAAGGGAAGGAAGTACTCGCTAAATACAAGGATCTAGAAAGTGTGATAAGCATATAATTTTAGAACACTGGTGGTCTGGCTTGATCAAGTGATACTCAATTCGACCGCTTAATCAGTACTCTATCGAATTTTCATTGCTCCTAATATTCTTTCTTAATAGGCGAAAAAAATTAAAAACATCTATTTTGTTCAGGGTAAATTTTATTAAATAAAGAAATAAAATAATTTAAAATATTGACACTGACAATAATATCACATGGGTTCAGATGATCGCACAAAAGTAAAGAAATACCTTTTCAACCTTCAAATCATTCCAAAAGAAAGATTAATAACCTGCCAACCAGAAAAACTCATTCAAAAACGGGTTTGGGGAATTATGAATAGTTCCATACTACTTAAAGGTAGAGACGTAAAGATTGCATACCTGCTCATAACTATCCTGGTAATCTCTCTTATCCTCTCTCTGATAGGTTTCTGGATAGGGATCCATCGTGCGCTGGAGCTTAATGACCCTCTTCTTGCTATCCCCACTCTGTTCATCCTGGTCTTTCTCACATCCTCTCTGATAGTGTTCCTAATTTCCATATGGCCTACATCACTCAAAATCGAGTTCTCTGAAGTGGATAAAGTTAAAGATGTCAAACAGGAGAAGAACCTTCCTGAAGATGAACCGCAGAAAGAGAAGATGAAACCGAATATCAAGGTTAAACAAGAGAACACCTTTGAGAACAGAGAAGCCGAGTTCCTGGAGAGTTCTGCTTATCAATTTCTCTTCGATTATGTCAGAAAGATAATCAAAGAGAACGACGTCCACATCTACTGGGAAAAAACCGATCTGAACAACTTGCTTACCGATCCTGAGCAATTGGAGAGCTTCAATAATAGTGAAGGAAATGCGGACAACAACTCTAAAGTCCTCAATCAACTCAGGTTATTGCTGGCAAAGAAGAGATTTTATTTCTCCGAAGATGAGTTTAAGACTCTAGTAGAGAACGAGCTATTCAGACAAACTTACGAAGACCTTAAAAAGTACATACTCTACAGAGATCCTCAAGAGCTTGAAGACTACATAAGCTATTTCCTGGAGTTCGTGAAGAAATACGAATACCCCCATATAGATACAAGGGAATTAATTCAAAAATTCATCAATGGAGAGCTGGATGTATTCTACCTGAAGAAGATCCTGGACGAACAGAACGTCGATCACAGCGAAGAACTACTTCAAGAGATGGGACGAGTTGGAGACGACCAGATCACCTAAAAAGTTCCTTGAATAAATCTTGCAGTGGATTCACCTTGAATATAATGTCCAAGAACCACTAATAAGAAAATGGTCCATTTGATCTAAACCTATCGCCAGGAGTGATCTAGTCGATCCCTTCACCTATATCAGCGGTGGGATCGACAACACCCTCAATAGGCTCTTCCAGTTCTTCAAAATCCTCGTCATCCAGGATGACCGCAATGTCCGAGTGGTTCTTGAGAGCAGTAGAGAACCCCGGTTGGATCCCAATGATAATCGTCTCTTTACCCGTCTCCATTGCTTTATTGAGAACTGATTTGAAGTCTGCGTCCCTGGTAACCAGTGCTATAGTATCGATTGCTTCGTTGTACACCATCTCCATGGACTCCACAGCCATTTTAACACTTACATCTCCAGAAGTGACAACGGGAGTGAATCCCTGAGCTTCCACAGCTTCCACAAGTTTTACTCCTGCATACTGGTTGAGAAAGACTTTGGCAACCTTGATATCCCCATAATTCAGCAAAATATCCCGGATCTCATACAGGTTGATCGAAAATTCTTTTCTCAGCATGTTGGGCCCGTCAATGACCAGGCCAATACGTCTAGGATGCGAATCTTTTTTTGAAGTGAGATGTTCTTTAACTTTTTGTAACTTGGTAAGATTGATAGTTTTCCTTACAGCCATTAATAACTCTCCCTTAACCTTATTTTTTGACCAAACTCCTTAAAGCAATGCGGATTCTTTACATTCATATATCTTTCTCTATTATCCAGTATGGGGAAAATTCTTTGAGGGGCCCAACGTCCATCCGATAACCAAAAAATATCAGTTGATCGCCTTCAGATGCTAAAGTGGGGGAATCTTAAAGAGAACAGGTTATTGAAACTCGCTCAAACCCGCATTAAAACCGACTGAATTTAAAAAGAGCCAAAAAATATCTACTTAATATACCCCACAAATTATTTCAGCAATTAATCAAGTCTCCAGATGCTTCTCCATATATAAAAAAGTTCTTTAACTAAGCCAAGCTAGACACAAATGCCAGATAAAAGAAGTATATTATCAGTGCGCATACAATACACATAATCTCCTTGCTCATTATTTTGCCTCCAATATAGTTGTAGTCTACACTATGACAACTGAGATATAAATAGATTTCTAAATAAATGCATATGAATCAATTAACTGGTTTTATCATCAACAAGCAGTTTTAAGTTATTGTGAGCCTTTCAAACAAATGTGCAGGAATCCAAGAAAGGATTTGATAATACAAAATTAAAGTCTTGATAAAGAATTGAAACCCAATTCAGTCAATGTACCAGAGGAATACAACCGGTTCTGCTTGATAACACTCAAATTTTTTACTATTACTATAAAGATCTCATCTTCTTTATTTCAATAAAAGGTCCAGAGCACAAGAACAAGATAATGTCAGCATCCAATACTAAAAAAATGAGTAATAAAAAATGAGTAATAGGTTATTTGGTTGACTATTTGTCTATTATACCTCCCTCCGTCACCTTGAAAACTGCTTCACTCTCCGGGAGGTGAGGCGAATCTATGAGCCTTGCCACCCTCAAGTCAGCCTTGCTTTTACGAAGATAAACGCGGAAGGTTGCGGTGTGGGCCACAATATGGCCCCCTACTGGTCTGTTGGGGTCGCCGAAGAAAGTGTCCGGTTTTGCCTGCACCTGATTGGTGACGACCACAGCAGCATTGAACAGCTCACCAAACCGAACCAGATCATGAAGATGCCTGTTCAGCTTTTGTTGCCTATCAGCTAGAGTACCTCTACCCACGAACTCCGATCTGAAATGAGCCATAAGAGAATCGACAACCAGAAGCCTGGCATCATTACCGTTTCTTTTGAGAGTATTGGCCAGGTCCTTGGCATTATCCACCAGGAGCATCTGATGATTGGAGTTATACGCCTGAGCAACATTAATGTTCTTCAAAACCTCGTTAGGATCAAGACCCTTCGATTCAGCCATCTGACTGATCCTCTCAGGTCTAAAAGTATTTTCAGTATCAATAACAATAACAGAGCCACCGAGCCCGCCCTGTTCTACAGGAAGCTGAGCGTTCACCGCCAATTGATGACAGATCTGCGTCTTTCCAGAGCCGAACTCACCGAACAATTCCGTTATCGACTGAGTCTCCACACCTCCACCAAAAAGCTCATTAAGAGTATCACTGCTCGTAGTGATCCTTTTAACCTTCTTCCTTCTCTCCAGAATATCTTCACCGCTCTCAAAACCACCTACCTTGGCCATCGAACGAGCAGCGGATATGATCTTGCCAGCATTCGACTCACCCAGCTCGGCCGCGGTAGCCAGCTCATTAGGAGAAGCGACCGCAATAGCATCGATCGCCGAAAAACCAGCTTCACGCAACTTTCCAGCCACCGAAGGTCCTACACCCGGCAAATCCTCCAACTCAACCGTCTCATTCCCATTCCCATTACTAGACTCATCCATATTACCACATTTCCTCTATCCTAATCTGAACACCCACAACGACCACCCGGATACACACCAACATATCACGGTTCACCCGTTAGGTAACCCCGTTAGGTAACCCGCGGCGGTCTTTTGGGTATAACTTACCATGGAACAGGTTAAACAATTACTTTCTGAGTAATCTGAAAGTGAGGAGGGAGATCATAATTTCTAGTGTCCTTCTGATCTCCCTTCCAACCCTAGGAGGGGAATCGTATTACTAATGCACCTCATGATTCCCCTTCCAACCCCTTTTGTAAGTAGATATCTCAGAAATTACACTAGAAGAAACGTTAAAGCGGTATTGAGCAAAGCGAAATACCCCATTCTGATGATTGAACTTTCTGA
>JAWODI010000057.1:0-9910 GCA_046483365.1 Archaeoglobaceae archaeon | reverse complement strand
TGGAGGTTGAGGATAAGGTGATTGCTAGTGGTAAGACGCTTTTTGTTGATGTTGATGCTTCTGATGCTGATGGGGATAGCTTGAGTTATTCTTGTAATAGGACTGATTTGTTCAGTGATTTTGATGGTTCTTCTGGGGAGGGTAGTTGGACTCCTGAGGATACTGGTGTTTATTTTGTGGATTTTGGTGTTTCTGACGGTTATGGTGGGGTGGATAATGAGACCGTTAATATTACTGTGGTGGAGCCGGATACCACTCCACCCCCATCCATCACCAATCTGAGAGCCACTGACATAACCCAAAATTACATCAAGTGGACATGGGACAATCCTGGCGGCGATTTTTCCCATGTTACGGTATATATTGATGGCAGCTGGGAGTCAAACACCTCTAGAGATTATTTCAATGCCTCATTTCCTCCAGGAACGTCACACACAATTTCTACCCGTACTGTAGATGGCTCTGGAAATGTAAACCAGACCTGGGTGAACAACACAGCGAAGACAAAAACAGTTACGGAGATCTATGTGGATGTTAAACCAGGATCTTGTAAGAACCCCATCAACTTGAACAGCCAGGGTGGTTATACTGTAGCCATCCTGGGGAGCGAGGACTTTGATGTGACCAGTATAGATGTTAGTTCAATCCGATTAAGACATGAAGGCACTGAAGTGGCTCCTGCGGATTACACTTTTGAGGATAGTGCTCACCCGGTTGAAGGGGAAGAGGAATGCGAATACAATGACAAAGGTGATGGCTATACAGACCTGATACTCAAATTCGATACTCCAGGCATGGCCCAAAACCTGCACCTCTATGAAAAGAAAGGGGAAACTGTACCAATTAGTGTTACTGGAAGCCTAAAAGCTGGTGGTCTGTTGAAAGGTAATGACAGTATTTGGGTTTTGAACACTCCCACAGGTAAAAATATCAAAGTTCGTGATAGAGATACTGAAACGAATTTCAATCAGGTGACCAAAGAGGGCAATACTACATTCAAGTCCCAGAAGACCAACCCCAAGCTAAGTTCACCTTCTGGTTACAAATTCAAGGGTTACTTTAAAGATGTGACTACCACTGCAGATTATGATACCCTGGAGGTTTGTATAAACTATACGGGCAAATTAGATGGGCCTGAAAAGAACTTGAAGCTATTACATTATGGATCAAAATGGGAGGATGTTACTGTAACTGTTGACACTAAAAACAACACTATATGTGGTGAAGTAGATCATCTATCCTGGTTCGGTGTAGCGAGCTATTCCTCCGTAACAGTGGGGGGAGTAGTTGAGCCAGTGAACGCTCTAGATATAATGGTTCCATATATAGTTGGCTCGCTGGTAATGGTTGTTGCGGGAACAGGAGTAGGAGTTTACGCTTCAATGAGAAAATTGAAATGAACCTCTTTAAAGGAACTTTGACCATATTATTCGTTATTCTGGTAATAGGATCCTTTACCTACTTTACTGGTTTTTTTGATTCTGTGGAGCAGACTTCAGCAGAAGAAATTGATAGAGCTTTAATAGTTGACCAATTGAACCTCACAAGACCCAACAAAACATTTGTGGCGGAAGCTACTGAGGTACTGGAGACAAAAGATTATCAAGTTGATTATGTAGCTGGAAAAAACGTCACAGTCGATTTCTATAGAAACCTAACATCTGAAGAGTATGATATCATTGTATTTCGTGTACACTCTTCTGCTAGTGAATATGATGACAACCCCGTTGTCCTATTCACTTCCGAATCATACAGAAAGGATAGATACCAGATTGAACAGGTTACCAATAACCTGCAGAAGGTTTACTATAATTATGGCGAAGAACATTATTTTGCGGTGTCCCCCAAGTTCATAAGGGGGTTGAGCGGAGATTTTGACAACGCTACAGTAATTCTCATGGGGTGTGAGGGACTGAAGCATAACAATATGGGAAAAGCTTTCGTTGACAAGGGGGCCAAGGTCTTCGTCAGCTGGAGTGGCCCAGTTACCGCAACACACAGTGATAGAACTACTATTCGGTTCTTAGAACACTTTGTGGAGGAGGAAAGGAATGTTGACCGATCAATTATATATGCTATGGCTGAAATAGGCTCTGACACTGAATATGAGAGCTATCTCAAGTATTATCCTCACTCTGCAGCACTTCATAGAGTCTCTCCATTAGACTAGAAAGAATCTCTCATCGATTTAAGACTCGTATTATTCAAAAATGAACAGCTCGCAGACGAATGGAAAATTATAAGTTTAATCGGTAATGATGGTGATAATAGAAGAAGAAAAAGCTTGATATACTTAAAAAACTTATGTGAGAACAGAGAACAGGAATTACTGTGCCGGTTGGAGAAGTGAGAGGTGTGTTATGCAGTGCGAACATAATCCGGGTGGCAGAGATTGGTTATCCATGCAGAATGGGGTTATAGGAATACACCCCTTTTGCGATAACTGCGGTACAGTGAAGAACATATCCTCTGATAGAGGTAAGAAGCTCAGTTATTTTATAAGATCGCTATCCAGCTTGAGAAAGAAGTTAAGGTATGTGGGTTATCATGTTTCTGATGCTCAGATGAGGTTGATCAGCAATGAGCTGGAGAGCAGAGAGGAGTTTCAGGATTTGTGGTGGGTAACATTCTCTAGGCAGAAGGAGTTGTTCGTTAGTATTGTCCAGAAGTATTTTAAGGTATCGCCGGACGTGATCGAGGAGAATCTTTAGCTCTGGCCAGCAGAGACCGAGCTCGCAAACGTGAGCGATGAAGGGGGCTGGTTGGAGGCAGCTGATGGTATGGTGTTCGTATAGGGTCCAAGGGATAAAGATCGGTAAATTTCATAAAATCCAGTTTTGATTCTAAAGTAGATTTATATTCTATTTGTAAAGGGAAAAGTTTTCAGACAGTGATGATTCTAAGCTAACAGATAAAGTTATAAATAAAATGAAAGTTTGAGTTTTGTGTATGGATGTGGCTTGGTCCAAAAATGGTATTCCTATCAGATTATCTGAAGAAAGATGGTTTCATATAACGGAAGAACATTCAGAGATGGCAGGATATTATTTTGAGGTTTTAGAGACTATTGAGGAACCTGAAGCAGTCTACGAAGGTAAATTTGATGAGCTTATTGGAGTGAGGGAAATAGCAAAAGGCAAATATATAGTGGTTATATATAAGGAGTTAAGTAAAGAGGATGGTTTTGTAATCACCGCATTCTTGACCAGAAAGAAGAAAGAGCTTGATAAGAGGAGGAAGATATGGGAGCAATAGAAGTCAAAAAGATATTGAATATTGTACCCGAATTGCTTGATGTACCATATTCAAGAATGTGGACTGCATATGACGAAGAGGCTGATGTTCTATACATCAATTTCAAGAAACCAAGCCATGCAGATGATTCTGAATTAACGGATGACAATATAATAATCAGGTACGAGAAAGGAGAAGTTGTGGGGATCACTGTACTCAATGCAAGTAAAAGGTCGTAGCTATACAATACAATTTAATTAATACAAAAAGCAAAAATAACGTAATAAACAAATAAATATTAGATGATTGATTGGTGAAAAAGTATGCCAAACATTGATGCCATTTTTAAGGACGTAGAAGATCTCAAGCAGAAAGTGGATAGAGTAGAGAAAATGCTTGAAACTTTAATTGAGATACATACCGATGAGTTTTACGAAGTCAGAGGTGAATACATCGAGAAATTAGAAAAGATAAAGAAAGAAGGCGAATTTGAAGAATTCTCAAATACTGAGGAGCTGAGAAAACTCATTGAAGAAGACTAACGGATGTACAAGTATTATATCGAGAGAAAACTAAAAAAGAAATTAAAGAAGATAAGCAAAAAAGATAAAAAATTTTATGAAATTGTTATAAATAAAATAGAGGAAATAATAGAGAACCCTTCTCATTATAAACCGCTTAGGTATAATCTGAAGGCTTTGAGAAGAGTTCATGTGGATAAATCTTTTGTTATTATTTTTGAAATCGATGAAGAAAACGAAATAGTTAGATTTCTTGACCTAGATCATCATGACAGGATTTACAAAAAATAAGCTGCGAATATTACCTTTTACTAAAAAAATTTCGAACATTATCTCCTCGAAGAGCAGAATGTGATATAGTTATCAGAAATAAGTCTTGCTTTACTAAGAATAAAGCAGATTAGTGTGAAATTATTTTGTCATTCATGAAGATGGGTTAAGAACGGTTATATACATGGTAATATAAGTATTAGTACAAGGTCGGCTGGAGAGGTGTATTGATGAGCGTTAGCAATGGAGAGACTACCACTACTGGTGATCAGATGACCAGGAATAAGTTGAAGGTCGTGGCAGCTCTGCCTGCGTACAATGAGGAGGTCGCTATAGGTAGTGTGGTGTTAGGAGCCAGGAACTATGTTGATCAGGTCGTGGTGGTGGATGACGGCAGTACAGATAGGACTGCGGAGATAGCTGAGGCTGCTGGCGCTATTGTTTTGAAGCATGAGGTCAATACTGGTTATGGTGGAGCTATAAAGGACTGTTTTGAGGTCGCTAGAACTTATGGTGCTGACGTGCTGGTGATACTGGATGGAGATGGACAGCACGACCCCTCGGATATACCCTCTCTGGTGGAGCCAGTTGTGCAGGAGGAGGCCGATATTGTTATTGGCTCCAGATTCAATGGGAAGGAGAACAAGATACCCTTTTACCGCAGATTGGGAATAAGGACCATCAACATATTCACCAATGTCGCTTCTAACGGAAGGGTGACGGATACTCAGAGCGGCTTCAGGGCATATTCGAGGAGAGCTATTGATAGTCTGGATGTCAGGGATACCGGTATGGGGGTGAGCTCAGAGATCTTGCTTTCAGCAAAGTCACGGGGTTTATCCGTTAAGGAGAAACCAATTTGTTGCAGGTACGATTTAGACGGATCTACTCATGGCCCTGTAGGTCATGGAATGAGTGTTATTAATTCTATATTCAGGTTTGTGGAGTTGGAACGCCCTATAATTTCTTTAGCTCTTCCTGGTCTGGCTTTAATAGTAATAGGTATTTTCTTAGGGTTTAGGGTTTTGGATTTTTATGTGACGAGGGGTGAGTTAGCTACGGGACATGCTTTGGGTACCGTCTTATTAGTTCTAGTTGGTATGCTAGCTATATTTGTATCCATGGTACTTCACGCCATAAAAATCTCTTTTGAGAGATATAAATAGTTACGATTTATTTTGAAAAGTTTTAAGTCGATACTTTTAGGTGTTTATCAAGATGCATATTGGAATTATCTCGGAGTACTTTCCTCAGAGTGAAAAAATTGAGATCAGAGGAGGTGCTGAAGCTCGAACATTCCACATAGGGAAACATCTCGCAAAAAATCACCAAATAACAATAATAACGTCAAGGGAACCAGTAACGGAAAGAGAAGACGAAGTCTTGGGAATGAAGGTATTCAGAGTAGGAAAGACCCGAAGTTACAGTCAGTCAGGGTCTCTTCTGCAGAGAGCATCATTCATAAGACAAGCGATTAAAGTCGGGAAGAGACAGAACCTTGATGTTGTCGAGGGAACCAACTTTTTAAGTTATCCTCCTGCATGGAAGATTGGAGAGCACTTAGACATTCCTAGAGTTATTACTTACCATGACGTGTGGGTGAGCAGGTGGATCAAGAATATCGGTATTGCTGGCGTCTTTGGGGAGGTGCTGGAGCGGTACGCTCTATCAAAGAAATGGAACTTGATTTTTGCGAACAGTAATTACACCAAGAGCAATCTGGAGAAAGTAGGTGTTAAATCCAGTATTGTTGTGGTACCTAATGGGGTTGATCTGGAGAGGTACAGGAGTATCTGGGTTGAAAAATTTGAAAATCCCACTATTTGTACTATTTCTCGTTTGGTGAAGTACAAGAGATTAGAGGATTTGATCAGGGCTGTTGGCCTTATCAGAGAGGACATGCCCGATGTGAACCTTAAGATCATTGGTTCTGGTCCAGAAGAGGATAATCTAAGGGAGCTTGTAAAAGAGTTGGGATTAGAAGAGAATGTGGAATTCTTGGGGTTTGTAGAAGGTCACGATGACGTAATAAGGGTATTAAAAGCGTCTCATGTTTTTGCTCTCCCCAGTGTGGTAGAAGGTTTTGGTATGGTAGTGATTGAGGCTCTGGCAGCAGGCATACCTTATGTAGCATCCAACATCTCTCCTGTTTATGAAGTTACTAATGGTGGTGTTGGTGGATTGCTATTTGAGCCCATGAATCATGAGGATCTGGCAGAGAAGCTTAAGGTAGTATTAAGATCATCTGAGAATCTCTTAGATGGTTTGGACGGATTTATTGAAGAGTATGATTGGGGCAGGATTGCTTCCGAAGTTGAACGCTATTATGAAAGCTTGTTAAGAGAATGATGAAGGTTGTAGTAATAGGGCTGGACGGTGCCACATGGAATTTGATCGAACCCTGGGCCAGAGAAGGTAAATTGCCCAACTTCCAGCGGCTGATGGAGAACGGTAGCTGGGGTACACTCAAGAGCGTTGTACCCATTTCCACCGCACCATCATGGAAGTGCTATTCTACAGGTAAGAACCCTGGAAAGCTGGGTGCCTACTTCTGGTATAACTTCGATAGAGAGCGAAAGAAAATAAAAATGGTTAATTCTACCTCCTTTAAGAGTAAAGAGATATGGGATTACTTAAGTGAGGAAGGTTACAAATGTGGAGTCATCAACATGCCCACCACCTATCCTCCCAAACAAGTAAATGGTTTCATGATCTCTGGTTTTAATGCTCTAGATAACCTGGATTACACGTATCCCAAGGATCTAAAGGAGGAGCTGGTGAGAAAATATGGTTATAAAGTGAATCCTGACCATGCTTTAAGACTTAACTTGCTTTTAGGAAGGGATGAGGCCCTTAAAGAAAGAGATAAGGGTATCGCAGAGATCAAGGAAATGATCAAGACTCGGTTCAAGGTGGCCAGGGATCTGTGGGATAGTGAAGGCCTTGATTTTCTCCATCTCACTATTTTCTACATCGATAACGTTCAGCACTACCTTTGGGGAGCGATGGATGAAGAAGACCCTGTTTATGGACGTGTTTTGCCTGAGATATGGGAATTAATTGATCAAGAGATAGGGGAGTTCCTCCAGCACCTGGATGAGGACACTATTGTATTTATAATGTCAGATCACGGGTTCGACAGGTTGAAGGCCAGATTTAAGTTCAATCAATGGCTCTATGATAAAAGTTATCTTAAGCTGAAAGAAAAACAGGGGTTCAGCTTATCCTCTTTGCTCTACCGCTTGGGGGTGAACACTCAAAGAGCCTACAAGCTGGCACACTCTAGAGTAGGTAGGTCACTGGTTAGACTGATCCCTCATAGTCTTGTAACTAAGATGTGGTTTTTATTGCGGACTTCCAAAGATGAGGTTAACATAATCGATATTCTGGATATGGTGGATTGGGAGAGGACTAAGGCAGTAATGGTTGGGGAGAGTCTGTTCTTTGTTAACATTGAGGATCCGGAGGAGTATGAAAGGTTCAGGGAGAAACTTATCGAGGAAATGAAGGGAGTTAAGGACCCGGAGACTGGGGAGAAAATTGTTGCTGAAGCCAGGAAATCCGAGGAGATATATGATACCGGTTATTCCATTCCAGATATTCTCACTGTTCAAACAGAGGGATATGGTTACGATATTTCGGTTTCTCCCAGTGGTGATCTTTGGACATATTGGTTTGAGGATGGTTATTCCGCCTTTCACACTATGGACGGGATATTTCTTGCTTATGGAAAGGGAATTAAGGAAGGTCAGAAAATCCATGGAAGTATTTACGATCTTGCTCCCACGATATTGAGTTTGTTTGGGTTGAGTGCACCAGATATGGATGGCCGAACCCTTAAAGAAATCTTTAATCCCGATTTTGAGCCAAATGGATCTTTAGACGAAAAGAGGAAAATTAAAAATACTATAGAAAGTTTGAAAGGAAAAATCTAATTCAAATCTTTAAACATGAATATTCTATTATTTACTGAGAAATTAATGGGTGGGGGAGAGAAGATCACACTTGAAGTAGCCAGACACATGGCTAAAAACCATAATGTCTATCTAATTACTGGGATGGAAAGCAACATCGCGAGTTCTGGCAATATGGAAGTTATAAATTTCTCTTTATCTTCCAATTATCTTATATCCTCAATAGGACTTTTTCTTGAACTTAATAAATTAATAAAGAACCATCAAATAGATGTTGTGTATGTATTGAGCTACAAGTGGCTGCCAACGGCCAAGTTAGCTGCCTCTCTAAACAAAACTCCCGTAATTGCTTTTTTAGCATCATTTATTACTAAAAAGTACTCAAACGTAATGAATCCCATCAGTTTTCACATTAATCGTTTTCTTCAATTCCTTTTCCTTCAAATACTATCCAATGGTGATATTGTGTTGTCCCCTTCTCAATTTACTAAACATAGGTTAGAGAGTATTACTAGAGCCAAAGTAGAGGTTGTTCGCACTTTCATTGATGATGAAGAGATCTCTGAAGCTAAAAGTAGCGAAGTAGACCATGTAGGTGGTGAAAAGTTTTTTATCCTTTATGTTGGCCGACTGGTACCTGTAAAGAACTTGGATAACTTTAGCAGGAGTTTAAAACGCTTGAATAGGGATTACAGGCTGGTATTGGTTGGCGATGGACCTGAAAGAAATAAACTGGAGAAGCTGGTGGAGGACCTGGGATTAAAGGAGAGAGTAGTGTTTTTAGGGAATAGGCCGCACAAGGAGGCTTTATCATTGATGAATGCTTGTGATGTCTTAGTCTTACCATCCCTCATGGAGCAATTTCCCAATGTGGTGATAGAAGGGTTATCGCTGGAAAAGCCGGTTATTGCCACTAATGTAGGAGGAATACCTGAGATAAACTCTCCAAACCTGTATGTGGTAGACGATCTTGACGAAATGATCGATTTGCTGCAGAAGGGAGTTGAAGGTGTTGAAGATGATGGTATACGACAGCATTACTCTAAAAACAAATTTCATGAGAGAGTTGAGGAATTGTTCGAGTCAACAGTAAATAATTGATGGGGGGAAAGCGATTGAGAATTGGTGTAGTGATTGAGGTGCCTTTCCCTCCCAACTTTCGAAAGCAATTAAGGCTTTTTGGAGAGCTGTTACCCTACACCGTAGATGTGATCAGTCCCTTGGGAACATTTAATGTAGAAGATGTTGATGAGCTATCAAATAGGTCTAAGAGGTTGATGTACCCCTCACTGTTCCTGAATCTGTGCAGGTATATTTACAGGTATAAGCCTCATGTCTTGATGAACTTCTCGGGGCCAATGGTGGTTGTCCCCCTGATGGTTGCTGCTGGAGGATTGTTTCGAGTTCCTGTGATTGCAAGGCTCCCCGGAAACACCTTTGGCGAATACAGATTTTCTAAGGGGTGGAGGAGATGGTTTTATTATTTCTTCAGAAATATATTAGGGAAACTGAGCTTGAGATTTGCCAGTAAGATAGTTGTAATGGGCCCCTTTGAGAGGGAGAGGTTGGTCAAGAGCTTTCCTGAAGATAAGGTCCATGTGATACCCCCGTTAATCGATAGCAATACGAATAATATGGAGAAAGAGGAATCCAAGAGGTCTTTGGGTTTAGAAGGGTTAAAGGTAATCTTGTTCGTTGGAAGGTTGAGCAGGAGGAAGGGAGCTGACAAACTAAACAGAATTGTTGGAGAGGTAGGAAAGCAGAGGAAAGATATTGTTTTTTGTGTGGTGGGAGATGGAGAGTACAGGGAGGAGCTTGCTGAATTAGAGAACCCCAAATGCGTGGGTGAGTTCGGCTCTGAGGAGATGAGCAGGTATTATGCTTCGGCAGACCTTTTGGTCCATCCTTCCAGGGTGGAGGGGTTGCCCAATGTGGTTCTGGAAGCCTTATCACATAGAGTGCCGGTAGTGG
>JAWODI010000044.1:0-17875 GCA_046483365.1 Archaeoglobaceae archaeon | reverse complement strand
CTTCCTTAAAGCAAGCAACGGCTAAAATATCCGCAGAAGTAACAATGCCCTGTCCACCTCTACCATGAAATCTCACTTCTTTTAGGATAGTTACCACCTCTATTATTTTGACATTACTGCCGGAATATAGTTTAAAAATTTTATCATGGTTTATCGTCATAAAAAGAAATTTTCAAACAGAATACGATTATTTCGGTAACCAAATTCGATCATTGTCGTTGGACTGATGTGTAGACTAAAGTTATATATAACCGAGAAAATAGCTAATATTAATGTTTGATTCAATCGATAAAGTAATGATTTTTATAGATGGTTCAAATCTGTTCCACTCTTGTAGAGAATTTAGGAGAGAAAGACAGATTAATCTTAAGATAAACTATGAAAAACTTGCAAGAGTTCTATCTTCCGGTAGAAAACTCAAGAGAGTTTATTATTATTATGGATCAATAAATCCATTTGATGAATCAGAGATGGAAAAACAAACTAAGTTTTATCACGCATTAGAGCACATAAACAATTTTCATATTGTTAAAAAACCATTAAGAAGGAGAGGTCACGACACAGTTGAGAAGGGGATTGATGTTGCCCTCGTTACGGATATGTTAACCTTAGGATTTAATAAGGCCTACGATACCGCTATTATTGTTAGTGGGGATGGTGACTATATACATGCAGTAGATCAGCTTAAGGCACTTGGAATGAGTGTTGAAGTAGCGATTTTTGAGAACGTCCTAAGTCCAGAATTAAAGAGAGCCGTGGACAAATGTATTATTCTCGATAACATTTATGAAGATATAAGAATGGATTAACAATAGTTTTTATTGCAGGTGGCCAGTCCGTAAGGGACTGCGGAGGGGATATTCCCGCCACCTGCTGAGTTATTATCAATATATAGTGTACATTACCACCTTAAAAATCTTTCCTTATTATTACCAGGGCTAATTATAATTTATTCCAAAATAATACAAAAATCTGTTAGAGATTTCTACATTGCTGGTTAATAGTGAGGTGGGTGTAAAGCTTCAATCTTCCCACAATGAGCTGGTGAGAGAGGCAGTCGGTAGAGCTACAGATTTCATAACTAACGTTTGCAAGGTAGAGCAAATGGAGAACATTTTACCCCCGGCTTTCAAGTTAGCATTGAAGAACGAGATAACGGTGTATGATGCTTTGTTCATAAAACTGGCAATCGATCTGGATGGGGTAATGGTCACTACTGACCGTAAACTGAGCAATAAGATAAATGAGAGCAGTATAAGCAAATTTGCGGATTGTGTAAGTTGAATACATCACTCTATTGATCTCATTAGTCAGTGCTATAGACGAATAAATGAGATTACTGTTGAATTAACTCTTTCACACCATACTATGTTCTATGTTCTATCCTCTATCCAAAAATATTTTAACTAATTTTTAAACCATTGCTCATGAAGTCCTCAAGAATTAGTGGTTTTTATAAACTCTCCTTGGAAGACAGGCTTAAAGAGATTAAAGAGTTCGCTGATTTAAGTGATGAAGAAGTTGATATTATAGCCAAAACAGGTAGTCTGGATGCTGGTGTAGCTGACCGGATGATCGAGAATGTTGTAGGGACTTTTGAGCTTCCTCTGGGGGTTGCAACCAATTTTCTTATAGACGATAAGGATTACCTAGTCCCAATGGCTATTGAAGAGCCCAGTGTGGTGGCTGCTGCCAGCAATGCTGCCAGAATGGCCAGGGCTGAAGGAGGGTTCACTACTTCTGCGACTCCTCCGCACATGATCGGCCAGGTCCAGTTATTGAATATGTCGGACCCTCATTCTACCAGAATGGAGATACTGCGCTACAAAGAGGACATAATCAACATCGCCAACGATCAGGACCCCGTTCTCCTCAAGTTCGGTGGTGGGTGTAGGGATGTCGAGGTCAGAGTTGTTGACTCCATAAGGGGTCCGATGGTCATTGTTCATCTTATTATAGATGTTAGAGACGCCATGGGGGCTAACGCGGTCAACACCATGAGCGAAGCAGTTGCACCCTACATAGAAGAGATCACGGGAGTCAGGACCCACCTGCAGATCATATCCAATTTGGCCACTTTGAGGTTAGCCAGAGCCAAGGCGGTCTTTGACGCAAATGCTATAGGAGGTCAAGAAGTGGTTGATGCTATCATTGATGCCTACGCCTTCGCCAAAGCCGATCCCTACAGGTGTGCTACCCACAATAAGGGTATAATGAACGGGGCTTCGGCAGTGGTCATCGCTACCGGCAATGATTTCAGGGCAGTTGAGGCTGGTGCACACAGTTATGCGGCCATGGATGGCTATAAACCCCTGACCAGCTATGAGAAGGATAAAAACGGTAATCTGGTGGGAACAATTGAGCTTCCGGTGGCTGTAGGTACCGTGGGCGGTGCTACCTCGACCAACCACATTGCCAGAGCATGCATGAAAATCCTAGGAGTCAAGTCGGCCAGCGAGCTGTCCAGAGTGATTGCTGCCGTAGGTCTGGCTCAGAACTTCGCAGCTTTAAGGGCGTTATCTACAGAAGGCATTCAGAAGGGGCACATGAACCTCCACGCCAGGAACATTGCCATGATGGCAGGAGCAAAAGACGATGAGGTCGATAAGGTGGTGGAAGTCCTTGTAAGCGAAGGTACTATCCGGGTAGATAGGGCAAGAGAAGTTCTGGAAAACATTAGAGCAAAATAGCGAGATAATAAAACTATTGCTTAACTGAAAGAACTATAGATAGTTCTGAATGTCTTCCAGTATCTTATTCATTTTCTCTTTCTCTTCCTCTTCTTTGCTGGTGTCGATCACTACGTACTCCTCTTCTTCCAGCTCATCTATCTTCTCGAAATTCTCCCTGATCTGAGGCAGCAGCTCCAGCCTGCCGTCAGATATACTCTCCCCACTCTCCGTTCTCTGCTCTGCCCTCTCTTTGATCACTTCGTTGGGGGTGACAGTCTCAATGCACAGAAAGCGTGCTCCCTTTTTGACCGCGACCTCTTTGGCTGCTTCTCTTTGCCATTTCTTGCTGAAGGTAGCATCCAGTATGACCGAGCTGCCCTTGCTTAGCCTGTCCTTCGCCCTGACCATCATTTCCTCGTAAGTCTTTTTAGAGAACTCCGGAGTATATATCCCCTCCCCATATTCTTCGTAAGCGTGTTCTTCGGGTGACATACCGGCAAGCTCTTTCCTGACCCTATCCGAGCGGATCAATTCTATTCCCGTAGCTCCTGACACTTTTTTGGCTACTGTGCTCTTACCGGTAGCAATAATACCGCACACAACGATCAGTATAGGCATCTTTCACCTTTATGTGTCTTCCACTACTTTTTTCATCTAATGTAGGAGTGGGCCAAGTCAAAATATTTCTGGGCATCTTTGGCTGCTTCATCCTTTTCTTCCTGAGATATGTTGGGGTCGTCCAGCTTGAAGCTTATCACCTTGCCCCGTATATATGCTCTATATATCTTGTAAAAAGTGATCATGTCCATCACTTTATCATCGCCCGAGTGCTTTGAATAGTATTCTATCAGCTTAGTTGAGAGGTCGCTTCTCCCGTAGTAGTCCAGGTCCATGGCAAGAAAGGCTATGTCCGCTGCGGTGTCAGAGTAGCGAAATCTGTCGTTGAACTCGATGCAGTCGAAGATCACTACATCGTCGTCAGTGATAAGGACGTGCTCCATGTGAAGGTCTCCATGGCAATCCCTGATCCTCTTATCCTTTATTCTGCTGTGAATCAATTCCTCATTTTGCTGGTAGAATTTGTCTGTGTAGCTCTTGAGTGCTTTGAATTGCTCCTCACTTATGGTCTTACCGATATATTTCTCTGTCTGCTCGAAATTCTCATCGGTATTGTACTTGATGGCCGAGAGCTCACCGAACTTCTCGATCTCCGGCGATGTTTCGGCTTCGTTGTGAAAAACGGCTATCTTATGGGCAACTCTGTCCAGCATCTCATCGGTAAGTTCACCTTTCTGGAGCAGGTATTTCATCTGCCTGTCCATGGGGAGCTTCTTCATCCTCACCGCATAATCCGCCAGCTCTCCTTCGCCCCAGAACCTCAGTTTGCCGTCTCTCTCCACCACAGGGATCACATCAAGGTAATATTCTGGTGAAAGTCGGCTGTTGAGCTTTATCTCCTGTTCACAGTAGTATTTTCGCTTCTCCAGTGTAGAGAAGTCCAGAAAACCGAAGTTCACAGGCTTTTTAACCTTATAAACCAGTTTGTCGGTGAGAAAAACAAAAGAGATGTGGGTTTGAACCAGCTCCACTTCCGAAACTTCCTCGGGATACGCTTCCAGCTCCTGCAGGTCTTCCACAATAGATGACATAAATTTTCAACTCTTAACTCCTAAATAATTAAGAGGATTGAATAATTTATCCTCTTGATCAGGTTCCTATTGTCCAGCTGTGCAGATATTCTTTCTGTTTCTCTGTGAGCTCGTCCATTTCAATGCCCATAGCCTTCAGTTTGAGTGAGGCGACTCTGTGGTCTATCTCTTCTGGAACTGAATATACTTTGCGCTCTAGATTGCCGCTGTTATCTTTAAGGTATTCTGCGGTCAATGCCTGATTGGCGAAGCTCATATCCATAACGGATGCCGGATGGCCTTCTGCTGCTGCCAGGTTGACCAGTCTTCCTTCTCCCAGAACGTGTATTTTTCTTCCATCTTTCATGGTGTACTCTTCGACCGAGGGCCTGACCTCTCTCTTGTTAGTAGCCATATCTTCCAGGGCAGGGATGTCTATCTCCACGTTGAAATGCCCAGAATTTGCGAGAATGGCACCATCTTTCATGACCTCAAAATGCTCTTTACGCAGCACATCTCTGCATCCGGTGGCGGTCACGAACACATCGCCCAGTTTAGCGGCTTCACTCGTAGGCATAACTCTGTATCCATCCATGACAGCCTCAAGGGCTCTCAATGGATCGACTTCTATCACTATAACGTTGGCTCCCATTCCCTCAGCTCTCATGGCAATTCCTTTACCACAGTATCCATAGCCGCCCACAACAAAGGTCTTTCCTGCAAGGAGGATGTTGGTGGCTCTCAATACACCGTCTATAGAGCTCTGGCCGGTACCGTACCTGTTATCGAACAAATGCTTGGTGTTGGCGTCATTTACTGCTATCACAGGATAGCGCAACACACCTTCTCTTTCCATGCTCCTGAACCTTATGACACCAGTAGTGGTCTCTTCAGTTCCGGCTATAACATTATCGATCAGCTCGGTCCTGTCCGAATGCAAGGTTGAGACCAGATCACCACCATCATCCATAGTGATATCCGGCTCCTGATCCAGAACCTGATTTATATGCTTATAGAAAGTATCTCTATCTTCTCCCCTGATAGCATAAACCGAAATGCCATAGTCCTTAACGAGAGAAGAAGCCGTAGAATCTTGAGTGCTCAAGGGATTGGAAGCACATAGATGCACGTCTGCTCCTCCAGCCTTCAAGGTCCGCATAAGGTTAGCAGTCTCCGAAGTTACGTGCAAGCAACAAGCAACTGTTAATCCCTCTAATGGTTTTTCTTTCTCAAACTGTTCTCTTATTAAAGTGAGGACCGGCATCTGCCTGTCCGCCCACTCTATTCTCAATTTTCCTTCTGCCGCTAGGCTCTCATCTTTAATATCGTAGTTCATTATAGATCACTGAAGGAAGATTTTCCTCTCAATTTATTAACTTTTCTCAATTCTTGAGCCTTGTTGGTTAAATCCAAGTTGCCAAAAAACGATTTTAATTAACTCTCTTTTTTAAAATCTTTATCTGCCTCTTCAATAATTATCATGATATCTTCTTTCAACTTCTTGGGAAATTCTCTATCATCTTTAGTGAACGACACATCAACCTTTTTTTCAGTATCCTCCAGAAGCCGGTTAATCAGGTCATAATGTTTATCAAGTTGAGTTAGGACATAAACCCTCAATCTATCAAAATTATCCCTCACATCCTTCTCAGAGACCTCGTTATTATTGTATTTCGACCTGATATATTGAATATCCTGGGAAAACATATCGCTTATCACTTCAGGTTCCTTCAAACGACTTGATAGCTCCTCTATCTCCTCAAAACCCTCACGAGTTTTTACATAATCCATACAAAGGTTGATCAGCCGCCCAACCTCATCAAGATAAGAGTTAACATACATGCACCAACCTAACCAACACCAAATTTAAACCTTTTTGATTAGGGGCGATCATAGCTACTAATGTACGAGGTTAATTTCCCCCACCCTTTTACCAATAGATCCTCTTAAACCCACTCTAATGCTATTAGTTAGACCCACTAATGCTAAAGCGGTATTGAGCGAATCGAAATACCCATGGTGCTGGAATAACTGAAACAAATCGAGAGAAGTGTTTAAAAAGAGGAACTGGATCTTTCTCCACGAATTCGATGGGTAATTAAATAGAAAATCTTTAATAATATTTTTATCTACATCTTATGGGGTCGATCATTAGGATTTCGGATCTTAAGCATGAAATAGAAGAAATAATGGAGAATATGGATTGTCCCAAAGACTTTGCATGCTATAAAGCCAATTTCGAGAACTTATGTAAATTCGAAGAGTTATGTATCGAAGATTATGTCGAGTGCGGAAGCTCCTGTAATGAATCTCTAACGATCTGTCCGTCTAGATTTGATTTTGGTGGTTCATATCTTTGCAGTTGTCCGCTAAGAGTCTTTGTAGCCAAACGATTGAACAGATAACTTCGACTCATTAGGACAGAAGGACGACACTCCCCAAAACTGAAGTCCGTAGCTGATCGAGTCGAATTAATGAACCGAAACTGTGATTCGAAAGTGAAAAATGAATAAGCTCACCCAAATGATAAATTAAAAGTAGCAGATAATTTTTGATCAATGATCAGGGAACGATCAGAAGTTGAACGATTTATTGAGACATAGTTTAACAATTTGTCTTGAAGTCTTATCTTTTGGATAAGTTTTGAATGATCAAGCAAAAAAGTTTTTATCGCAGATAAAAAAATGCAAGGTTTGGTAGATAATTGAGTTTAAGGAAGGGTGTAGCCATATGTCAGAGTTGGAATTGGAAGAGTTTGCCGATGTTGTGAATAGAATCTACAGAAAAGCATTAGAGGAGGGTCGATTGGCTGAAAATCCGTCCAGAAGGGATCTAAGGTCAATGGTCAAAAGAGAGCCGGGAGTAGTAAAAACCGTCTACAAGAATTTTGTTGCTGAAAGTGATCCAACATCCAGAGCAGCAAAATTTACCAAAAACAGTAAAGATCAGCCCTTTGGACAGGAAGAGAAGAAATTACTGGAGCAATGTGAAGATAGCCTTAATAAAGAGGATCTCATTTCCGTTGATAGGGTAGTAGGAAATAAGAACAGTGAAACTACTGTCAGATTAATTGTCCCCCAGAAATTTGCTCACGTTGCCTATGGCGGCGGTAATCTATTCCACATGAGAAGACAGAAGGTTGAAAAGCCGGATTATCAAATAGTGTTCTTCGCGGATGAAGGTTTTGAAGAGAATAAATCCAAACCCCTTCCGGAGAAAGACGTTACAATAAGACTTGCGATACTGGATGACGGAAGGGTCATCAAAATAGTAAGGAACAGCAACTATATAGGAGAATACAAGAAAGGGGTTTTTGCTGCCGAGGATTGGGGAGCCAAGGTCAAGAAAGGGGGGTTATTCCTCCACGGAGGCTGTCGAGAAGACTATCTCCAGTCGGTTCATGGTGATTACAGAACCGTTCGAACTCTGCTGATGGCTCTCTCGGCAAATGGGAAAACAACTCTGACATCCAAGATACTGGCAAGAAAGCAGGGAGAAAAGTCCTGGCTCATTCAGGATGATGGAGGCACTCTCTATCCCGATGGATCATTTTACGGTTTTGAAGCTGGAGGAATATTCGTAAAAACTGAGGGGGTCAATCCCAGGGACCAGATGGAGATATACTATGGCCTGATGAAGCCTGAGACTTTGTGTGAAAACGTTTACGTCACAGAAGAAAATGATTTCGATCTATATAATTTTGAGAGGACCTCTAACGGGAGAGCAGTTATCCAGAGAAGGGATTTCATGCATGCCAGCGACCATATCGATGTGGAGAAACTTGATAATCTCATTTTGATAACAAGAGGACCGACGATTCCCGCCATATCAAAATTGACATTGGAACAGGCTGCTGCCCTGATGGTAGTTGGACAAGCAATGGAATCTTCTGCAGGAGATCCTACTCAAGCGGGCAAGATAAGAAGTGTTTTCTTCTACGACCCGTTTGTAGCCGGTGATAGGGCTTACCACGCCAACAGATTTTATGAGATACTGAAGGGACTTCCTGATACCGAGTTCTACTTGCTTAACACAGGTGGTATAGGTGAGGGTCATTCTTATCAGGATATAACTCTGGAGCAGACCATTTCTATACTCGATTCCTTATTGAGAGGAGGTCTTGAAGAATGGGTAGATTCACCAACCGGTTTTAAGGTACCCAAAGCAGTGAGATATGTTGATGATGTTTTCTTACATCCCGAGAAGATGTACTCCAAATCTGAATTCAAAGAGAGGAATGAAGAAATAAAGAGGATCAGACAAGAAGCTATTGAGAAAGTTGGCGAAGAGTTGCATCCGGATATCAAGAAAATATTCCAGGACTAACTCATAAACCCTTTTTCATATTTTATAATTCAAGTCTTTGAGATGTAATTGAATTCATCAGGAACGAATTCCAGAAAGGATCGCCAAATCCGGTTATTCAGAACAATAAAAAGTGTATAGGATATAAACTGAGATGCTGTCTTCTAATGTTGGTCTTTTGCACTTATTCTACTGGAAGTTCCAGGAATTTCTCTCCCATCCTGGTTAATCTATACCTTCCTTTTTGCTTCTCTATAAGACCGATGGATTCCAGCACCTCTGCTAACATCTCTTCGGGTTCTTCTTCACCTTTTTCCAGGATCTCATCGAAATTGGAAGCCAGTTCCTTCATACCAATTCCTATCATTATTGTTATAATTAACATAATCATCATATTTATAACTTTCGAAATTTTTCAGAACCGAAATTTGATCGAGATGCAAACCCTTCAAATGTACTTTTATAAGGAAAAATATAAGTAAGTAATATGGTAATAATAATTATGGACAGCCGGGGAGTAACTCCATTAATAGGTTTTATACTAATACTCTTGCTGGTAATGATAGGTTTAGGTATAGTGCAGTCGACTTTCCCTGATAAATACAAGCATGTTGAAGCCCAGCATCAAAGAGAGCTTCAGAGCCAGTTATTTGACCTGAAGAACACTCCCTCATCTGTTAGATCCTACAAATTCGATATGGGGATAAACTATCCTCAATCATTGTTCTTCCTTAGTCCTTCCCCCAATCCTACTAGCATGAGCTTTGAAGAGTTCAACATAAAATTGGATTATACCGAGCTCCTGAGCAATGGAAGCGAAGTGGAAAGGACCAAAAATCTCACTTCAACCAGAGTCACCATCACCCCCAATTACATGTATTATCCTCAAGAGAGTTTAGTAATGGAGAATACCGCTATATTCAAGAACGTATCCGGGGATCGTTTTATCGAGCTTTCAGACCAGATCCAGTTCACCAACTCGGTGAAGATCGAGATCTTGAATGCCACCTACAAATCTCCGTCCCGATCCTTTTCCACTACCGATTCAATTAGCGTAATAAAGAATCCACTCTCCAGAGGGGGTAACGTACTCGCAAAGAATTTGAGTATTTCCTTTGAGAGTGTATATCCCGATTACTGGAAGGATATTGAAGGATACGATGTAAGTGTTACTGATAATGAAGTGAATATGGAGAAAAATGGAAGTGTGATCCTCAGTTTGTACCGGTCATCCATAGGGACCTCGGGTTCAGATAACACTTCTTACACTTCAGGCCATACCAGGATCATAAAGAAATACGACCACATTTTAAAGTTCGAGAGTGGAGAGACCGATGTGCTGAACCTTATAGAAGTATTAGATGGCTATAACAATCCGGTTTCCAGTTACAGGGTAGAAGGTACCTCCAGTATTGGATCACTGAGAGCCGGCACAGAATTCACAGATACTTATGGAGAAGCTCACTTCACCTACGACGCTCCAGCAGTAGAAGATTGTAGAATTGGTAACATCACTTTTACCTGCCCCTCTTGCACCGGCCAGAACTCGGTCAACTATGGAATAATAATCACCAAAGCCGATGGGACCTGCTCACAGAGTTTGGTTGGTGATGAAGCCTTGGTCTATGCGGGAAGTACGAGCGTCAAACCCCCCAATACAATCAATATACCCTCAACCGAGGTATCGGACAAGGCATTCCTTTCAAAAGACGAAAATGTTTATCTTGAAACTTCTGCTTCCGCTGACGGCCAATACGCTGCTCACCGGTTCAATTTTTCCGTGGGGAGTTTTGTAGATAAAATCAACGTAAGATGGAACGGTAAAGGCGGCAGCCATGACTACAACGGTGTTACTTTGTACATCTGGGATTATGACCAGAACAAATATGAAATACTGGATACTGAATACCACTCTTCAGGTGAGACCTGGCTGGAGTCTGTGGTCGATAGTCATGCCTCTAAATACATTGATAGAGGTTATATGACCCTTCTGGTGGCACAAAATGGTGATAAAGACTCTAAACTATATTCGGACTATCTAGTGGTGAATACGGAATAAAAGAACACGAATTTGGCACATTATGTAGCCCATCGTTTTCACTATAGTACGTTGGGGTTCAAAAGGTTTATTAATTATGAAAATAAAATATATGTTGAGGTTGGAGAGATAGGATTCTTTTATATCCTAGGGGGAAAATGACTCTCCAACCTCTCTAATAACCCCAATAGCCCAACCCAGAACAAGAAACAGTTTTGATCACCTTGACCACAAAGTTTTTTAATGATGATGAACAACTGATTTTACCCCCTAGGATGTGAGATAGTTTACTCCAACCTATAAACCTGCCCTCCAACCTACTACCCGGCAAGTTTTTATCCTGGGGGGCTATTCTATTTTCTTCTATTATTAATTCCTCTACCCAAACACGTTATCAGTTCCAGTGACAAAATAGCTCTTTTTGTTTTCAAAAATCCAGGGATGTGGCTCCCGAACGATCAATATAAAATAAATTCGACCATCAGGGAAGTTAAAAAGAGCCAGAAAATTAAAAAAATAAAGAGGAGGTATAACCTTTAACCCTTAATCTTTGTTGCTTCAGATTTCCATCGGAATTTTTACTTCTAGTGGTTTCAGCCATTTGTTCTTATTGTTTCTCATCTAAAAAACCCTCATCAAGATTTTCTGAGGATTATCTCCCCATTTCGTTCCACAAAGGCGACTCTGTCACCGGGTTTAATATCCAGCCAATCCCTTACATTTTTAGTAAGAGTGACAGAATATCTCGAAGTTGCAGAGCTAAGCCCTATAATCTCCTCCACGAGGAATGACGAATAGTCCTTATTTTCGTACTTACTTTCATACATAATATTCACCTCCAGTTTTGGACTTTATGACCATCAGGCCAAAAATTCATTTTTTATCAGTCTAATATCCTTGAAAACCTGTTTGAGGTTATTGGTGGCTTTAACCACTAATTTGTGACCTTCCAATGTCTCTTGAATAGTCGTTGCATTGGCAAGAACATCTTGGGCTTGTTCCAAGTTTTCCTCTGCCATCTCTAGATTGTGTTGGTAATCGGAGACCAAAAGGTCAAATCTTGTAGTGTTGTTGGCGTTGCTCCTCATTCGTTCTAAGCTGGGTTCCAGATTTCCTGCATTTTCAGCTACTTCCTCCAGCTCTCCAGCTGCAATTCGGTAACCAGTAGCTTTAATGAACATTCTAATATCTTTCCACTGACTATTGAGCTCACGGGCAATTTCCTTCGTTTGGCTTATGTCCGCAGAGTTGTTGACCTTCTCCATTTCTTCTTTAGTATCATTTCTGTAGTTATCGATCTTATTCAAAATAGACAGCTTGGTTTCATTGTCCAGATCCGAATTAAGCGTCTGGAGCTCGATCCTTTCTAGCCACGTATCTATATAGTTGATCCCTGTTTGCATCATAGCCCTGGCATGGCTATGAGCCTGTGCTTCGTCCTGTTTTGCTTTTGCTTTCAAATATTTCTGTTGAGCTGTCTTATAGTTTTGTTTGGCATTATCAGTGGCTGATCCGGCTTGTTTGACCTTCTCCTTTATTTTTCGTTCCTTATCGGTACCATTGTTACTGTTCCCGTTTCCCTGGTTCAATTGTAATTTATTCTTCAGGCGCTCTTCGATCTTCTCTCTGACTTGTTCTTTCTTGCTGTTGTTATTATTCTCTATCTTCTGTTTTATTTCACCTTTATTTCCTATACCAGTGCCATTATTTTCTGGTTTATTTAACCCTACATCAGCATGGGTGTGGTCACTGATTTCAGAATCAGGACCAGTTTCCTTCCCGCCGTCACCATGCTGCTGTGCCATTCCACCTTCTACTGCCAGCAACAGAGCTGCCAGAATGACAATCCATTTCATTTAAACCACAAAATTAATTGAACTTTGAAATTAATAAGGAAACTTTCGACCATTTTGGTTATGATGTGCGGATTTTTTCCTCTAAAACTTTAGGGTGCTTTATGATCCTTTAATTTGCTTTATATTATGATTACAGCAGTCCAGTAAAGTGTAGATCACGAATAAATGAACCTTTTAAACAAAGAAACCCATCAAACTGCAACAAGGAACGAACCGAAAAAACTCATCATTAGTAGAAATTGGTTAAATATATATTCTACATAGATTATCTTATAATAATAATGAGAATCGGTGATATAGTAATAGTATGTGCATCAGCACTCCTGCTGATAGCATATTTGATTAAAATCATACCCTTAAATAACGTTCCTGTGATATTCACAGTAGGAGCTTTCGCTATTCTCTCCACATTTCCCTATTTCATTCAGGATTATAGGCTGAGGTACTTTGGCTATCTCTTCTTCGGTGCTCTCGTCTACTGGACAATTGGCAGCCTGCTAACTTCTCTTGAGTTCCTCACCGATTACTTCTTTATCTTAGCGCTCAGTATAGGGAACGCTACTGGGGCACTTATAGCCACAATAGAAAATAGTGAACACGCTTACCTCTTTTCAATTTCAGCCACGGCAGCATTCTTCTCCAGCTTTTTGGTGCAATACACCGCCAGTTATCCCGACATTTCCACTCTGATCCTCATCCTGTTAGTTCTGCTGTCCGCGATGTGGGTAAACCTCTTCCAGAACCTTAAAACAGCAACAGCAGGACTAAAGGACTACCTGATGGAGTCCTTGAAGACCTCATTCATGACCGCACCAGTGTATATACTGCTCCTGGTCATTCCCTCTTACATGTATCACCTACTCAGTGTTGAATTGCTAGAGATGGGAGAAGTCCTCTTCAGGTACGTTCTCCTATCCTTCGTGGCCACTATGGCAGGCGGTATGATAAAAGACTTCGTAGTCCACCTAAGCGGCTATCAAAGAGATTACAGCTCAGGAAGAGCAGTATTCAGGAAAATGAAACCTGCTACACCCCCAAAAAGAAGAAGAGCATACCACTGAGCTATAGAAAGCTCGACCATTAAAATGGAGTATTTTGCTACGCTCAATACCGCTTTAATGTATCTTCTAAAGCCGGTCCGAAAAATCTACTTGCAAGAAAGGGGTTGAGAGGGAGATCAGAAGGTACATTAGAAGATATGATCTCCCTCCCCACAAATATTTAAATTCTAATTTATATGTGGGTTTATGGTCAAGAAGGTTATACTTGATGCTCATGGGAAGAAGGTTTTTCTTCTGGGTAATGAGGCTATAGCTCGGGGAGCTATTGAAGCCGGTGTGGATGTGGTTGCCACATATCCGGGCACTCCTTCATCCGAAATTGCGGATACTCTTGCTTTAGCCTGTTCACCTTTAAAGGGTAAAATGGATTATTTTATGGAGTATTCCACCAATGAGAAGGTTGCTTTTGAAGTTGCTGTGGGCGCCTCTCTTGCCGGAAAGAGGGGCATGGCTATAATGAAGCATGTAGGAGTCAATGTTGCCGCTGATGCTTTGATCAGTTTTGCTCAAGTTGGTGCTCGCGGTGGACTGGTCCTGGTCTCCGCTGATGACCCCGGAATGCATTCCAGCCAGAATGAACAGGACAACCGGTGGTACGGGAAATTTGGTATGATCCCTGTTATCGAGCCTACAAGCACACAGGAAGCTAAAGAGTTCACGGAGTTATCGTTCAAGATCTCCGAAAAATTCGGGTTGCCCGTTATTCTCAGAACTGTTACCAGATTGAGCCACTCTCGAGGTATCATCACTCTGGGAGAGCTCCCTAAAAAAGAAATGGAGAAAGTGAATTGGGAGAGCAATATTAAGACCGATGTCCTGCTCCCGGCTCATGCTAGAATCCAGAAGATACAGCTCCAGGACAAATTATCTAAAGCCCAGGAATTTCTTTCCAAGTCGGCGATTAACTGGATGGAGTCCGGTAGTGGGGATATAGGTGTGATCGCTAGCGGCTTAAGCTATACGTATGTGAAAGAGGCTTTAGAGAGCTTAGACTTAAATTTGCCTGTTTTAAAGCTTTCATCTACTTATCCCATACCGGAAAAACTGATAGAAGAGTTCCTGGAAGGATTGAATGGAGCTATTATTGTAGAAGAGCTGGACCCGTTCATCGAATGGCATGTGAAGGCTATGACCAACGATGTGAAGATCTACGGCAAGAATAACGGCTATTTCCCTCTCAACTTCGAGTACAATATCGGTATTGTAGAGCAGGGGGTCGCCAGAGTGCTGGAGATAGATACCAGCGTGGACTATGCAGAAATAGAGGAGAGGTCAAAGAGTATTGCCCAGAAGGCTCCTCCTCGCCCACCTGTTCTATGTCCCGGCTGTCCCCACACTTCCACTTATTATGCCATCAGGAAGGTAGCCAAAGAGAAAGGGAACGCTGCTCTCCCCAGCGACATTGGATGTTACACACTTGCCGCTGCCAAACCACTGGAGGCTGTAGAGACCTGCATCTGCATGGGAGCCAGCGTCGGTGTTTCCAACGGGCTGAGCTACGTGGTGGACAATCCTGTGGTAGCCACTGTGGGTGATTCCACGTTCATGCATTCCGGAGTTCCGGCGTTGATCGACGCAGTTTACAATCAGGCGAACTTTGTTCTGGTGGTGCTGGATAACAGGACCACGGGTATGACCGGTCATCAGCCTCACCCGGGAACGGGAACCCGTCCATGTGGCCTGGAAGGTAAAGAAGTGAGTATTGAAGGTATAGCAAGAGGGATCGGCGTTGATCTTGTGGAAGTGGTAAACCCCTACGATGTACGTAAAATGAAAGACACGCTAAAAAAAGCTCTGGACCAGCAGGGAGTCTCGGTAGTAGTTTCCAGGATGCCGTGCTCCCTCATCTGGCACAGGCAGAAGAAAAGATCAGGAGAAAAAATTCCGGTTTACACTGTAACAGAAGACTGCAACATGTGTATGGAGTGCGTAACATCTTTTACGTGCCCAGCGATATCTGTCAAGGAAGATAAAGTAGCCATCGACGAGAACATGTGTGTAGGATGTGGTGTATGCAGCAGGATCTGCCCCGAAAAAGCGATAAAGATCTGTCATCAGGATATCTGCTGGGTCAGAGGAGGAGTTTGCAACCGGATTTGTCCTGAAAAATCCATCAAATTCAGGTGAAAGGGTGAAGTGATATCATGAGTCAGAATAATGATAAGTTCAATGTCCTTCTGGTCGGTGTGGGCGGTCAGGGAATCCTCACTTCAGCCATGATACTGGGAGAAGCTGCCCTCAATGCTGATATCAACGTATTGGGTGCTGAAACCCACGGCATGGCACAAAGAGGCGGTAGTGTAGAGGTCCACATCAGAATGGGCAACGTTTATTCTCCTCTCATTCCCGTAGGAGGTGCTGATACTATTGTCTCATTGGAGCCGGTAGAGGCACTAAGGTTCTCCCGCTATGCCAAAGAAGGTACTAAGGTAGTCTTAAACACCAGAAGTATTGTTCCCCTTTCTGCGTCCATGGAGGGTCTGGAATATCCATCCATTAAAGAGATAACTGAGACGCTGGAGGACATAGGATGTAAGGTCTATCCATTCGACGCCACAGCCATCGCCGAAAGAGTAGCCAGAGCACAGGCATCTAACGTGGTTCTTTTAGGAGCGTTATCCAGTGCGGTAGAGCTTCCTTTCGACATACGAAGTTTAGAAAGTGGACTAAAATCGGTTTTGCCGGAGAAACTGCACAAGATGAACATTAAGGCTCTGAAGTCTGGTTACGAGGCAATATAATATATGGTTTAACTATACTCTGGAGAGCATATAGAATGCTATCAGCAAGAACAGGACTCCTCCTATCCCCATAAAAAGAAGAGGATAGTTAAAAGTTGTTAATGCGTTGATAAAGTAGGGATAGACCATGAACAGCAAGAAAGAAACAGAGAATACATAACCCCATTGCACACCGGTTTCCTTGCTGAATTCCACTTTTTCAGAGGTGAACCAGAAGATCTGAGAGAATATGAACATCCAGGTTATGGTCAACAATTCCATGAACACGCTGGTCCCTTCATAAGGACTGAAAACGGATCTAACATATTGTGATAGATCCTTATAGCCTAGAACATACGCAGAATCAAGCAAACTATAAAAAGTCTCGCTATTAGCCAAGAAAACTCCCGAACAAACTATTAACAGTAGAACGAAGTGAATGAAACTGAAAGGATTGTCCTTTCTGATCAAGAATATTAGAGGAACTGCCAGCAACGGAATAAAGAGCAGGTCAGAAGAATAAAAAGAGGAGAAAGGTGAGATGGAGTATATCTTTACCGCATATAGTACTGCAGCTTCCGCCAGAGCCAGATTAATTACCGAAACTAAGAGCCTTTCCCTCATTTAGTAGATATCCGTCCTCACAGCTTTTACTCTTTATCCTTTTCACCTTCACCTTTTTCCGCCTTAACCTCACCCTTACCATAGTAGTACTCTTTCTTCTTTTTCTTAGCCTTTTCCTCTTCACTTTCGTAATACTTTTCTTTCTTTTCCTCATTCCCCATTTTTACCACCTACTAATTATTTATACTACAAATCAAACTTTAAACTTTTTGGTAGACGGTAGTATAAAGACAAAAACGACAATTTCGCCTCCTCACTGGGAGTAAATCCCCCAGTATAATCTCAGGATGATTGACTTAGCCACAACGGGCCAGAAGCACCTCCGAACAATTAGACTACCCTAAAAAAACAGTGGAGGACTCTCCCTCTCCCTCAATTCTACGGGTTAACTCACTTGGTGGCTTTGATACCTACAACCTGATTACTTTTTTGATCTTTCTTTGTTTTCACCATGACTTACACAATCTTAAAGGGGGTGGAAAGACAATTACAGTATAACTACCTTAAGTTAAAAGTATATGGGGGTTTTGGATTATGGGGATAAGTAACTATCAACGCTTTCTTATCAACATTGAAAGAGAGCATGGAAGGAAAGCAAGAAAGAAGGTAGGGAATTACTTGGGACAAGGATATAACCCGGTCAAAGCTTTAAAACTTGCTGGTGTAGGAGATTGATAAAGTAGGTATAGAACTATCAATCATCAATCATCTCTTCCTATTTTTTGAGGTGGTGTACATGAATCTTAAAGTTATAGCTGTACTGTCAATACTTAGCCTTTTCTTTGTTTCACCATAAGTTACTATACCCTCTGTTATTTTTGGAGGCGATCGGATCTTAAAAATAAAAACAGAGTAGTTGGTTAATATAGATTAATATTTTCAAACAGGAGTTTCCGAGATAAACCCTTTCAAGGGCCTGAATCCTTCAAGTGACGGGCGTTTTCGACACTTCACCCCGTAAGACCCTCTAC
>JAWODI010000076.1:0-11883 GCA_046483365.1 Archaeoglobaceae archaeon | reverse complement strand
TTGCAGACGTCAACCCATATAGCTTCCTCTGGACAGGAGATCACGCATGAGCAACACTCTATACAATCTCCCATTCTGAAGGGTACGGATTTTTCGTCCTCGTCGAGCTCGAAGACGTCTACTGGACAGACTTTTATGCACAAAGCATGTCCTTTGCACCTGTTGCGGTCCACTCTCACAAAAGCCACTTTTCCACCTGCTTAAAGCTGATTGAGGCAATCTAAATTAATAATTTGGGATAGAAGAAAGAAAATTGAAATTCATGAAGGTTTCGAGCTATCGAAAAAACATAAATAGTTAAAATATCTAAATATTATTGCTACGGAGGTGGTTTAAATGGCAAAATTACCTGTCGCACCAATTGAGAGAATAATGAAAAAGGCTGGAGCGGAAAGGATAAGCGAGGAAGCCAAGGACGCAATGATAGACGAGCTTGAAGAATATGCTGCAAACCTTGCAAGAAGAGCTAATGAAACTTCAAGATACGTAGGAAGGAAGACAGTCAAGGCAGAGGACATTAAACTAGCCAGCAAAGAATAAATAAATCAATTTATTTACTTTTTTTGTTAAAAAAAGAGCAGTTGGCTATTATTTTTCTGAACAACGTTAAAATAGAGAAGTTATTATGATTAATGTTCAACCACCTGTTTTGCCAGGGTGCAATGAGTATTGGCCATTACTATTCGCCTCCTCAATACCATTAACGTGCTCTGGCATCCTTTTGAGAAAATTTTAAAGGAGTTACACCGAATAATAACAGTTTCTTTTCTATGACATTACTTTCTAGCGTTTTTACTCTAAAACCTCCATATCTTTCAACATATAATAGACCAGGGTGGTTTTAATTAGAATTGGAATACAGTGTAGAGGAGGCAACGGCGGGAGTGCCTAACCCATATTACCACCCTGGCGTCAATAAGTTGTATCTTATTATAAATAAGGTTTTTGCTCATAGAGTACTATTGATGAACAAGGACCCGATGATCTCAGGGTTTATGTGAAATAAATGCTCGAGCTGGATGATTTTCAAAAAAGTGTTTTCAGTTTAATCAGAATACTTATTTCCGGTATTTCCCAGCTTATCTGAGAAATAATTAACCTTCTTCCCTGAAAGGAGTTATTCTAACAGTTTTACACTGTCAATTAAAAAGAAAATGAGAATGGGCCAGCAGTCCAAGTGAATATTGCGGCTTTCAATTCTACTATAAGATACTGGCAGCGAATTCCAATTCCAATTCCAATTCAATGAACACTAATACTCCCAACAATTCAAATCAGGTGCTTAAAGAGCCGGTTATATCCAATCTTCTCATCACTGTGTTTTCCATAAGTTTATGTAAAAAGAGGTTTACATAAATCCTAATGCTGGAAGAACACAGGTACTTCGAGATAGGAAGAAAAAAGGTTCAGGCGCTTGTTCGAGTTGATACAGTCAATACAGGTGTTAAAGTGCTGGAATGTTCTAACATGGAATCATGTTACGCCAAGAAAGTACTAACCTACGGATTATGCCCCAACTACTGCCCCATCATAGCCGACATAAAGAAATACATATTCAGAGACAGAAAACCAAAATCACAAATAAAAGAAGTAACAGATAACCAGCTCATCGAAGCGACAGACCCTTTCCTATCCAACGTATAAAATAATAAAAACCAATGTACCAGCTTTTTTACGACTAAAAACTTTTTAAACACCCCAAACCAAAATAGAAAAATGCGGGGGGTGGGATTTGAACCCACGGACCCCTACGGGACTGGACCCTAAATCCAGCGCCTTTTCCACTCGGCAACCCCCGCTTTTCCTCTGGTGATCTTTTGCTCTTTAGATAGATCGTTGTACTCTATGATGGTTCCCTTGGGTCTCTATTGTCGTCTTTAGATTGCTATCTGCTGCCTGGCAGCCATGGTGATCTGGGTTATATACAGCGATTATAAAACTTTTCTTTCCATCTTCCATGTTCCATCTTCCATTAGATCCCGCATAGATCAACGCAATTATTCCCTACACTCCTGAATATCTATTAATGAGGTTTCATGTTGTGAAAATTTTAATGCTCGATAATACCAGGCCAGATATATCTCTAGATCAATCAATCCTTACTTATCTTTCAAGAATATCCATTTTATAGATCCAAAAATAGTTCTCAGGCTTTTCAACAATTCAAAATGGTCGCCTCTCCCGCCTTTCGTAATCAACTAGTGTCTTTTCCCTGCTTTTCCATAATAGTTATACTTAAGTATTATGTGGACATATGTTTGTTAGTAGTTGGGGTATGATAGATTTGGGAAATGGAATAATCTTTGGGGGTGCAACGGATGCTGGTTCCCTTGGTGTTCGTACTGATCATAATTCTCTACTATGAAATGCTGACGGGAAGCTTCTCCAGATACTTAACGAATAAAAAGAAAGCCAAGATACAGAGGAAAAGGTTAGAAGCTATAGAAAAAGCACATGAAATCGCTGATAAGGCTTTAATGGAAGGGATTCCTAAAGACAAGATCAAAACCAAGAGAGTAAATTACGGTAATTCATATATCGACGTTGAAGAGATCTACGAGTCTCTGTTGGAGGCCCATATGAGGGTTGTTTAACATGTTTAATCCACCTGCTATTGGTGATGTCTTAAAACAGTTTTCTTGGTTTTGTTTTCTTGAATTGATGGAAAAGAATAATTAATCGGACTCCAATTTTGATTATGCTCAGCCAATCAGAAGAGGAAAAAGCCAGAGAGGTCTTAAATAAAATGAGATCTCCTGTAGATGTTCAAATCACAAAGAGTTCTGATGACTTTTCTTCCGATTTAGAGGAATTCGTCAGTGATATTGAGAGCCTGACCGATATGATCAATATCACCACTACTTCTTCAGGATCTTCATCATCTTCATCTTCATCTTCATCTTCATCTTCATCTTCATCTTCATCTTCATCTTCATCTTCATCTTCATCCAGACCGGGGATCAAACTCGGGAGCAATATAGTGTATCACGCCCTACCCACCGAAATGGAGCTGGAACCGTTCTTGAACACATTGAGCAGGCTCTCCGGAGGTAGTTCGGAGCTGGAGATCGATACCGCTCAAAAAATTATGCAGGTAGAAGATGAGGTAGAGATTATCGTTTTTGTAATGCCTGTGTGTCCTCATTGTGCCAAGGTAGTGGAGAGAGTAAATCAATTCGCCATCGAGAACACCAATATACATGTTTATGTGGTCGATGTGGCTCAATTTCAGGAGATAGGGTCCGATTATAAGGTAATGTCCGCACCAACTGTGATCATTAATCAGAATATAAAGCTGATAAACCCTGAAACAGAAGAGCTATTGGAGTGGATAGAGAAGAGAGATGACGAGCTCGAATATTTCGGGAAATTGCTGAAGGATGGAGAAATAGATGAGCTGAAAGAGATAATCGAAGAGGATCTGGGTAAGACAGAGATGCTGGTAGAGTTATTGAAGAAGAGCGAGATAAACGTCAGGATAGGAGCGGTAATATTGATCACCAGGCTGCTGAACGATCACCCCCAAAAACTGGAAGATGTAAAGACCAGGGTCAAAGAATTACTGGAAGAAGACAGCTCTAACATCGTCCAGGATGCAGCATTAGTTCTGGGAAGAATAGGAGATAAATCGGATGTTGAAGAGTTGAAGAAATTGTTCAGCAGTGAGGATAAGGAGATCAAAGATGCTGCTGAAGAGGCTATAGAGGAGATAAATTCCAAAGAAGAAGTCTAGGATACTCCGTTAACCTGCAAGCTTTGATCATATTCGAAAGTAATAAATTGAAGAAGCAACTAAGGGTTGAATAAGATGGAGAAATTATTAGAAATTGTTCAGGAAGGTGAAAAAGATAACGTTGAATTTAAAGAGTATTTAACTCCTTTTCACCTTCAAGGAGATAGGTTCCAGTCATTAGCCTGCCAGATGAACCACAGGATTATAATGGGTAGGGGACAGGCTATTTATGCTATAGGAGTTTCTGACTCCTGTCAGCTAAAAGGTATCGACAAAGATGTGTTCGATGAGACCGTTCACGTTTTGAGGGAAATCGCCTCTGAAATTGGAGCTGGTGTTGATTCTGTTGAAGATTATAATGTTGAAGAAGGCCTGGTGGGTATTGTCGAGATCTCAAAGAAAAAGGCCAAGGAACACGTTCTGATAGGTACTGCTGGACACGTCGATCATGGTAAATCAACTCTAATAGGCTGCCTCATTACGGGTATACCTGACGATGGCGATGGAAGCGCCAGAATCTACCTTGATATATTAAAACACGAGATCGAGAGGGGTTTGAGCGCCGACTTGAGCTTTGCGGTCTTTGGATTCAAACAAGGGGATGCCATGAAGCTGAAGAATCCCCTCAATAAGAGCGAAAAAGCCTGGGTTGTAGAGAATGCAGATAAGCTGGTCTCCTTTGTGGACACAGTTGGCCACGAGCCCTGGGTCAGAACCACTATGAGAGGGCTTCTGGGCCAGAAAGTCGATTATGGCTTACTTAGTGTGGCCGCTAATGATGGGGTGACCAGAACAACTCGAGAGCACCTGGGTATATTGCTTACAATGGATCTGCCGGTGATAATAGCGGTTACCAAGAAAGACATGGTCGATGAGGAAAAAGTAAAGAATGTGAATGCCGAAATAACCAAAACATTGAAAATGGTGGGTAGAATACCCATCTTCTTGCGAGATAATGCAGAGACAGGAAAAGTAGCCAAAATGATCGCAGAAAAAGATATTGTGGTACCTGTTATCGAGACATCCTCCATGACACTGGAAGGATACGATATCCTGGAATCCCTGCTCTACAGGCTGCCCAAGAGGAGTCTGGTAAAAGAGGATTTCCTGATGTACATCGATAGGCTATACAAGGTCACAGGAGTTGGGACAGTTTTGAGCGGTTGCATCAAGTCCGGCGAAGTTAATGAAGGAGATGACGCCTACATTGGGCCATTCCACGATGGAACTTTCAAAAAGGTCAAGGTTCAGAGCATTGAGATGCATTATTATAGAGTAGGTAAAGCTGAGGGCGGAGACATCGTAGGAGTAGCTGTGAAAGGCGTTAGATACGATGAGCTAAGGAGGGGTATGGTACTGACCAGACAAGAGGTCACCCCGGTTCAGGAATTTGAGGCTGATCTGATAGTTTTCAGTCATCCCACCAGAATAAAGAGGGGTTATGAACCCGTTATCCATATGGAGACCATCTCAGAAACAGTCGTATTCGAAGACATGGAAAACGATTACATGAAAGCAGGTGACAGGGGTAGAGTAAGGATGAGATTCAAGTACAACCCACACTGTATCTTCAAAGGACAGAAATTTATATTCAGAGAGGGAAGAAGTAAGGGAATGGGAGAAATAAAAGAAGTATTGTAGTTCAGTAGATTACAGCCGTTTATCGTCACATAATTCCAGTGTTGCCAACAGTTTCAACAATTTTTGTCATTTTTTCTTAGAGATTAATATTCAAAATCAAAAAGAAAATCAAAAATCAAAAATTTAATCTAATATGAAAAATAAGAATAACTTAGTTATTACAGAAAGGGAGTGCAGGCCAATATTAAATGTTAAACTGAGTTGGGGTTGGATAAGCCACGAGCAAAATGCAAAATGTGAGGGGCGGCTTCCAATAAAAGGTATGGGTAGATGGAGAGTTATAGGTTATTATTTCTTAAAGTCTCGGAAAAATGGGCGCATAGGTTAAGTGAAAGAATGCCCCAGTGTCCAAGAGTAGTCTTTCTGTCGAAATTGAAAGGGGACAATATAGTGATTGGTATGTATGCCGAGAATACCGAGACTATGGAGTGTCAGGTGGAGTCCTTTAAGAGGATGGTGGACACAGAGGTCTTGGATACATATGAAATTGAGGAGTTCGTTACTCCCTACTGGGAATTCGAAGTTCTGGACAAAGAAAGGAAACAAACCTTTTGTCGATTAACTAAGTGCCCTGAATGTCCTGCTAGTACTCAATGCCGGGGGTGTCCGGGGACTATCTGGTACGAGAGAGAAAAGATTAAACATTGATTTTTTTTGCTTTTTTATTTCATTTGTTCTTGTTTAACCATCCAGATCGAGCTAATCAAAATTCTCTGTTCTACTATTTCCCATCAGGAATGAAAGGCTTATAGCCACTGCACTACTGGCTATGAACCCCGGAACCACTGAGTAGAGCGGAATGGCTCATTATAGTAACTGTTTTCTCGAATGTGGCGAATTTAAGGACTAGACTGTACAAAGTTATGGGTTGCGTACCAAGTATTTCACTCATGCCTTGAATCGAAGCCAAAATCCATATTTAAGCTTTATTATTACCCAAGTGGTTAAGAAACATGGATATGGCCAAATTAAAAATAACTTCATATCTGAGACGAAATGAACGATATATCTCAAAACTACACAAACTGAAAACTTTCAGAACAGCCGAAAACATTAATATATAAGGACACAAACTCTCGTTATGGTAATCGGTGTAACAATGGTTAACGTTTCGCCGGGAAACGAGAAGAAAATATACAATGAAGTCAAACAAAGAGAGAACATCCGGGATATATACCACGTTTTTGGAGAGTTCGATTTCGTCATTATAATTGAAGCGGACAGCCTTTCCGAGCTCAATAAAACCGTTGATGAGATAAGAGACCTGGAAGGCATCACCAAGACCCAGACGGTGGTCGGGGCTGAAATCGGATGATCGCCGAGGAGCTGGCAAAAAAACAGAGAGAAATAAGTATAGCTGAATTCTTCGAGAAGAACAAACACGTGTTGGGTTACTCTAACCTATCGAAAAGCCTTATTACCTGCGTGAAAGAGGCGGTGGAGAACAGCATTGATTCCTGCGAAGATGCCAATATTTTACCGGACATTTTCATCAAAATAGACAGAGCTGACAGCGATTTTAAGATAATCATAGAGGATAATGGGCCCGGGATAGTAAAAGAGCAGATATCCAAGATCTTCGGGAAGCTCCTTTACGGCTCACGATTTCATGCCATCAAACAGAGCAGAGGGCAGCAGGGAATAGGCATCTCAGGTTCCGTGCTCTACTCTCAATTGACCAGCGGAGACCCGGTAGTGATCACTTCCAAGACCTCTCCAGAAGAGCAGGCTCAGAGGGTGGAGCTTTACATAAACACCAGGAACAACGAGCCGGAAATAATAAAGGAGGAGTATATTGATTGGCCCAGGGCAAGAGGCACCAGGGTGGAGCTATCCGTTGCAGGCACCTACATCAAGGAGAGGAAGCAGAGCGTTCTGGAATACCTCAAGGAGACCTCCGTGGTCAACCCTCACGCAAAAATAACGTTCATAGACCCGGATGGGGACATCCATGAGTTCAATCGAGTTTCAGAAGAACTACCTCAGCCCACAGAAGAGATATCACCCCATCCCCATGGGATCGAGCTGGGAACTTTGAGAATGATGCTCCAGCAAACAGATGCCAGGGACCTCAAATCCTTCTTGAAGAACGAATTCGTCAAGGTGGGAGATAAAACAGCGCAGGATGTGGTGGATAAAGCGGGACTGGATAAAAAAGCGAGTCCCAGGAACCTCAGCAGAGAGGACATATCCAAACTTCTGAACTCGTTCAAGAACACTGAGTTCTTGCCTCCACCCACCCATTGTCTTTCTCCTATTGGCGAAGATTTCATAACCAAGAGCCTCATGGCGGAGTTCAGGGGAGAATGGGTTCAGGCAGTAACCAGGAAACCCAAAGTATTCTCCGGACACCCATTTCTGGTGGAAGCCGGACTGGTTTATGGTGGAGAAATCGGCAGCGAAAAGATGCGGCTTCTGAGACATGCCAATAAGATCCCTCTGCTGTACCAACAAGGAGGATGTGCCATAACCAGGGCGGTAGAAAGTGTCAGCTGGAGAAATTATGGTCTCCACCAGTCAAAGGGTGAACTGCCTGCCTGTCCTGCGGTCTTGATGGTGCACGTTGCCTCTACCAACATCCCCTACACTTCAGAGGCCAAAGAAGCAATTTCACACATTCCAGAGATCATTGATGAGATCAGGCTCGCTCTTCAGGAGCTGGGAAGAAAGCTCAAAGAGTATCTGGAGAGAAAGGACAGGTTGAAGAAAAAGAGGAAGAAAGAGGACGCCCTCAATACCGTTCTCCCTCTCCTCGCCAGACAGATCTGTGAGGTCCTGGAGAAAGACCCCATCGACGTGGATAGAGTGGTGAACAAAATAATGGGCAAAGTGCATGTAGAAAGAATTGTATCAGAAAATGACGGTTATCAGCAGGTTAAGGTAGAAATATCCAATTTCACCCCCTCCAGAAAAGAGCTCAAAATTTACGAGATGTGCAACGGTGACGTGGAAGCATCAGAGGCTAAAGTAAGTCAGTCATCCTACAATACCTTGAAGTGGGAGCTTTCCTTAGAGCCTGACGAAACAGCTTCTCTTCAGTATAGAGCCAAAGGAAAGATAGTCAACCGCAAACCCCTGATCGAGGGTGTGGAAGAGAACGAGCTGGGCGGCAACGGAATGATCAAATCAGGATGATAAACAGGGTGATATGGTGAAGCTGGAAAGAGAGAGCATGCAGGCACTTCTTAACATCGCGCAGGAAACCTACGACCAGATGAAAGAGGGAAAGATCCCTGAGCTGGAGATTTCCACCAGGACAAAGCACAACATCGCTTTTAATGAGTCCAGTGAGGTGTGGACTTATGGTGACAAGAAGTCAGTTCGGTCGGCTAAATCGGTGAAGGGCGCCTACCAGCTGTTGAGGACAGCATATATTCTGGGCTTTCTCAAGGAACAGTTGAACCAGAACAAGTCATCCACCCTCAGGGAGCTCTACTATATATCGGAGAACTGGGATAAAGGCAAGTTCAGCGAGCAGCAGGAGAGCGACCGCCTCATAGAGGACCTGGAGATCCTCACCAACTACCAGAGAGAGCACTTCCACATAAGGCCCGAAGAAGATGGCGCCACTATCCTGGGACCACTGCAGATCAGGGAGGAGACCAAGAGAGGAGTTAGGGAGATCCACTGCCAGGACGATGTGGGTGAAGCAGGTTATCAGATCCCGGTCAATGTAGATAAGACGGAGTTCGTGGACCACGACGCCAAATTCGTGATAGCCATAGAGACAGGCGGTATGAGGGACAGGCTGGTAGAGAACAACTTTGACCAGGACTACGATTCTCTTATCGTCCACCTCAAGGGACAGCCCGCCAGAAGTACACGGAGGTTGTTGAGAAGGTTGAACAAAGAGCTTGACCTGCCGGTAGTGATATTCACGGATGGCGACCCCTGGAGCTACAGAATATTCGCCAGCATCGCCTACGGCTCCATCAAATCCGCCCACCTCTCCGAATACATTGCCACCCCATCCGCCACCTTCATAGGCGTAATGCCCTCGGATATCGTTCATTATGACTTGCCATCGGACAAGCTGACGGACAAGGATATACGGGCACTGAACTCTATATTGACCGATCCAAGGTTCGACAGCGAATTCTGGAAAAAAGAGATAGACATGCAGCTCAAACTAAACAAGAAATCGGAGCAGCAGGCCCTGGCCAAGTATGGGCTTGATTATGTGACCGATACTTATCTGCCGGATAAGCTGAGTGAATTTGGGATTATTTAATCTGATCCATTCTTTATTGAGGTTCTATATCTATCCATGAATTGCGTTTTTCACTGTACTCCCATGAATTTTCTGGAGTTTCCATGCGGATATTTTTCATGACCACATTATATGTTCCAGGGCTTACCAGGTCTCCCTACTATTTCGTTGGTCCCACACGTAGGAATAAGTTATCTCCTCCTCTGGCTCTAACTCAATTTTCTTGCTACCTGGAGGAAAACGGTGCACTACCTCTCCAAAGGATTTTTCTATTTCCAATCTTGGAGGAAATGGACTAAAATTGAGTTTTTGAATCCCCTGGTTTCTGAAAGTGAAGTTGATGTAAACTTCTTTGCCGCTTGGAACGTAGTATCTAAAACCATCTATTTCCAGTGGAGGTGATCCAGGAGAGATAACGTGTTCAGGAGTTTGTTCTACTCGCATAGAAGTCTCTTCTGTAACCTGAGGAAACTGCTCTTGGGTAGTATTTGTGACAGATTCTTTTGGTAGCGAATTATTATAATCTCCATTTTGCGCGCAACCGATTAAAAATAAGGTGACTAATACAATCAACACCATCTCTATTTTCAATGTAATCCCCTCTATTCCTTATCAGATTTTTATTTAAAGCTTCTTACAAGTTATCAAAAATAAAAATAAAAAAATAGAATGAGCTGGGAGTTCCCAGGGACATTTATAATAAGCCGGAAGTGGAAGTCAGAGCGACTTCAGATGATGATATGATGTTCGAGCTCCATCTCCTCAGGGCTCTAATCTATTTCGAATAGAAGTGCAATAAACATAAATAAACACTAGTATAGTAAAAATAATGAGAAAGATAGTTCAGGTCAGAGTCTATAAAGGTGAAAAATACTATGTTGCCGAGTGTATAGACTTACCAGTGGTAACTCAAGGAGAAACACTGGATAAAACAGTAGAGAACATCAAAGAAGCAATTGAACTTCACTTAGAGGATGAAGACCTGACTGAATTGGATCTCACCTGACTATTCGGTTCTAGTTAATATGAAGCTTTCCCACGCCAAAGCTCAGAGTGCTTAGTGGGGAAGGAAGTAGTTAAAATTGTGTTAAGATTTTTTAGGCTTCTCTTTCTTCCGGTCAAGTAAGATCTTAACGTCTTCAATACCTTCAACTACAGCGGACTCTCCTTCCTCAAGCTCAATCTTAGAGAGTTCTTCGGTATTTTTCAATTTTTCGGCTTTTTTAGCCATTACATAAGAATAATCCAATTACTATATATCTCCATTGGATTCGACAGAACTCTTGTAGTAAACCATTAACTACTAATCGGCAAATTTTTTATGAGAAGTCAACTTTAGTTGTTAATAAGGTTTAAAAGGTCAGGGTGGAGATAAATGTTCGATGTGGAGAAGAGGAGCAAGGAGCTGGGAGTTCCTAAGGACGTTTATAATAAGCTGGAAGAGGAGGTCAGAAACGAATTCCCGGATGATGATATGATGTTTGAACTTCACCTGCTTAGGGCTCTGGAAACTTACTCCAAGAAGATGAAAAATTTAATTTAACGTATGATAATTTATTTTGTATGACCAAATCCATATACCTTGACACTTCAGTCATAAGCGCGTTATTTGATGAAAGAACTCCTGAAAGAAAAAGAATGACAGATGAGTTCTGGAGCGTTGCAGGATACGAATGGTTTATCTCCACGCTGGTGGAAGAAGAGATATCATGGAGCAGCAACTGAAGTTAGAAGTAAAATACAGGAAGTTCTCAAGAAATTCAATGTTCTAACCTTTTCTGATGAATGTGAAAAACTTGCAGACGAATACATTAAAAACAATGTCTTTCCTGGGAGGTATAGGAGTGACGCATTGCACGTTGCCATAGCCGTAACCAATGATATTGATTACCTCATCAGCTGGAATTTTAAGCATCTGGTTAAAGTGAAAACCAGGAGAATGGTCAACTTAACAAATGAGATGCTCGGATACGGACACATAGAGATAATTGCACCACCCGAACTCTGAAGAGATCTTAATAAATTAAGTTTATAGTCGATAAAACCTGACCATAGAATATCAATCTTTAATCGCAAATCTTTTTTAATGTTTCATGAAAAGTTCAGTAGATGATAACCGTCGCCAACTACTGTGTTGGGTGCGCTTTCTGTATGCTGGTATGTCCGGAAGAAGCGGTTCAGGTTTTGGGATGCCCAGACATCGATGTACCAGGGGTGGGAGGACCGTTTCGACCTGCTGGTGGACAGCGAGGACGTGGGGGTCTCCAAGCCGGACCCGGGCATCTTCCGGGCCGCGCTG
>JAWODI010000029.1:0-4822 GCA_046483365.1 Archaeoglobaceae archaeon | reverse complement strand
CATTCCAGTATTCCGACGGGTCCAGAGAAAAGCGGAGAGTAACTTTACTGGCTCCTGCTTTTTTCAGCGAGTCCTTGATGGTGGGGATATCGAATTCGGTCACTTCCAGCACTTCGTATTTCCTCAAGAACGCAGAATCATTCTCCTCATCCGCGGTCAAGAAAGTTCTTCTGCTGGTGCTTTGAACCAGTCCCGCATCAAAATCAAGTTTTCCCAGCAGATTGGGAAGCAATTCAGCTTTCAACACAGTGTTATCCACTTCATAAAGAAAAGAATCAATATTACTGGCCTCATCAACATTATGGCTCTCATCCTCACTGCTTACCCGTTCTTGGGAGGGTATAGAAATGGCTGACCTCTCACTTCTTGCTAGATCGCCGGTGTATAGAGCCAGACGATTCAGCTTAAAATTCAGGGAAGTATACTCCTTCTCCCCCTCCAGAGGAATTCTTGAAGGAGGCATTTGTGGGGGGAGCTCGAAGGCTACATCTCCTATCCCTCTGTATTTTTCAAATACTTTGAGGGGATTCGGCTCCAGATTGTCAACACTCCTCACCTTTTCTTCAGGAGGTCTGGAGGGGTCGGAGAAGAAGACGTCTGCATCACTTATCTTGCTGACCACATCATCGTTAAAGGCATCCCCCCTAATAATTTCTACGTTATTCAGGCCCAGAGCCTTTGCATTCATTCTGGCGTATAGGGCCCTCTTCTTATCGATCTCCACTCCAAAAACCTTATCGCATACTTCAGCGAAGAATATGAGTTGTGCTCCTACTCCACAGCTTATATCGGCAATGGCTTTACACTTCAGTCTTTCAGCCCTGTATTGGGCAATTAGTTTGGGAGTGGAGTACCTCAGGCCCCACTCGTCAAAATAGAGTTCATCGGCGAGCTCACCAAATTTGTCTTTGGCCTTGATCCTGTGTTTCGCCACTTCGTATATGTCCTCAGGTTCCAGGAACTCCCCTTTAATTTTGTGAACGATCTGATTTTTCTTCAGGCCTTTTTGAATAAGCGATTTTGCCTTATCGACGGCTTGATCATCTTTCATCTGGTTGCTCGGATTTCTTCTTTTTTATAGTGACTACGTCCCCCAGAGTTGGGGACATATCGCTCTTCTTCAGATCTACCTTGACTTCAGTAGGTTTTTCTCTAAGCTTAAGGTCGAAAAGCTTCTCCAGCTTTTCTACCACATCCGGTTCAGGACTGATCTCCTTGTTCTCTATCTTCCTGATAAGCGACTCTTTTTCCTGGATTTTCTTACCAAGTTTTTCCTGGCTCCATCCCCTGTTCTCTCTTTCCCTTCTTATGATCTGGTTATAGTCTTCTACAAGTTCATCTGAAAATTCGATATTTGATCTGTTTGATCTGGGAGCTTTCCTGTTCAACAACACCCTCTTCGCTCCCTTTTGGGTACTTTTGGTGATCTGCTTCTCACTTCCTAGAGGTTTACAATTAAAGCATACATTAACTTCACTACCTTCTACTAGGATTTTGATGGGCTTACCCCTTATTTCTTTTCCGCAAATCTCACATTCCATAGATTTCACCTAATACTATCCAATAAGTTCTTATAGTGGTTTTTCCATATATAAATTTGGAGGCTCTACAGTGAGTGAAGATACAGAGACTAAAGACAATGAAAATATAGATATGTCTGAATATTTGGTCGATAGACTAAAGCAGATTGAAGAAGAATATGTCAGGCTCAAAGAGCTTTACCGAAGGCTCGAAGATGAGAAAAGATTTGCGGAAAGCGAAAGAATTCGCTACGAAAGAGAAGTTAGACGTTTAAAAAGCGAGATTGAGAGATTAAGATCACCACCCTTACTTATAGGTCATGTCTCAGACATCCTTGAAGATAACCGTATTATAATTAAAAGCAGTACTGGGCCCAAATTTGTGGTGCACAGCTCACAATATCTGGATAAAGAAGAAATAAAGCCCGGTACAAGGGTTGCTATGAACCAGCAAACCCTGGCCGTAGTTGGCGTATTACCCTCACCAAAAGATCCTACTGTTTATGGATTTGAAGTCGAAGAAAAACCCGAAATAAATTATACTGATGTAGGCGGCCTGGAAAGGCAGACAGAAGAGCTTAGAGAAACGGTCGAACTCCCCATACTCAAACCGGAGCTTTTCGACAAGGTGGGCATTGAACCGCCCAAAGGAATACTACTCCATGGACCCCCTGGTACAGGTAAGACCCTGCTTGCCAAAGCCGTAGCACATCATACTGATGCTACATTCATCCGAGTGGTGGGCAGTGAGTTCGTACAGAAATACATCGGAGAAGGCGCAAGACTTGTCAGAGAAGTCTTTGAGTTCGCCAAAGAAAAAGCACCCGCCATAATATTCATAGATGAGCTGGATGCCATTGCAGCCAGAAGAACAGGAAGCGACACCAGCGGCGACAGAGAAGTTCAAAGGACATTGATGCAGTTGTTAGCAGAAATGGACGGCTTCGACCCCAGAGGAGAGATCAAGATCATCGGCGCCACCAACAGGATCGACATCCTGGACCCTGCCATACTCAGACCAGGAAGATTCGACCGCATAATCGAGATCGAGCTACCAACCTTCGAAGAAAGGATACAGATACTCAAGATACACACCAGGAATATGAGCATAGGCAACGGTGTAGACTTCGACAAACTCTCAGAAATAACAGAGACCTGCAGCGGAGCCGACATAAAAGCAGTAGTCACTGAAGCAGGAATGCTTACCATAAGGGAAGAGAGAACTGAAGTTGCTATGGAAGACTTTATGAACGCAGTCAACAAGGTCATGAAAAAAGGAACAGAGAAAACACAGGAAAAAGGCGTGATGTACGTCTAAGTCAAACTCTAAATTCGATCACTGAGGCCAGTAAGAGCCTCCCTTTTTTCTTTATTTGTTTTTTATTCTATCTATTTTAGTTGCCTAGAAATGCTATTAAATCAAAAATTTCCAAATTTTCAGTCTCTATAATCCGTCATAATCTCTCCATAAGCTTCTCTCCATAAGCTCGAAGAGCTTAAAAATAACTTCTTTAGCCATTTAACCTTTGTAACTGTCTCTTAACTACTATTCTTTTGTTAGCTTGTAGAGAAAAGATAAAAAGATAAAAATACAATTATTCCACATAGATAATTGTTCAACATAGTGGTGACGCTCTTAAGCGGGATATACTGGAGAAGATTGTGCAGTACATGAGCATGAGCTAATTATTAGTCTATAATTTTTATTTTATTTTATTTCTGTTGGGGGTGCCTACAGCTCATATCTAATCATGCTTCAGGCTGACTTGCGTTCGTTATCTTTATGGGTTATGGTTTATTGATTTTTTTCTAATAGAGACTTAATCATAATTATAGGTGTACCAGATAAAATAGAAAATGCTTTATAGAATCAGTTTTAACTTGTTTTGATAAATTTTGATAAAGTATTACAGGGTTTGGGAGGTTACGTATGAGAAAAAGTCTGGATAAGTTCAATAAAGGTTTTTTTAGTGGTTCATCGTTCAAAATCTTTTTTCTTTTATTGTTATTATTGGTTTTTGGAGTACCGATTTCATCAGGATTAACATCAGAAGAAGAGAAAGCATCCTGTTCTAATAAGGACTTTTTAGCGTCTTTTTATGGTGCTGGTGGAGGTTCTTGGGTTGCGGAACTAACTGCGTCTTGTCCTTTTTATTGCGAGTGTTTAACTGAAGCCGAAGCACAAAAAAAAGAGTATGTGTATTGTAACGCCACACAAACTCTCTGCGATGTTGATAAGGATAAAACTCCTATGTATTGCTATGCAACAACAACCGACTTTGATGGGGATGGAATATCGAATTCTGAAGACAACTGTCCCTATGAATATAACTCTAAGCAAGTAGATTCCGACGAGGATGGGGTGGGCGACGCCTGCGACAACTGTCCGTATGAATATAACCCAAATCAAACAGACTCTGACCAAGACGGGGTAGGTGACGCCTGCGATAACTGCCCCTATGACGCTAATTCTGATCAAGAGAACTCGGATCAGGATGAGTTAGGTGATGCCTGTGATAACTGTCCGTATGAATATAACCCTGAGCAAGTAGATTCTGACGAGGATGGGGTAGGTGATGCTTGTGACGACTGCCCCGATGACCCTAATAAAATTGATCCAGGGGAATGTGGTTGTGGTGTGGCAGACACTGACTCCGACGGAGACGGTATAGCGGATTGTAATGATAATTGCCCTAACCAAAGCAATCAGGGTCAAGCGGATTCTGATGAGGATGGGGTGGGCGACGCATGCGATAATTGTCCCTATGACGCTAATTCTGATCAAGAGAACTCGGATCAGGATGAATTAGGTGATGCCTGTGATAATTGTCCGTATGAATATAACCCTGAGCAAGTAGATTCTGATGAGGATGGGGTGGGTGATGCTTGTGATTGCGATGATGGTTTGATGGGTCCCAATGAGGAAGGAATTGATTGTGGGGGTGTATGCCCGGCATGTGATACTAGCTCGCTCAAGATCATTGAGGGTCCCACTGCTTCGGAGATAACTCAGGACTCAGCCAAAATTTCTTGGACCACTGACAAAGACAGTGACAGCACGGTGAAGTTCGACCAATATGCGGAAAAATATGGGTATCAAGAAAGTGATCCCCAGCTCTCAAAACAACACCAGATCAGGTTTAAAATGTTCATTAACTCTAAAGAATCTGAATATCTCTTTTAATATTCTTTTATTATTTTTTTTAAAATCTTTAAAAATAATTATTTTTATGTTTTTCTTAGGAAAATTATCTAAATACCTTTTAACAGGCATACGGTATTTTGCCTTTTCAAAATATTCT
>JAWODI010000012.1:0-9237 GCA_046483365.1 Archaeoglobaceae archaeon | reverse complement strand
ACCACGTAGTCTACGTTGTTCAGTCTGTTGAGGAATTCACTCTCGTTCTCAGGAGCGCCGTATGTTGTCCTCTTGGTGTAATGCTGGAGGTAGGTAGAGAAAGGGTACTCTGCTGGGTTGGCGGTCTGGTGTATTCTTCTCCACTGGCTGATCTCTTTAGTGGTGGATAGTACTGTGGTGTTCGCTGGGGTATGGGTGTCCAGCCAGTTGCCTGCTGCACTTAGTCCTACTACATCGGATTGGTCGGAATAGACCTCTTGGAAGCTCACGAAATAGGCTGTGTTGGCTATGCACATGATTAAAAGGATGGCGAGAGAGATCCTTTGGTAGTGGTTCGTTTTGAGGAGGTATACGAGTAGGACGGTCAGACCTGCCACTATGTTTAAGGCAAGGAATTCTGGCGATTCGGGTATGACGAAGGCAGAACTAGTACTTGGTAAGGGTTCCACATCGGCTAAGAATGAAATAAATCCGCACAAAAAGGCCTTAGTATATGATTAGGGTGTATTGTAGATTATTTAGGAGTTTAGGATATAGATGTTGAGAGGTGCAGAGTAATTAAATGAGCGCAAAGGATAACTATCTTCACACTTCACTAAGGATACTTTCTATAATTGTTTTAATTTTTTCTATGGTTTATGTTCTCCTGTTGTTAACATCTCCTTCTCCTGTACCTGTAGCCGGATCAGAGAGCTGTAATACAGTTTGTGTAAACCTTAGTTCAGAGGAACAGGTCTACAATCCCGGTGACAGAATTGAATTCAAAATCGAGATAGATCCAAAAGAATATGTTGAAAGAGTGAATTTTTCTGCTTCTGCTTTCTTTTATGACTGGAAATTAAGGACTATACATCAACACTCTGCCAGAGGGTTCGCACCTGGAGAACCAGAGATAATTGAATACCCTGTATCCCTTCCATTTTTTGCTCCACCGGGCAAGTATCGGCTGGAGCTGGAGACCACTAATGGAGCAGAATCATCTTATGCGTTTTATCTAGTGCCAGGATTAGTGCATTATGCATGGGGATTCTCTCTCTTAGCAGCATTCGTTCTAATAAACTTGAAATTCGATCTTTTGTTTAGGAAATCAAAGAAAGCCTATCAAAATATTAAAAAAGAAATTGAGCTAGAGCCGATAAAGGAAAGGCAAGAGGAAGAAGAGAGAAGTAAAGAATTTGGCTCAAAACACCCTTCTCTAGCAAAAATACCTTTTATAAGACATGTGGCTGGCTGGATACACAAGGAGGGCTGGCCTTACACGTATCTTCTTTTACTGCTGTTCGTGGTCGCCATCGGGTTGAGAATATGGAATTTGGATAACCTTTCACCTGTAAGAGATGAGTACCGTCACCTCCTGGTAGCTGAAAAGATATTGCGCGGCCACCCCCTCGATTACACCAGGGCGTTGCCCGTGAGTTATCTTGTAGCTTTTCTGTTTAAAGTATTCAATTCTACTTCTCTATTTGTCGGCAGGCTTGCTCCTGTGATCCTTGGCTCTCTTACTACTATTCCTCTCTACTTTCTGGGTAGAAGGTTAAATAAAAAAGTAGGTGTTTTTGCTGCTTTTCTGTGGGTTTTTTCACCATTCAGCATCGGTATTTCCCGGTATATAAGGGAGTACAGCCTGATATGCTTTTTAATTCCAATTGTTGTGCTGTATCTGCTTTATTTTTTGGACAATATGGATAAACTGAAGTTCAACTTGAGAAGTGCAGTGAAGATAGGAGTGCTTATAGCGCTTTTCCTGCCTTTCCTCCCCTATCAGGAAATTATAGGGGGGACTTACTACCGGCCTTTGATGATAGTGGGAGTAACCGTTCTCCTTGTGTACTCCATCTCGTTTCTCAGGGTTAGTAAAATCACAGCTAAGAAGATACCTCTGACCTTGATCTTGTTCGGGTTATTGTTCTTCCTCATTTATCAGATAAATTTCTCTATGCTGAGCCAGGGTTTTGGTTTTGAGGGGAACTACATCAACCTCTTCTTTGAGAGCAGCTTGAGTTACGAACAATCAGCTTCTCAGTGGTTCATGTACAGTGGACTCCCTCTCATAGTTTTACTCCCTCTTTTCGCTCTCCCTTTGGCTTTTTATTATAAAAAGAAGAATTTCCTCGCCTACTTTTTGTGTTTTTGGGCGATCATAATTTCTCTTACTGTATTCCTTCAACTCATAGACCGGAACCTTTACGCGAGATACGCCTATTACGCCTTACCGTTCTACATTCTGGTGTTTGCGTCCTCTATTGTGGTGCTGGTTAAGTCTGCTAATATTTTTGAAGGTAAAAAGAAGCTTGTTTATTCCTGTTTGGTACTGGTGTTCCTCTTTTTCGTTTTCAATCCTTTGACCGCTGTCACCACTTTAGTTAACGAGGAGAATGGTGCGATAGACGTGAAAACTGGTTTAAGGCATGATAAGACTTTTGAACTTCTAGAGTTTCTAGATGAAAGGAATTTTTCTGAAGTGGAGTTCGGAGAAGATAGGGTTTTGTTGACCAAGAACCCCATGATCCTTTACTATTACTATAACCTCACTGAAGAAGAATGCATATCCCTTAAAGATGATTATACTCGAGAAGACATCTTTGATTATGTTGCGGAGTACGAGGAAGGATGGTTTATTTCAGATAATCTTAGGAATAAACTCCCTGAAAGAAATCAGAGTGTAGGTAATAAGACTCTGGTCTACGCTGATGGCGTGGAAGGCGAATATGGATTTGATGTATATAGGTGGTGATTTGATGAAAGCATTTGTAACAGGGTGTTGTGGGTTCATTGGAAGTCATTTGACTGAAAGGTTGTTGAAAGAAGGCTTTGAAGTTATAGGGATAGATTGTTTCACCGACTATTATTCCAGGGAAATAAAAGAACAGAATCTGGAAAATATCTCTGAGGAGAATTTCTACTTTATGGAGAAGGATATAATGGATCTCGATGAGTTTCCGGAGGTTGATTATGTTTTTCATCAATCTGCTCAGGCTGGCGTGAGAAAGAGTTGGGGTAAGGAGTTCGAGATCTATGCAAATTATAATATTATGGCCACTCAAAAACTTCTGGAGTTCTATAAAGCTAGAGGCCTTAAGAAATTCGTTTATGCTTCATCATCATCGGTTTATGGGGATAGCGAGTTGCCCATGAGAGAGGATAATAGATTGTTACCCATCTCCCCTTATGGTGTTAGCAAGCTGGCCGGAGAGAACCTGTGTTACCTCTACTGGAAGAACTTTGGAGTTCCAACCGTATCTCTGCGGTATTTTACGGTCTATGGAGAGAGGCAGAGGCCTGATATGGCGATGCACAAGTTCATCAGGTCAATCATGGATGGGGAGGAGATAACGGTTTTTGGTGATGGAGAGCAAACCAGAGATTTCACATATGTGGGAGACATTGTGGAGAGCAATTTGCTGGCAGCCCGCTCTGACCTGAGAGGAGAGATACTAAATGTGGGAGGTGGCAGCAGGATAAGCGTGAACTCCATGATAAAGGTTCTGGAGGGAATACTGGGAAGAGAAGCTAAAGTAAGATATGTTGAGAAACAGAAGGGTGATGTGAGAGATACGCTGGCAGATACAAATAAGATCGAGAGGTTATTGGGATGGAAACCTGAGGTCACAATTGAAGAGGGACTTAAAAGGGAAGTTGAGTGGATAAAAAAGAGCTTTCAGTGATATGTTTCGCATAAGATAGGGAGAGAGCTTAAATAAATCTTTAAGAGTAGTTTTGATATGGGATTAAAGGCGAGGTACCAAAAGGCTTTAGATGAATTTGTGAACAGGGTACTTGAGAGATTTAGAAACAATATAGAAAACATTATTGTTTTCGGGTCAGTTGCTAGAGGAGAGGCAAGGGAAGACTCAGATATAGATGTCATAGTTATAACTGGGAATGAAGATTACAAGTTAAGGCGGTCCATAATAAGCATAGCCTTTGATGTTTTTCTGGATACAGGAAATAATATTTCTGTAAAGGTTTTATCCAAAGACGATTTTGAGACTCATAAAAATTTCTCATTTCTAAAGAAGGTTGTTTCGGAAGGTGTGAAGGTTGTCTGAGGAAGATGAGATCGAGCTGCTAGTAAATAGAGCAGAAAAAAGGCTTGAAGCTTCTCATTATCTTTTAAAAGAAGGTTTTTATGAAGATGCGGTTAGTAGAGCATATTACTGCATGTACTTTGCCGCCAAAGCTCTTCTTTTAAAAAAAGATATTACAATAAAAACTCACAGAGGGTTAATATCTAGATTTGGGCTTGAATTCGTAAATGAAGGGATAATTGAAGATTATTATGGAAAAGCGTTGCGAATAGCAGAAGAAATCAGGGAGGAGGCTGATTATTCGATTACTCGCACTATCGATATGGAAGAGGCAGAATCGGTGATTGAAGATGCAGAAAAGTTTCTGGAGAGAATAAGAAGAGCTTTAGAGGAGCTGTAGACTGCTTAGATTGTGTTACCTTTTATGATATAGGATGAATTCTGGTGGTTTGATTTTATGATTAGATTTCTGGCAATTTTTGTTACGCTCATTTTGCTATCCATTTATTCTGGGATAACTCTTATAGACAGATATCCTCCCACTGAGTATATAGTAGAGCATCCTCAAGAACATGAAGGCCGAATGGTATGTCTTAGGGGGACTATTACTGATATCTCAATCGAGACTGAAAGTTTAGTCCAGTTACATTTGGTACGTCATGGCAGTGAGTATACAGCTTATGTTCCTGCCAATTACCTGGATAATCCTGAAGAAGGAGATATAGTAGACCTTATGGGCATTTCTCATCTTGAGGAAGGCTATGTTTTGGTGGATAAGGCTCTTCATAGGGAGGATTGGGAGCATGAATGGCTTTTTTACCGGTCATTGATAGGGCTGCTGGTCCTGGGTGCGTTGCTGGTGGTCGATCGTGGGAGATTAAAGAAGGTGATCAGGTTTGGCTGACTGGCTCACTCACATCTTGATTGGGCTTATCGCCATTGAATTATTGAGTTTCAAGTATACTCTGGTGAAAGAGCAGCGCGCTCTTGTGCTGGTTAGCTCCATCTTGCCTGACCTAGGTAATTTCACCATGCTGATGGGGGAGCTGGGGTCGAATTTAGGTCCATTCTTTGAGGCAGTGCATACTCCTGTGGGTTTCTTGTTCCTGGCGGGACTGGTTTCTTACGGTTTTAAGAGAGAGTGGGTGAGAGCAGGATTTCTTTTAATCTTGTTGGGTGGGTTGTTGCATATTGCTGCTGACCTGTTGATTGTGAGTCTTGATGGTAAGGTCATGCTCTTGTTCCCTTTTTCTCTGGAGAAGTATTCTCTTAACGTTTTTAGGCAGGGAGAGTTTGCTTATCTTGGTATCGTGTTCGTATTAGCCATAATAGTGTTTTCCTTTGTGAGGTTGTACCGGCTGAGGTAATTATGACAACCATTAATTAAGAAAAAGCTTAAAATACTTACAAACATAATCCAAATTAAAAGGGGCCGGCTGGAGAGAAATCATGAGCTGTGAACACCGATCCGGTGGAAGCGACTGGCTTCCTATGGAAAATGGGGTCATGGGAAAGCACCCATATTGCAGTGATTGTGGAGTAGTCAAGAATATCTCCTCGGATAAGGGGAGGAGAATAGGTTATTTTATGAGATCATTGTCCAGACTCAAAAATGACCTTCACAAGAACGGAGTCAAGGTGTCGGAGGCTCAGATAAGGTTGATCTCCAATGAGCTGGGTAGAGCTGATGAGTTTGAGGATACTTGGTGGATGAGTTTCTCCAGGCAAAAAGAGATTTATGTTTCAGTAGTGCAGAAATACGTGGGAGTTACGAGAGGATTGATCGAAGCAAATCTATAGCCTGGCCAGCAGAGACCGAGGCAACGATGAGGAGGGCTGGTCAGGACTAGTTTGCTCTATGATTTTTTGATTATAATAAAGAAAAAATTTATAAGAAAGGTGTAATTCAATATTATACGAGTACCCAATTTATTATTTAAATCCAGAGAGTCTCAATGTTGAGACAGGACTGGACGGTGCCGACATGCATTTGATAAGGGAAAGTCATGATAGAATTCTCGGAGCATGCTAGGAAAGGATGAAAAGAAGGAAAATCACTCAAGATGAAGTAGTAGAGGCCGTAGCGGATCCAGAGGATGTTTTGTTAGATACAGCTACAGGTTATTTTATATCCACTCGCAGTAAAGGGAGCCGTTATTTAATTGTTGTTTACACTCCAACAGAATTGTTTCCGTGATTGTAACCTCCAAGTTTAATATAGTAGAGGAAAGAATTAGAAGAGAGAGGTGGGTAAAACTATGAAGGTGAGATATGATGCTGATTCAGACATCATGTATATCGCGATCAGAGATGAGGATGTTGATGATATGGATGAATTAGGGGAAGATATCTTTGTGGAGTACAACAAAAATGGTGAGATTATAGGTATAGAAATATGGCAGGCTCGCAAGCACGTAATTCCTGAGGTTCTAAAATTTGTTGATGCAGCTAAACAGGTTAGCTGAGAAATGAAGAGAGGATATAGCTTTGAACCAGCAGAAAACCAATGATGAAGGTTTGGTCAATGTTTTTTACGGTATTATAAACTTGGATAAAACCCCCTAAAGCAGTTGTGATCAACGAGGTAATGAGAGTAGTATATGAGGTAGAGGCAGCGGTGAGTGAAGCATTTTTAATCTAAAGTGTTAATTCGTATAATGTTAAATTGTGCTCTAGCAGAGGATTACCTTTTGGTGGTTACTGCTTACATCCCTTCTCCCCATGAGTGGGAGCATGATATGAAGACGAGGCTGGCATATTCATCCCTTTGAGAATCCAAGAGCACAAAAAATGTGATAAGCCTAAAATTGAGGAAGTCTTTGAGAGCATTAAGGAAGTAATAGAGGAGACTGAAGATGGAGATTGGGGAATACACGGACATTGACATGGTTGAAGTAGTGTCTAATGCTGGTACTTGATACATCTGCCAGAAATCAAATGTTTTGAGCTATTGAAGGTGAGAAGAGAGTACCAAAAACAATGCCGATATACTGGAAGGTTTTTATCATGAACTAGATGGTTTGAGGATAATTGGGATGAAATAGACAAATGTGCTGAGTTTTGAGTGTTTAATCTTTTAGTTGTCATATAAGGAATATTCGCTCATATAGAATCTTATTTAAACGAGAGTAAGTTTTAAGACTATGGACAAAGTATTGATAAGTAAGTATTCAAAAGATGATATACTGACGTTAATGGAGAAAAAGCTGGTGTTTACTGTTCACGCAGTCAACCAGATGCGACTTGAAAGCAGAGATATAACCAGGGTAGAAGTTGAGAACGCAATTAGAGAAGGTGAGATTATAGCCCAATATGAGTTTTCAGACTCTGAATATTGTGATGAGGTCCAGATCCAAGGATATAATCCGGCTATATTTGTATCTGCGGGAATGTGTGAAGACAGGTTGGTGGTTATAACTACGTGGAGAGGTATAAAATGAAGTGTCAAAAATGTGGGAGTGAAATGATAGAAAAAGAAGATTACGTTTACGTTATTCCAGACATTAATTTAGCAGTCGCCAATTTAAAGGCGTATGTATGTCCAGAATGCGATTATGTTGAATTACCAGCAGAGTCTGTTGATGCAATTGAAAAGGCAGAGGAGGAATGGAGAAGACAGCTTAAGGAAAGAGAGAAGGCTAAAGCTGAAATATAAGACAGTGAAGGTCTATTATGACAAAGAAATGGGTACAATTGATATGTGGTTTGATTAACCACCAGAAGGGTATTCTAGAGAAGTTAGTAACGGAATAATTTTAAAGTACGATTCGAAAGGGTATGTAGCTGGATGGAGATACTTTTCCTGTCAAAACAAAAGGATTTTCTGAATTTAATACCCGAGGAAATAAGAGGCGACTTCAAGAGAGCGAGTTGACGGATGAGGACGTTGATGAAATCAATCACAAGGTCAAGAAGGGCATCATGGAGAGCCTGGAATGGAAATAGTATTAAAAAATCAGAGCTAAGATATATAATTCCATTTGGATGCGTTTCTGGTTGAAGAGGAAAAGTGGGTGGAATTTATTAACATGTTGCATTTATAGTAAATTATATGGTCTAAATCCGAGGTTTATGGTAAGGTGATAGCGTGGTAATGGAAAGGGAAGAAATTAATGCTTTATTAAGAATGAATATTTACCACTCAAAGGAGGATATCATAAACGATGCTATCCGAGCTTTACTTGAATCAAGGCCACAGCTTAAAGTGGAAATCTCAATAGACTTGTATAAAAATAAAGAGATCTCACTCTGGAAGGCAGCAGAAGTAAGCGGGATGACGCTTGAAGAGTTTAAAGAGATCCTTGCAAGTAGAGGTATAAAAATTGAGGTTACAGGATCGAAAGAGGAGAGCAGAAAGAGGATAAACAGAGCTGTTGGAGATTGAATGCTCGTTATTCTGGATTGCGATTAGCAGCTCTTTGCGAAAATTGGTAGAATAAACCTCTTGAAAAAGATATTTCCAGATTTTGATGTTTGTATTACTAATTCTGTTTATACAGAGCTTCTGCGTGCAAAAAGAGTTGGTTTCACGTTTCCGGAAGGAGTTTTTGAAAATACGAAACAGATTACGTTGAATGAGGAAGAGATGGAAAACTTCCGTAAGTTCTCCCAGGATAAGCGAATACATACGGGCGAAGCAGAAGGAGTGACGATCGCAAAATCGAGAAACTCAATTTTCCTTACTAATGATTCTCTAGTGGTCAGGTTTTGTGAGGAAAAAGAAATAAAAGTGCTTAACTTGAAGGATATCTTAATTCTAATGGGTGAAAAGGAACTTGTAAGTAAACAGGAGATGAAAGTTATTCTAAAAGTGCGCGCCACGCCGGGCTCGATCGCGCAACCCTCGCCAGCCGCGCCGTTCTCTATGCAAACGCGCGTGCGCAAAACCCCGAACGCTGGTCAAGCAAGACCCGCAACTGGCACCCCGCCGGACCCGTCTGGCTCAACCCCGAAACCGAAATCAGCGCCCCTAAATCAGAGACGCCGCATGACATCGGCGGACAACACCTTTGACAAACACCGGCGGCTGCGCGGTGCGAGTGCCCTTCCTCTACAAACGCGACAACCCGCTCGCGAAGTGCCATAGGATGTGGCCTGCCCATCTGAAACTCCCATATCTGCCATGCCAATAGGGAATCACAGATCAACCCTCTTGGGAATCCTGAATTCCCCAGGGCCTTGATGACTTCTTCAGGGCTTTCCCCGTCCT
>JAWODI010000019.1:0-16570 GCA_046483365.1 Archaeoglobaceae archaeon | reverse complement strand
TACCAGACTTCACTGGAAACTTATCAAGCAGACCTGACTTATGTGGATGCTATGGAATACCTCAAGACAGTGGTTAACGACACCAGCGAGACCACTTTCGTGATTGTGGAAGGGTCAATACCTTACGAGAAGTGGGGTGACAACGAGCATCAGGGATTCTGTGAAGTTGGTATGAAAGACCAAGGCGGTGGAACGTATAAGGAAGGCCACATGTGGAATTTCGCTGACATAGTGAGGTACTGCCATGACGCACCTGGAGTTGCTGCATTCATAGCTTACGGTAACTGTGGGGCTTTTGGTGGTATACCTGGAGGTAATCCCAATCCTACGGGTGCCAAGGGCTTGCAGCACTTCCTGGAAGATGCAGCTTCAAGTGCTCAGTTCGGTCCACTGGAAGAAAACCTCAAACCAGTTATTAATATAACTGACTGCCCAGCGCATCCTGAACATTTGGTGTATACATATGCTGCAATCCTATGGGGATTAGAAACAGGATCAGGCCCATTGGATTTCGTACGCTTGGATCAGTGGAATAGGCCCACACAGGTTTACATTGAGGATGTTGGATGGGTCACATTGTTTGCAGAGCAGGTACATAATGACTGTGAGAGAATAGCCGCTTTCGAGACAGGAGACTTCGCAACATCATTCACAGAGGCAATAAACAATCCCAGCAAGTGCTTGCTGAGGCTAGGATGCAGAGGTGTAGCAGCGCATACCAACTGTTCAAACAAGAGAGGTGGAACTAAGGGACCAGCAGCCAGCGGTTGGAACCCTGATGGTGTTGGAATCTGGAACAACGACATGGACAATCCAGTTTCTGGGGAAGGTAACCCTGGTAGCTGGTGTGTGGCTCAGGGTTCTCCGTGCTATGGTTGTGCTGATGTGAACTTCCCGGACAATGTGTTCGGCAGCGGATTCTTCAGAGAAACTTCTCACTCTGAGATGCTTGCTGCTGGCAAGATACCGGGTGATGCTTCAGGAGCTACGCCAGAGTACGAAGGAAAGGGAGTCGCATGTTACACATGCCACGCAGTGTCGATGCCGAGAAGCAACAAGGAATGGATTGAACCAGGAGCGCCAGGCTACGGATCAGGATATAACTATCCATGAGGTGATGAAAAATGGTAGAATATGTTAAAATAAGCCCCCTAACAAGATTGGAAGGACACCTTGGGATTACAGCAAGAATCAACGATGTTGATGGTACCCCTTATGCAACAGCAGCGTATGCTCATGGTGAGATGTTCAGGGGATTCGAGAAAATATTGATTGGCAGAGATCCTAGAGATGCTCCCGTCATAACGTCAAGGACTTGTGGTGTGTGCCACTTCGTTCACAGGCATACCTCTTTGAGAGCTATTGAGAATGCGGCCGGATGGTCATTCCCCGCACCTCAAGCCTACGATGGAGGTACGCCTGGAGATACGACTAATGTCCGCTGGATTGACGGGGATAGAACCATGAATTACAGCCTTGATGCTGGAGGTTCAGATCCGCTTCCACTGGGTGGTCAGCTCGCCAGGAATATTGTTCATGGTTTGACGTATGTGTATTCACATGCTGCCCACACGATAGCTCTGGCTGCACCGGACTACAAGAAACGCATTGATGAATATGTAGCGGCAAACTCTGGAAGTCTGCCTGGAGCTATCATTGGAGGAGAAACTGATGGTTCATCCAGTTTCTTCGACAACTTCTATAATGAGGCTGTGGTTGCTCAGAGGATACTGCACGAGATGCTTGGCTTTTTGGGAGGTAAAGTACCTCACCAGCAGTCCGCTATACCCGGTGGGTTCTCCAGGTCTTTCACTGGACCATTGGGAACTGACACTGATATGGATGCCATCGCTGCTCTAGCTGGTAAGAGCATAGGGCATGGTGGAGAAGATCCCTCAACTGCTACTGATGTCTGGCCATTACTCGATCTTGTTGATGGGCTGGATGCAGCTAAAACTCTGTTGAGTGCCGGCGACTGGATTGCGCAGAGAGTTACGCCATTCACGTTAGCTCTGGCAGTAGGAGCACATCAAGAAGAAGCTACATTATGGGGTCGAGGTTCTGACAACTTCGTGTGTGCACCCACATTCGATATAGTCGGTGCAAGTATTACTGGAGAAGCATACTTCAGAGGTGGAGCCAAAATCGCCGACGGACTTGCAGCAAATGGAGCAGGACTCTACAAACTTGATAATACTGTTGCTGATGCATACGATTCTACTTGGGTAACTGTTTACGAGGATATTGCTAGTGGTAAGTATCCCGAGCCAAGCGATATCACTGGTAGGCCAGTGTGTGGAGGATATCCAGGAGATACAGAAACCCATCCTCTGGTGGGTGAGGCAGCTGATAAATATGCCTATACATGGTACAAGGCTACTAGAGTTAAAGACAGCGATGACAAATTGTTCGCTGTAGAGTCTGGACCGTTTGCCAGGTTAGTGGTCAATGACTTGGACCCAGATTTGAACTTGGGTACTTCCACAGATCCATATACTATACCTGGTACTAGTATAACTCTGGAAGGCGATGGTTTGAGAACAGATGTTTATGAGGATGCAGCAGGTGATGGTTCACTGGGAATGGCATCTACTACATGGAACAGGCTCATTGGCAGGCTTCAGGATACACTGCTGTGCATTGACATGATTATAGGAAGCAACTACTCTGGTGAAATGGAAAGCGGTAAATGGCTAGACGAAATAAACACTAATGGAAGCTGGTTGACCAGATTAAATTCCGTAATATCTGATAACGGAGGTTTAATACCTGGTAGCGCACTAGTTCAGGATACGCCACCAAATGGTGCTTGGGAGAACCTTGACGGAAAAGCAGGTGCTGGTTACTGGGATGCTCCCAGAGGTATTACGTGCCACTTCTGTAAGGTCGATGGTGGTGTCCTGTCGCAGTATCAGCATATTGCTGGGACTACGTGGAACGGTAATGGTAGAGATGCTCAGGGTAATCCAGGCCCCTTCGAGTGGAGCCTGATGGGAATGACCAAGGAAGAAGCCGATGTAAGTTTCAGTGAAGGAAGTGGAGGCAAATGGACAGCATCTGTAACGGCTCCAGTTTGTGAAAGGACAGTGCTCATCAAATACGAGCTACAAGAAGGTACTAGCGGTAACTGGAGGGAATACACAGCCAAAGATGTACCCAAGCACGATGGCTCAGAGGAAGGAACGATAGTTGGTCAGGGCCTGAAGGAATCTTCCAAGATAGATTATACTAGTGGTGACATAACCCTGGAATTCAAGTACATGAGTTCTTCCCCCGACTATGACTACATGCAAAACGTTATAGTAGACTATTATGGAACTGCTGCAAACCCGGTACCAACTCCAGTAACGTGGAACGATTATAAGGGTCATAGCGATGATACGACCAAGCCGAACCCCATCAACATCCTGAGAACAATCAGAAGCTACGATCCATGCCTCGCATGCAGTGTACACGTGGTAGATAAAGAAGGCAGAGAAGGTAAATACGAAGCGGTTCCAGTCGCTGGCTGGGATCCCAAATAATTTCTTTTTTTATTTTTTGTATTGTTGTTTTAGCTTATTCGGCTTCAGGATTTGATTTTGAAAGGATTTTCCGTATTGTTATATATTGGTTTGACTTATTTTTCATGATAGTGGCTTTGCACCTAAAGTATTCCATTTACACTCTTTATTTCTGATTCTGATTCTAATTTATATTTGATACTCTTCCTCCAATTCTTTGGCTACCCTCCGTCCCTCATCAGTAAGTCCATAACTATTTCCTGAGGGGTGGGGTTTGGTGTATAGGTAACCTTTTCTTCTGAGCTTATTAACACTTTTTTTGATCTTACCGTGGTGGTGAGTGGGAAAACCTTTGCAGATGAGCTCAATTGAGAAGTGGGAAGTAAGCTTTTTTGCTTCTATCTCCCCTGGCTCATAGGTAGTAATAGTTATTGCTATATCATCTTCTTTTGAGGGCACAAACAGCATTTATAGGTCTTATCAATTTTACCGCAGAAAGGTGGATCCGTTCTAATCTACGAGGATTCTGTCATCAATCATTTATTGAGTAAAATTTTTATACAATTGAATACAATTTGTATTCATGTTGAACAGGTTATTCTCTTCTAGGACTAGGGTCAAAATTCTGACATTATTTTTAATGAATCCAGGAGAAGAAGTGTATGTAAGAGAAATTGCCAGAAGAGTTGAAGAGAATATAAACGCTGTCCGCCGTGAGCTGGAGAACCTAGAGAGAGTAGGACTGCTGAAGAGTGAAAAAAAGGGGAACTTGAAGTACTACACAACGAACAGGGATTTCCCTATTTATGATGAACTATCAAGCATCATCCTAAAAACTGAGGGAGTGGCAAAGTTCTTGCAAGATAGATTAGCTCAGATAGGAATTGAGATTGCTTTTATATACGGGTCTTTCGCCAGCGGTGAGGCAACAGCTGAGAGTGACATCGATCTGTTCCTGATTGGAGATGTCAAAGAAGAGGAGGTGGTATTGGAGGTTCGAGAGGTGGAGAAAAAACTATCCAGGGAAGTAAATTATGTGCTATTTACACCACAAGAGTTTAAGGAAAGAGTTAAAAATAAAGACCCCTTTGTTCGCAACGTATTGAATGGGGCTAAGATCATGCTGATAGGAGAGTTACATGTTTGATGAGCTGGAGCGGGAGGGACACATCAGAAAATTACCAGTGGACAGGAGGAAAGTACAGGATTCACTTAATCTGGCAAAGAGAGACTTAAAAGTAGCACAAGGTATATTAGAAGAAGATAATGACTGGGCTTTAAATATTGCTTATAACGCAATTTTGCAGGCTATCAGAGCCTTAATGTTCTCCAAGGGGTATAGACCATCCGGTAAAAATCAACATATATCTGTGGTTAGGTTTGCAGAGCTATTTTTAGAGACAGAAGATGTTGTAATTGTGGACAGGATGCGCAGAAAAAGGCATGCTACAGTTTATGATACCGCTGGTATGGTATCAAAGAGCGAAGCTGAGAATGCGGTTAACAGAGCCGGAAAAATCGTTGAAGAAGTTGAAGAGCTGCTTGATAGTTATCTATAACAATTTAAACTCAACAGTTGTTTTGATGGATTTATGGAGAGACTGGTTTTGGCCATTGGCCATTGGTTAGAGCATTAAATTCTAAAAAATAATTTACTCTCAATCAAGAACTTTGTTCAGAATGTGGAATTATATTTTACCTTGTATGTGCATCCAATTACATCCAGAGGTTTAATTTATCCTGATCCGTCTCTTTCCCAATGTTTCTAAGCCTGTCCACCACACCAGGAGGGTAATACCTCTCTCCACACTCTACACATACACCTGCTTTTACACTTTCTACTATGATAAAGTCATTTCCCACCCTGACTTCCTCACTCACTTCTCGCTCCTCAACTTTTCCTCCACATATTGCGCATTTTGACGCAATCATTAGATTTCCTCCTAATTCTGTAATCCACCATTTATTAAATCTGGCCCATAGGTAGTATTTTTATCGCTACGCCTCTTTTGAGTGCACAAACAGCATTTATGGGCCTCTCTAGTTCTTCCGAACACGAGACAGCTTGGACATGGTTTATCAACAAAAATCTCTTTTAGATACAAACATATATAAAAACATTTAAAGTGTTAAGGTATCAGTAATTCACCAAAGTCAAAGTAGAAGACACAAATTGATCTTAGATGGTTAAGTACTGACATCCTCTCACGCTGCTCTCTCAACTACGTTGAGGAGGTTGTCAACTGAGTTGACTAACAAGCGTGTGAGGTTCCTACTTCGGAAAGCAGGGGGCGTGCCACCGCCCCGTTAATGACACCCACAGGACGTACCTGAGCGTGCCCTATACTTATGTTCACACTACCTACTGCGTCCCTATGAGCTTCTAAGCCACAGTCCTTACATTTGAATAACCTGCCCTTCTTAACAACGTTCTTTGACCCACACTTTGGACACTGTGAAGAGGTTCCTCGCTCATCCACTTGAATTACTTTGATACCGTGTTCCTCAGCCTTCTCCACAATCTTGTTGATTAGGTATGCATGGCTCCAGAAATTGTGTACCATGGAGTTAGACTTCTTCCCCATGTTGTTGCCGTTATCCCTGATTCCTGTGAGGTTTCCCATCACTATCTCAGAAACACTTCTGGTGTAGCATTGCTCGACAAAGTCTTTTACAATGCAATTCACTTGATACCTGAACCTCTTTCGCCTCATACGGTATAACTTACTTAACCTCTTTGATTTGCTCTTACCATTAACCCTCTTAATCTCTGAATGGCACTCACTTATCTTGTTCGTCCAATACCACCAATCAGATAGTAGTGAGTTGCCACTGTATCCCCATACTACTCCATCTACTTCAGCCATAATTGGTACTCTAACTCCAAGGTCAATGTATGCCCTCTTATCTCCAATTGGTTGATGTAGAGGCTCAACCTCTACCGGTTGATAGGCATACCAATAACCTGAGAGCCTGTTATACACAATCTCCAACCTGCCCTGCTTTCCACTCCACTTGTTCTTTCCTCTCCACTTAATCTTCATCTTACCGAACTTTAACACATCACCCCCCAAATTATAGGAGTCACACCTTACCAACACCTTCTTATAGCGTTCTCCTGTGTCCCTATCCTTCCAGTAGCCAGGTGGAGATACCTTATCTATATGTGGCGGAAGATTGCCTTCCTTATACTGCTTTAGCAATGCGAAGAAAGATTTCCAAGCCTCATTATTCTTTCTTATTACCTGTTGAGCGATAGCAGAACCCACCAAACCCTTATACTTGTGATACTGCTCGCCAGTACCCCAATCCATCTCACCGTTGAAGAAGGTCCGCCTTCTCCTATAAGTAACCTCATTCCAAAGCCTACTACAACCATCAGCTAACTTTAACAACCTCTTCTCCTGGTGCTTTGTGGGCTTCAGTTTGAAGGTGTTGGTTCTCCTCATTTATTACACCATAGTCAAGAAGTCTTTAATCATTTTCTTGTGTGATGAAAGTGGAACCCAATTCATCTCAACCCTAAAGGATAAGAGCTTTCTTGCTCACCTTCCGTAAGGACTGGATAGATCAGGATCAGGCGAAACGAGATCTAAAGGTTGCTGAAGGAATGATGAAAGCTGAAGCTTTTGAGTGGACCTGTTTCATAGCTCAACAGGCTGCTGAAAAAGGTGTGAAGTCTGTATTTCAAAAGCTAAGTGCAACAGCTTGGGGGGAGGGATGCGGAGGATGCACTCCTTTGTAGTAGAAGAATCATTGAATTCTGTGAAGGTCTTCTGGCTTGACCAGGAAAGATTGATCCAGAAGCTATTTGAGGTCTCAAGAGAGATAGGGAGGAAGGAGGAGAATGTGGTGAAGATCATCCTCTTTGGCTCTCTGGCGGAGAGGAGGGCTGTCCCCGGAAGCGATGCAGACATCCTTATCATCTTGAGAGATGATGATAGACCCTTCATGGATAGGATTGCTGAATGGATGGAGAAGTTCTCCATAGAGTTCCCCGTAGAAGTGTTCCCATATACTCAAAACGAGATTAACAATCCCATGGTCCGGGAAGCTATGAGAAGTGGTATTACCCTGTTTGACATGAAATAAACGCTGAAAAAGTACTAAACCCTTTGCAGTGGTGAAGCAGAAGCGATTAGTCTAGCAAAGAAAATTGGTTGTTGGGTTGCACTGGATGACTCTAAAGCAAGGAAAATTGCCGAAAAAGGAAAAGAAGAGGTTAATGTAATTGGTACTGCTGGTTTATTGAAAGTCATGACCAGCATGGAATTGATTGATGATGATCCTGAACAAATATTTGAAAAACTCTCTAGTAAATTCCGTCTTTAACCAATCCTAATTCTGCAAACTCATCAAAGGTATCAGGAAGATTTTCTTCCACCGATCTAATGCTTTCTCTAATCTCCTTTATCTTTGTCCTTATTATATCTCTTCTCATTCTAGTGTTCATGTTATCGCTTTTTCCCCGATGTAATCATAAAATCTGGGTTTGAACTCTTCGAAATCCTTTATGGTTGAAATTGCAGTCTCATACAAAAACCTGGAGTTCTTACAGTAGATCACTTCTCCCTTTAACACCTCTATCCTTACGTAAAGGGGGAGTAATTGAAAGATCTGAACATCAAGACCCTCACATAGTTCTGAAAGTACCTTAAACCTGTACTCCAATGCCTCTTTAGGGTTGCCTTCATAATATATGCAGAGGTCTATATCTGATTCTTTGGTCATACCCCCACGTACCGCTGACCCGTACAAAATAACAAATTGCACTTTATCAAACCCTTCTAATCCCCTGATCTTTCCGATTGCTTCCTCTATTTTAGTGCGCATGTTATTCCCACTCAAACCCTCACTTACTTTATTTTTTGATATTTTAAGTATTTTCCCTGTATCTGTATCTGTATCACGTATTCCAGTCGCAAGTTCTCCAAGCCCAAGTCTGTGGTATCCTTAAAAGGAGGTTTTGACAGATATCTCGATACTTGGAAGTACTATTCCACCTTTTGGATCATGTTCTAGTTTTTTTCCTGTTTCATAACCTTCGGTAGGGCAACTAACTATTAACTATTACAAGCAGGAACCCTATCACCAAATAGAACAGATACATTCACGCGTCTATTCCAGCTTCGTTGAGAGCTTTCTTGATCCTATCCAGATCATCCAGAACCTTTGAGAAAGTGTCAGGAACACTCTCTGTATTCTTTTTAATACCCAAAGTATCATCCTTAATAGAAGGCAACAGAGCTGTATCCTTTTTTATGGCTGATGTGTCTTCTTTTATGGCTGATGTATCCTTTTTTATGGCTGATGTGTCTTCTTTTATGGCTGATGTGTCTTCTTTTATGGCTGATGTGTCTTCTTTTATGGCTGATGTGTCTTCTTTCACCAGTTTGAGTATGTTTATGGTTTCGTCCTGTTTGTTGCTTATTTCTTCGAGCCTTTCAACTCCAATCTCTAACTTCTTATCTGTTGAATTCAATGTGGAGGCCATGGAATGGAGGATCTCCCTGGTGGATTCTTCTTCTAGTTCAGGAAGAATGTCGGTGCCTTTTCGTTCAAAATCGTTGAATGAGCCGGTATATTTCTCTTCCCTGATAGCCATGTTCTCTACTTTAATATAGGTGGGGCTCTCTTTTTCTACTATCTCTAGCAGTTTTATAACGTTCTCTTTTTCTCCCTCAAAGACAACGATTACCTCTCCTCCCTCAAGATTCTCTGCATAACCTGTGATCCCGTGCATTAGAGCGTGTTTTTTAATAAAACTCCTTAAACCGCCTTTCTGCACTTCACCTTCTATTAAAACGTAGTATCGTGTTCTCACCCTATTCCTCCTAAAGTACATTTCCAGAATTACACATATAAGTTTTTTCTTTTATATGAACAAAAACTCCTGACATCCTCCCACGCTACTCTCTCAACTATGTTGAGGAGGTTGTCAACTGAGTTGACTAACAAGCGTGTGAGGTTCCTGCTTCGGAAAGCAGGGGGCATGCCACCGCCCGGTTAATGACTTCCCCACCTGAGTGGGCAAGCCCTATACTTATGTTCACGCTCCCTACAGCATCCCTATGAGCTTCCAAGCCACAGCTCTTGCACTTGAATAATCTGCCTCTCCTGACAATATTTGTTGAACCGCATTTCGGACATTGTGATGAAGTCCCTCTCTCATTTACTTGAGTTACCCTGATACCGTGTTCCTCAGCTTTCTCCTCAATCCGCTGGATTAGGTAGCTGTGTGACCAGAAGTTGTGTACCATGGAATTAGATTTCTCCCCCATACTATTTCCATTATTTCTGATTCCTGTGAGGGCTCCCATAACTATCTCAGAAACGCCTCTGTGATAGCATCTCTCAACAAAGTCCTTGACAATGCAGTTAACTTGGTGTCTGAACCTGTTTCTCCTCTTACGATATAATTTGCTTAATCTCTTGGACTTATGCTTATCATTAACCTTCTTTAACTCTGATTGGCACTCACTTATCTTGTTCGTCCAGTACCACCAGTCCGATAGCAAAGGGTTTCCACTATAGCCAAACGTTTCTGCATCTCCTTCTATGTTCGCCATAACAGGAACTCTAACTCCAAGGTCAACGTATGCCCTCTTATCTCCAATTGGTTGATGTGCCGGAGAAACCGACACTGGCTGGTAGGCATACCATTGACCCGAGACCCTGTCATACACTATCTCTAAACGCCCTTGCTTGCCCTGCCACCTGTTCTTGCCACTCCACTTAATCTTGAGCTTATTGAACTTTAACACATCATCATCCAACTTATATGAGTCGCACCTGACCAGCACCTTCAAGTATCGCTCACCACTATCCCTGTCCTTCCAGTACCCGGGTGGAGATACTTTCTCGATATGAGGTGGTAGCTTACCCTCATCATACTGTTTAAGCAGGGCAAAAAACGATTTCCATGCCTCATTTGACTTCCTAACCACTTGCTGAGCGGTGGCAGAACCCACTGGCTTCTTGTATCGGCGATAGTATTCATCGGTGTTCCAGTCCATCTCTCCTTCAAAGAAGGTCTGCCTCCTCTTGTACGTTACCTCATTCCACAGCCTGCTACAACTGTCAGCCAACTCAAACAACCTCCGCTCCTGTCCTCTGGTTGGTCTAAGCTTGAAGGTGTTAGTCCTCCTCATATTATCTTGATTATACATGAGTTAAATATCCTTAAATCAGTTTCCCATGAATTGAAAGTGGAACGCAATTCATCTCAACCCTGAAAGATAAGAGCTTTCTTGCTCACTTACCGTAAGTCAAAAAATAATGGGAGTGCATCTACGCATAAATGGTAATCCTTAAATAACACCAAATTTTTAATCATACCATGAAATCAAAAATGGATATTATCAAGAAAGTGGATAAACAGGGTAGGTTGGTGTTACCGAAAAAGTGGAGGGAAAAACATGCTGGACAAAATGTTATTTTGAGAATAGAAGAGGATAAGATAGTTATAGAGCCCTATGAATCTACTGACCTTACCAAATACTTTGACTCTATTGAAGTAGATATTGAATCTGATCTTGGTGACTGGAAATCGGTGAGGAGGGAGCTATTTGAGACTCGTTGATGCCAGCGTTTTTGTTCATGCCTATCTAAAGCCGAATAGAGAACTGAAGCCTCATGAAGTAAGAATCAAAGAAGCTGCGAAACGGATGGTCAAAAGTATAAATGAAGGAGAAGAGGTGGCTATTACAATAGTTCAGCTCTCAGAAATTGCAAATATACTGGAAAACTATATGCCTATCGAGGAGGCTTTTAAGGTAGAAGAATTTTTACTGGTTGCTGAAAATGTAAGAGTTTTTGAGGTTACCACCAAAGATTGTTTAGAGGCACTTGAGGCATCTAAAGATAAAAAAGTGGGATTAAGCGATTCAATAGCCTACCTATCGATGCTAAAGCATGGTATAAACGAAATTTACTCCTTTGATGGAGATTTTGATGACCTGGAGGACATAAAGAGGGTCGTGGAGGTATGATTTACCCTCTTTTCACCAGAATATGAATACTAACCTCACTTTAGAGGAGAAGGCAAGGCTGATGGCCGATGAGATCTCGAGCAAAGGTATATCAAATACCCAAAAACGCTGAAACGGTTATGCACAGAGAATTCTCGACATGGTAGAGAAAACGTTGAAAACGCGGTAATAGGTAATAGTGTTATCATCTTCCAGTGGGATTGTACTGGGGACAGATATACGTGCTTCCGGCAGGTACCGTTTCATAGTCACCTATCCGTGAATAACCGAGCCTATCCCTTTCACTCTCCAGAACATCTTGAACTGAGGATGCGGGTTCGATGTGGTGTAAGCTCATGTACTTCAATTCACCGTTGACCTTGAACACGGTAACGACATGACCTGTTGTTCTCACTCCTTCACTGCTGTAGAGGTCGAAGCACAGCATTTGAGCATTATAACCGTGACGGGAAAGCACCAGCGAAGAGAATGCAGAATAATCCTTGCAATCACCTTTCCTCAACTCGAAGAATTTTTGAGGCTCGTATGCAGTGCAACCTCCTCGCTCTTCGATTGAGAAATACTTCTTCATGAAGTCTCTGAGCTTCTGAGGAGTGTCAAGGGATTCTACAATTTGGTCGAACTCAGTTTGGGTTGTATTTGTTTGAGGTGAGAGCGTATCTTTTTGTGAAGGGGGTTGTGAGCACCCCAATAACACAGCTGATAGCAATAGGATTAGAATAGGATATTCCACTCTGAAGACTGGCATTCTGGCTTTTTGCCTTTTGTCTTTTTGCTTTTCAACCCAGGAAGTCGTTCAGCTCTCTTTAACTCAGTCAGTAGAACTTGGATGAAACATTCGAGAGTTTTTCACTTTTTGTTGATCTTCTCGAAAAAGTTTTCCACGTCCCTGTAGTTGACCCAGAACTTTTCTTCATCCATTGTTTTGAGGTAACCGCATAACTGATGCACTCTTTCACTGTCGACAACTCCGTCGAGTTCCAGACATTTGTTAAAGAAAGTGGTCAAAGCTCTTTGGGTGGGGTAGCATCCGTATTTGGCGAATTCTGTTTTGTAATATTTTTCTGCCTCTTCTTGAGGTATCTCCTTGGTCTCGTCCATTTCTTCAGTATTATCCATTTTGAAACCTCCACTCTAACATGTAATTAATACTGGCTGTGGCTGGCTTAAATTTACCTTATTATCTTCCGTAAACATCTTCCAGTATCTGAAGCGTTTCCCTTGCCTCTTTAACATAGGGCTCGTATCCCTTGGGAGCCAATTTGATGAACGCTTTAAAGCTGTTTATGGCCTCTCTATACATTCCTTTCTCTTTATAAGCCATTCCCAGGCTGAATTGGGCTTCAGGAATATCGGGGTTCAAGTTCAGTGCATCCTTGTAGTTCTGGATAGCAAGATCGAGCTTACCTGCGTCGTAATACGCTGTAGCTAGATTGTTGTAAGCTTCCGCGTACTTGGGGTTTGCTCTTAAAGCTTGTTCGAACTCGTAGATTGCCAGATCGAGCCTGCCGTTCTCGTGATAGATACTGCCCATACTATTATGGGCTAAAGGATCAGTCGGGTTCCTTTTTATTGCCTCCTGAAAAGTTTCAGCCGCTTTTTTGATGTCCCCCTGTATCTTGTATGCAGTCCCAAGATTGTTTCTGGCTTCACTGAGCTTCGGATGCAGCTCCAGCGCATCATTGAATAACTTGATAGCATCCTCCAGTTTACCTTGATTTAAAAGCTCGTAACCCTGATTGTTCAGCTCTCTGGCCTTGTTTCTCTGCTCTTCTCTCTTCTTCTCCTCTTCTATCAACTTCTTCTCTTCTTCTGAGAGTTCAGGCTCTTCTTCGGTCTTCTCTATCTCCTCTTTGTCTGTTCCTTCGGCCTCTTCAGAGTTTTTCGCTTCGTGCTCCATTTTTTACCTCCCAAGTGTAAACAATAATGAAGTTTCCTACGCAATCCTAATAAATGTTCTGTTAATAGCATTATTTGTTTAATTGAATATGCAATCTGACAGTTATGCTTTTTTGATTTTTGTATAAATTACAAAATGAACTCAGGGATCAACTTAACTTAACGTTGTTCAATGAAAATTTCTGGCGTTATAATTTAAAGGATTTAGAAAATTCCAGCTTATCAATCTAACAATAATGATAAACCAAATAAGGCAACCCTTTTAAAGGAAATCCTACTAAATGAAATAGCCGGTTGGAGAGGTGGGTATGTTTGATATCCAATGAAGTTAGCATAAACGATCATTCACCCAGAAACAGTCATGTAGTGGTAAAGTTCTCACTTAGTCTTATCTTTATCTTGTGTGTTATAGGGAGCGCTTCTGCATCCACTCTCTATGTGGACGATGCTGGCAACTGCAATGAGGATCCCTGTTATACTACTGTTCAAGGTGCAGTTGACGCTGCTGGTGATGGAGATACTATAATCGTAAAGGATGGGACTTACGAGGAAAATGTAGTAGTCAGCAAGGAACTGATTATTATGTCGGAAGGAGGTCCTGAAAATTGTGTTGTAGAGGTTAGCGACTCCAATAAGGATGGCTTCCTCCTTGAAGCCGATAACATTACTATAGAAGGTTTCACTATTATCGGCTCCAAGTCTATTAGCAGTTCATCTGGCATATACCTTTCAGGAATAGCAAACGGGAGCGTTATTAACAACAACATCTCTAAGAACAAGTTCGGTATCTATTTGGATGTATCTAATTATAACACTATAAGAGACAATAATGTAACGACTCAAACTTACATTGGAATAGAAATTACAGATTCCGATAACAACTTGGTTATAGACAATATTGCTGCCAACAATCAGTGGGACGGCATCAACCTCAGCAAAGGTTCTAACAACAACAAGATCGTCAACAATAAGGCGTTTAAGAACAGTCAAAAAGGTATAGACCTTTTCAAATCCGATAATAACCTGGTAAAGAACAACAGCGTTAATGAAAATAGGTACGGTATACAGGTCAAAGGCTCAAGTGACAGTACTATTACAGGCAATAAGGCCAAACAGAATAGCGATAGTGGGATCATCCTTCAATCCTCTGATAGCAACCTTGTCTATAACAATAGGTTTAACAATTCCAATAATTACCAGTTAAAAAGCTCTCCCAACGACTGGAATATAACTAAAACATCTGGAGAGGGAATCACTGGTGGGAACTACGTTGGCGGTAATGCATGGTTTAAACCTGATGGGACTGGATTCAGCGATGACTGTAAGGATGAAGACATTGACGGGATTTGTGATGACCCGTATCAGTTAGATAGTGATAATGTGGATTATCTGCCTCTATTCCCTGTAGACTCTGCCCCCTCACCTGTCATTACTTCGTTCTCCCCGTCTTCTCCAGTGAATGATATAGAAGGAGAAAAGAGGACTTTTAATGTCACGGTAAACCAGACAACAGACGTTTACTGGTATGTGAACGGTACTCAGGTCCAGTCGAATTTAAGCGTAACTAATGCTTCTTACACTTCCATTGCAACTACTGGAGTCTGGAATGTATCCGCAACCGCCAAAAACATCTATGGGAGCGATAGACAGGAATGGATATGGGAGGTTGAAGATGTCACGCCACCACCTTCTATCACCAACCTCCAGCATACCACTGGTAATTTCTGGATAGAGTGGTCCTGGGACAATCCGGATACTGATGACTTCTCTCATGTGATGGTCTATATTGATGGCAACTGGAAATCGAACACATCCAACAGTTTCTATGAATATACAACTGAAGCCCATCAAACGCATAAGATCTCCACTCTTACTGTTGACGAATCTGGTAATGTAAACTATACCTGGGTTAACCAGACCGCTACTGTACCCAATAATGAACCAGTAATGGATGCTATTGGAGATAAAACAGTTACTGAGGGCCAAACTGTGTACGTGGACGCTAATGCCAGTGACGCAGATGGTGATAATTTAGTGTACTCTTGTAACAGAACTGATTTATTTGATTTTGACTCCTCTACCGGAGAGGGCAGCTGGACCACAGAGACAGGAGATCTGGGAACTTATTACGTTGATTTCGGTGTCTCGGATGGCTATGGTGGAGTCGATAACGAAACAGTAGAAATTAATGTGGTAGAGCCGGATTCTACCCCACCACCGTCTGTTACTGATCTGGAGAATACTACGGGGATTGACTGGATCAACTGGACTTGGAACGAGCCTGATGCTGATGACCTTTCTCATTATGAAGTATGGATCAATGGAAGTCTGGTAGAGGAGCACAACACTGAAAGTTATTATAACGGAACCTATTCCTCTCACGCAACAAAGGAGATAGGGGTAAGGCCAGTAGATGTAAATGGCAACAAAGGAGAGTTCAACAACCAGACCACTACAATAAATAATCCCATTACCATAACTAATACTTCAGATTGGACAGGAATACTGGGAGAAACAGTGAGCCTTGATTTCGATTATAGCGACCCGGACGGGGATACCGGAACCTTTGACACCAATGCGACTGAAGGTGATCTTAAACCCTCTACAGGTGAATTTTCGTGGAGCACTCAAGAAGGTGATGAAGGGACTTATAAATGGGAGTTCAACGTTTCAGATGGATACGGATCCACATCAAGCTACGTAGCTACAATTGAAGTGGTTAACGCAACTCCAACTGCTCCCCACAACCTTCTGCACTCTACAGGCAATTTTTATGTAGAATATATGTGGGATCCAGGAGAAAATACCGACTCATTTAAGATTACTTTTAATGATTATAAATACAGTAGAAGTGATAGTTACTGGAAGGGACAGGTTTATCCTCATGATTGGGGGAACATCACTATCTGCGGCTATAACTCTACAATAGAGGAACAAGGTCCATGCATTTCTGATAGTGTTAAGCTACCCAATAACGTTCCTCAACTGGAGGTTGAGGATAAGGTGATTGCTAGTGGTAAGACGCTTTTTGTTGATGTTGATGCTTCTGATGCTGATGGGGATAGCTTGAGTTATTCTTGTAATAGGACTGATTTGTTCAGTGATTTTGATGGTTCTTCTGGGGAGGGTAGTTGGACTCCTGAGGATACTGGTGTTTATTTTGTGGATTTTGGTGTT
>JAWODI010000080.1:0-11524 GCA_046483365.1 Archaeoglobaceae archaeon | reverse complement strand
ATTATGTATAAATCGCTGGATACATCCTATTGTCAGCTCTTAATTTTTACAATCACTTTTTAGTAATCTGTGAAATGGGAACCTTGCCATTTGAACAATGAATAGGGACTTCTACAGCCCTAACTTTGGAACAATAGAAAATACTTGATTCTCTAACTTCTACTCAGAATTTACTCTTTTCTTTTTTTTTCTAATTAAGTAATAGAATGTTAAGACAAGAGTGCTAAAAATAATAAGATAAGTAGTAAGGATGGAGAGCAAATAAACCCAAAAACCGTGTGGATTGATCATTCTAAAGCTACCAGATATGCTGTGATACTTCCAGACTTTGCTTATCGATGGTACAATAGTATGGGTCGCCTTCGCCACAGGTATGTTAAAAATTGTGTATTGTACAACCTCAACTCCCCATTCGGAGTCGCTTTTAGTAATATTTTCTATACTAAACCTCTGAATCGGTAAACCCCATTCCATATCAGTCTCTCTTACCGCTGCTTCTGCCACTTCCCGTTCCTCCCCCGATAATCCCGAATAATCATTAGGGAGTATAACTGGAGAAATCATCCATAAAAATATAAAAATAAAGAAAATTATACTAATTCTCTTTCTACCAAACCTTCTCATAGGTTGGATATATGTAGTCTACTGCTACAAAAACCTCTGCATCAGGATTCTTTGTATAGACATCTAAGGGACCTGGGTCTGCAAGGAATACTATTGGGTCGTTTTGCAACTCTACCAAATCTTTTGCTGGTATTTGAGTCTTAAAAGAGACTATTCCATCGATTAATCTAAAATCATAACATCCCTGCTTTTTATATTCTTCCTTTAAGTCAGTCTCCATCTCATTTATAAGCTCATCTGATATTTCAGTAGAGAGAACTCCTACACCCTCAGGGTAAGATTTGTACATATAGTTAACGGGTTTTAGGTTGTGTTTCTCCAAAAGATCCTCAAATTCTATTACTGAGTGTTTTCTATCAAGTGTTACGGTTACGTCAACAATCCTTTCAGGTTGTGTAGTTGAGAGGTATTTAGTTGTCTCCTTTCTCTGGTCCAAATATTCTTGCGTATCTTCTTTGCTAGATATTTTTGGAACAGCTCTTACAAACACTTCTCCTTGTTTGAAGTTTGTTACCTTATAAGTCTCTAAATCTTTGATATTCATTTGCTGAGATACTACATCTGTTTTTTGCAGAATATCGTCAGACTTAGACATCTCTGGATTGTAGGCTAGAGCAGTTCCTAATATAGCTCCAATTAATATAAAAAGTATAATAAACCTTCTCATTTTCCATCACCTCAAGGGTTTTCTGTTGTTTCCGTTAAAGTACAACTATCGTCAGGAATCCACCACCATAAGTCAGCATATTCTGCTTGTGTCTCTAATTCCAATGTACCCGTGGTGCTCCTCTTATAGAACGTAAAGGTCACGTAATACCAAGTATTGGCTTGGATATCGGTTGGACCGTAAGTGACTATTTCTGCTTCTTCGTCATTTTGGATAGCTGGTATATCACACCACGGATACGCCTGCTCCTCACTAGCTGTGTGTAATCCATCTGAAGGAAGATTCGACCACCAACTATAGTGATTGCATAATGAATCCATAGAATCCCATTTATCTACATTTCTTCTGAATTCATGCTGGTACTTTCCATCACTTCCAGTTACCTCATGTAGCTCATTTACATGAGCTTGATCCCATAAAAACTCCTGGTGGTATCTTACATAGGTACCATCATCATAAATCCTTGAAGGGTCGTTGTAATTGTTTGGAGCCCATGGATCTACCGCTGCCCAAACTATTTCAATAGAAGTAGCCAATAGTATTAACAAGAATATTGTCACTATACTCTTAGACCTAATTTTCCTACTCCATTCTTTCACCCTTTTCACCTCCATCTCTCCCATGAAGCAAAAGACTTATCAGCAAAAAAGTGCCAACATCGATTACCTCTTACAGGGGTCCTGGCTTCAGCTTCCTGTTAGACTGACTGAAGCCAGGTTATTACTCTTAATACCTTCCACTATATTTTAATTCCGATACTAAACAATTTAGAAGCCTTGTTAACAGCTTAGAACTCTCCTAAACAATTTAGTTACTGACTAAACAGTTTAGATTGCAATTAAACAATTTAGAATCCAACTAAACTTTTTAGTTGGCAAATTAAAATTAAGTTTCAATCACCATAAAGCAAAACTTATATTATTTTTTATCTTTATTTTTGTGAACGAGAAAAGGATTGCCAGATACATCGATAAACTCCAGCACATAGGAGAAAGAACAGAAGATATCGAGAATTGGATAGATGACGCAAAAAAAAGATAAGAGATCACGACTGGCAATATATAAAGCTAACCAGGAGGCTATTGAGGCTGCTTGTGAGGCCATATCAATGTATCTAAAAGATGCGGGATACACTCCAAAGGACGACTACACCAACATCGATAAATGGGGAGAGCTGGAAACTGAAAAAGTATCTGAGTGCCTCAAAGTTGCCAATGGTTTGAGGAATAGGTTAGTACATCATTACAATGGACTAGACGACAATATAGCTCTGGAATCCATTAGAGATGTAGTCCCATGTCTTATTGAACTTACACAGGTGATGGAAGAATGGCTGAGAGAGAAGAAATAGCTCGAGATTTCCAGTTCCTCAAGGACAAAGTTCTGGCAGTCCTGATATTCGGTTCCAGCACTGAAGGGGAAGGTAGAGATACAGATATTTGCATTGTGGCTCCAGATGGCCTTGACATCAAGGAAGTATTCAAAAATGTTGATGTTACCGGCAAGAAATATGATGTGTGGACCTTTGAAGAGCTACCCCTGTACATGAAGATGGAAGTAATAGAAAATCACCTCACTGTCATCTGTGAAGATGTCCCAGAGCTTTTCGAGTACTTTTATCAGTTCAGAAAGCTATGGAAAGATCAGGAGCATAGAAATCGGCTGACGAGAGAAGAAATGAACTCTATTCTGGAGCGTCGAGACTGAAGAGAGGTCACTAACCTATTATATTTATATAATATAAATTAACCCCCTTATTTCTCATTTCATTTACTTCAACCATATTGCCAGCCAATCAATCAACATTAAAGTGCACATTCAGGTTCTTCTCATCAAAGCATATCTGAAACTTTGAAAATATACTAATCCTCCCCAGAAGCCTTGGAACTTCCTCCTTATCAGCGAAGCCAACCTTTGTATTGAGAACTTCTTCACCCACTCGCATTGGAACCTCATGGATGAATATTCTAAGCAAACCCGTAATACCACCAACATGGTGTTCCTCTCCATTTTCAAGCACATAGCCAAGAAGTTCGCAATCTGTTCTCGTGAACAGACTTATATCTGCTCCAGAATCAACGTATGGATAAAAAAGATACCAGTTATCATCTCTCCCTTTAAGATAAACGCTTGCTACAGGACGATAGATCTCTCCTTTTATTTTAGATTTCTCCTTTCTGTATCTAAAGGAGTACTTCAAAGAATCATCAGCTCCTCTTTTGGAATGTACATCAACCCTATTTCATCTGTCTTTTTCTCCGGAAGCTTGATCCTTGCTTTTTGGAAAGCTTCTTTTGCAGTGTCCCCACTTGCCACAATTTCTCCTTCAACTATCGCAACATGCTTTCCAGCATATTTTTTTTGCTCTTCAAGACTTATTATAGGAGCCTCAATTAACATACTGACACCAAATTAAGTACTGCAGCGATTACAGAAATACTTTTCTAAAAAGGTAGATTCGAATATTGAAAGTTATTTAACCATTCTTAGTAGTTTGTTATGACGTAATCTCCGGCTGAAGCCAGCTTCTTTAGTTCTACTGATACAAAAACCTCTACATCAGGATTGTTACCTGCAAGGACATCTCTTTATGAATACTTCTACCGGTTCAGAAAACTGTGGAAGGATCAGGAGCATAGAAATCGGCTGACAAGAGAAGAAATAAACTCAATTCTGGATAAGAGTTAGTGGTTATATTCGGGACAAAGGTTTATGAATTATATTATTTAGTTGAATAACCAACCCTTCCCAAAACTATGGATTAGATATCGGAGTATACTTCTTCTCCGGAGTGCACCACTATTCCGTTGTCCGTTATTTCGAATGGATGGATCTTCTTGCTGTGGTTGCTGCCTCTTATCTTGAATATTTCCAAACTTCTTACTCTCATGTTCTCCAATTTATTGTAGTATAAAACGATGGTCCCTTCAGTAACGAAGTTCTCCACACCGAACCTGCTTATCTTGTCTCCGGTGGAGTCAACGATTTCGCAGGTCAATATCGAAGTTAGTCCCAGTATTTCCATGGTGGTAGCTATTTTCAGCAGTTCAACTCTAAATTTGGCGGGATCTTGAACTGCGAAACCAATAGCTGTAGTTGAATCGAGAGCAGCTCTTTCTGCTCCAATTTCGTCCTGAATGGTGATCATCTGATCGATTAATGATCCGGTATCAAAAGGCCTTACATCAATAAATCTCTCATCAGAGGGCAGCCCTATCTTCGTAGAGGCGGCATCAACAATCGCCAGCATATTTTCGTCCTCTTCTTTCTCCAAATCCAACCCGAATTCCGAAAAATGTTCTCTAATATGCTGAGGCCTCTCCTCTGTAGCAACAAAAATCCCGGGCTCATCGAACTTTTTTATACCATTAACCAGGTACTGCATGGCGAAAACGGTTTTCCCGGAACCTGAAGTCCCTGAAACCAAATAGGTTCGGTCTCTCAAGAGTCCACCTTCACACAACTCATCGAACCCCGGAATGCCAATTGGAACTCTTTCATGTGCCATGAAACCCTTTAAATATATCCTCTCTTAAAACACTTATGCCCCACCATCATGCCATCATGCCATCATGCCATCAGGATAAACAAAAGTGGTTTATCTACTTTGTAACCTATAGATAACCTAAGATCCAAAAGCACACCTCCTGACGATCAGCAAAGAGTAGAGACTAATAACTCACAACTTAACCTCGAATAACTGTACTTCTGATTATTTCCATTTTATCTCTATTTCGATCTCACTTTGTCCTTTCTCGATTTTGAAGCCGTATTCTACTTCCATATTGCTATCAGGTATCTGAACCTGTTCATCCTTAATGTTAATTTTTCCTTCTTCCACTTCTTTCTTCAGATTTTCCAGGAACTCAACAAGCTGCTGTTTATTATAAGAGTATTTTTCTTCTATTTCTTTTTCGGGCTCGCTCAACTTTCTCACCCCCCATTACTCTAATAGGTTTAAATCTATTTAATTCTTCTTGTTCATCGTTCATCGTTTGCCGCAATATTTTCTGATGACATCTAAACCTCTATATAAAATCAAAGTACAATGAGTAGTTCATAGCCTATTGCAGTGAATCAGCATTGTCAAAAATGGTGAGTGCATCCCTTAAAGTGGACAAGTAGTTAAGCTATGTTAAAGGAGTGCTCTCTCAAACCGCCAACTATTTATATTGATATCCATCAATATGTATCATCAGGATAGGTGAGAAGTTGCCGGAAAAAAGAGCATTATTTAAAGTCTTATTGATCACTCTAATCTCCATAATGGTTGCATTCTCGGGATGCAGCTCCACAGATACAGAAGATCAAGATTTAAGCACTCCACAAGGGAATCCAACCGAGACACAGACAGGAGAAGATTCCGGGGATGATCAGGATGTCAGGGTGGAGGTGATCCACTTCCACGGCACCAACCAGTGCTATTCATGTGAGAAAGTGGGAGAATTGGCTGAGAAGACAGTCAAGACCTACTTTGAGGATGAACTACAGTCAGAGAAGCTGGTCTTCAAGCACATTAACGGTGAGCTATCCAAGAATAGGGAGATAGTCAGCAAGTATGAGGCTACTGGCTCATCTCTATGGATTGGAACTTACATTAACGACTCCTTCCATAAGGAGGTAAACAATCGGGTGTGGTATAAAATAGAGGATGAGCAGGAGTATATGAACTACCTCAAGGGGATACTGGAGAAAAGGCTGGAAGGAGACTTGAGCTGAATGGATTTGATGAGTTTCATGGAGCAGATGGGGACCAGCAATATCTCTGTTGTTGCCGCTTTTTTCATCGGTTTAATGATGTCCATAAGCCCCTGTCCCCTGGCCACTAACATAACAGCTATAGCCTACACATCCAGAAAGATCGAGAACAGCAGGTACACGTTAACTGTGGGGATGCTCTACACGCTGGGGAGGATGTCAGTTTATATCCTGCTGGCAAGCCTCATAGTCTATGTGGGAGCGAACACCCAGCAAGTCTCTTTCTTTTTGCAGAGGTATGGAGAAGGATTCATTGGAAGTTTTCTAATTATAGTAGGGATCTTGATCTTAATGGCAAACAGGTTTACCTTCAATTTTGGTAATAACAAACTCAATAACTTTAAACTCGCCCTGGCAGAAAGAGGTTACGTGGGTGGTTTCATATTAGGGATAATTTTTGCTCTTGCGTTCTGCCCTTTTAGTGCCGTCCTTTTCTTTGGAATGCTCATGCCCCTCGCCTTAACTACTCATGATGGAATTCTTCTTCCTTCCATCTTTGGTTTTGCCACAGGCATCCCGGTAATTATAGCGTCCGTGCTCCTGGTGAAAGGTGTTTCAACAGTAGGACGATTTGTAACTGGTGTAAGAGTGGTTGAAAAATGGATGCGTAAAATCGTAGGTGTGGTGTTCATTGCTGCTGGCGTTTACTATGTATTTACTGTCAACCTTGGATTGTTTTGATTGACGAATGAAAATCATGAATAAACAAAAACTTAAAGATAAAACAGGAAGGACTATCAGATGGTAATGAATGACCCTGTAGAGATCTTCAAGGCCCTTGGGGATAGGACCAGGTTCAAGATCCTGGAATTGCTTGCGGATGGGGAAAAGTGCGTGTGCGAGATAGTCCCTGAGACGGGAAGGACGCAGTCCACAGTATCCATCCAGCTCAATAAACTTGAGAACCTCGGTATTTTAGAATCGAGGCGGGAAGGCAAGTCCGTTTATTACAGAATTTGTAATGATAAGGTCAAAAAAGTGATTAAGGATTTTTCGGAGTGAGTTAGCTAAAGTGATTGGATATTACTGTGTAGTCAATATTCAACTATTAGTCCCACTTCAACTCCACGTCATCAATCCTGAAGTCTGGTCTGACACGGGATTCTTCAATCTCCGTTACATAACCCTGCCTGTACATCAGCAAACCAGTATAGGCTATCATGGCTCCGTTGTCTCCCATCAGCTCGTTGGGCGGAGAATAAGCTCTGGCATCTCTATCCTCGCACATTATTCTTAATATTTCCTGCAGCCTGCTGTTGGCCCCCACCCCTCCCACCAACAAGACCTCTTCCAGATTCAGATAGGCCAGGGCCCTCTCAGTGACTTCCGCCAGCATGGCGAAGGCCGTCTCCTGAAAACTAAGGGCAACGTCCTCCGGACCAACACCATTATCATACAGCTTCTGGGCGGCGGTAACCATCCCGCTGAACGACAGGTCCATTCCCTTCACTACATAGGGCAACTCATGATACTCTCTCCCTTGGGCGGCCTGCTTCTCTATTCTGGGTCCCCCGGGATGCTTCAAACCCATGTGCCTGGCCAGCTTATCCACAGCGTTCCCGATCCCGATGTCCAGGGTCTCTCCAAATACCCTGTACCTGTCTCCCCTGCGGGCGATGAGCTGGGTGTTCCCCCCGCTGACATATAATACGACCGGGTTAACAGCGTCAGTTGCCCACTTACCCACTTCCACGTGGGCCAGACAGTGATTAACCCCTACCAGCGGCTTGCCAAGCTTGAGGGATATTAGTCTGGCGGCAGTGGCCACCACCCGCAGGCAGGGACCCATACCCGGGCCCTGAGAAAAGGCGATGAGGTCAACCTCATCCTTGTTAACTTTCTCAAAAACTGCCGATAATAGATCGGCTATATTCTCAGAATGGTGCTGAGAAGCTTCTCTGGGATGTATGCCCCCTTCCTGGGGGATGTAGGGCTTATTTTCAATTAAAATAACATTATCTTCATCGACTACACCTGCGCTGAGGCTCCATGCGGTGCCCTCAATACCCAGAGCCTTCATTTACTTGTACTTGCTCTGCTACTTGAATTCAGTGTAGCCGCACTTACCGCATGTCCTCCTGTCCTCATGTTCAGCAAGGAAGACACCTTCACCACAGCGAGCACAAAACTTCCTTTTCCTGGTGACCTTCTCACCTTTCACTTCATAGAACTTGGATACTTTTTCTGATTGTTCTGCCACAATAAACACCTCTTAATCTCAAATCTATATCTCGATATTTATCTCAAATCTCAATTAATTTATTTTGAATCCTTAAGTGAAATTCATTCGCCTTCGCCTTCTGCCGCTGCCTCTGGAGTGTTTCTCTTGATTATGTGCTTTGACTCGAACTTTTTCAAGTCGTCCGTATTATCATATATTTTAGCATAACTATTCGCTTCACCCATTCCGAATTCAGACTTTACGTAGTCAATAACTACATTCTCTGAGTTTGTTGCGTACAGGCCTGCCAGCTTCTGTTTTAGATCCCTTCTAGAAGGTGTTTGTGCGTCAAACTTAACCTTGAAGTGGACCTCTTTCCTCCTTAAGACATGGTTCTGGTTGTCTTTTTCTACTGTTACTTCCATAACTTCACCTCCTTTTCTTGATACAGTTATACTTATTATTCTTTGTCATATTTTGGCGTCATCAACTCCACAGATGGTCATTACCTCTTTTCCGTTTCCATTAACTTTCTCCATCTTCCTTAATACGTGGTGTATTAGTATTTTTTTATGATGTGTTACTTTAAGGGCCACAATCCCTTCATCTGGTTGGCCATAGATGATCAGGGAGTTTTGAGGTAAAACACAAACCAGAGGCATTACTGCCAGATCTTCTTCACCCTCTACTACCATTTTGATCTTCTGTCCGGAATCCACCTTTTTCACAGAGGTTTCGATCTTCTGGGCGAGGTCGGCAGTGACGTATCCAGTGGGGTTTAGAGCTTCAATGACCTGATATTCAGAGCTCAACCGATCAACTTCATCTGCTACTTCTTCATTAAACTCTCTTTTAGTCTTTTTATCTATTAATATGATTTGAGGGTTCAATCCGGAGACGAGAGCGTGATAGCTCACCATATCTCCCACACAAACAAGTATTGAGTGATCCTGTAACTCTTCGATAGCCTTTATTTCAACATTATCCCCAGAATAGAGTCTGCCAAAGGGTTTAGAGCACTCTTCTCTCAACTCTTCTGTCAGCTTAAGCATTTTATCTTATCAATTACTGGCCTGTTTAGCCCACTTTTAAGGCATATTTTCCTGGAAGTTTGATCCCCAATTTCTGGGCCATTTCGCTCTTCTCGGGGTCAATAATAATAACGTAACCGTACCACTCTTTGGTAAGATCAGTACTTCCACAGTTTTTGCAGGCTGAAGAATCCATGTTGATAAATTTGCAGTTTCTGCATGCGAGTTCCATAACAGCACCTCAGTTTATATTCTCTTTCTCTTTAACTTTGGCTTCCTTCAACTTTCTTTTCCATTTTCTTTATATCGTCTTCAAGCCATTTGAGTGTTCCCAGCCAGGGTTGCCTCATGGTCAAGCCTATCTTGCTTTTCTCCGGCTCTCTCTCTTTCAAGCTGAGAGCTACTATCCTTGCCCTGACAGAATCTCCTTCAGTAATAGCTTTCTTGGTCTCTTTACCCATCAATTTCTTATTCTTTTCATCATAAACCATATAATCGTCCATAATTTGACTCATGTGAAGAAGAGCATCTAAAGGACCGATAGACACAAAGGCTCCAAACTCAACAACTTCTACAACTCCACCCTCTATAACTTCCTGCAGGTTGGGTTTGAAAGCAATTGCAGTGAAGTCGACTTCATAGTAAACTGCACCATCCCCTTCAATGATCCTTCCATCGCCTATCTCTTCAATGATTTCAATGCCCACGATCATTCCGTATTCCCTGTCCAACCTTCCCTCGAACTGCTGCCACAGTAAATCCCTTACTACTACCTCAGTGTCTTCTCCGAATCTTGAGGGGGGAACTCTGACTGTATCGGTAACCTTAATCCTCGCATACATAAAACTTCACCAGAAATTTTTACTTAAAAATAGCCAAGAAGTGATAATATAAATTTATCCGTCAATCCTTCCTCACCAAAACCTAAAAAATTTAAACCTTAGCAAATTTGCTACCTCAGGAAGTGATTTAATGCTATCTCCGGTAGAGATCACCTTACTCAAATCATTAGAAGAGGGGCAAGAATATTTGGTTGATAAAGCAGCCGACATTACCAAATTGAACAGGGACTCTGTTCTTAAAGCTGCTCACATGCTTGAGGAGAAGAACTATGCCGAGGTAAACACCCAGATCCACACAGAGTACCACCTGAGTGAAGAAGGCAGAAAGTACCTCCAGGAAGGTCTGCCAGAAGAAAGGGTTCTGCAAGCGGTCAACAATGGAGTAACCGAAATGTCCCGCATCCAGGAGGAAGTAGGGAAAAAGGATGTGGGAATCGCCGTCGGCTGGCTCAAGAAGAAAGGGATAATCACCATAGACAAAGGAAATATCAATATTGAAATTGAGAACCCATACCAGCAATTAGAAGAAAAGGCTGCCCTGAACTTGATAGAAAGGGGTAAACAAAACGAAGTAGATCAGCAAATCCTATCCAACCTGTTGAAGAGGAATCTTGTTGTTCCGGAGGAGCATAAGCAGATATTCGTTAAGCTGGTGGATAAACCGGATGTGGAGCTCAAGGACGCGGTTGCCGACCTATCTCCGGACATCCTTGCCTCCGGCAGGTGGAGGAATGTGGAGTTTCTGGAATACGATATTCACAAGCCTTCTGAAGACATTTTCACTGCCAAGATGCATCCCTATGAGAGGATAATTGCGGAATGCCGCAAGATATTCCTGGAGATGGGTTTTACGGAGATAAAGGGTAATTACGTTCAGAGCTCTTTCTGGAATTTCGACGCTTTATTCCAGCCTCAAGACCACCCTGCCAGAGATATGCAGGATACTTTTTATCTGGATAAATATGTTGACCTTGACAGGCAATACGTTGATAGTGTGAAGAGCACCCACGAGAATGGGTGGGATACCGGTTCTACAGGATGGGGAAGTGAGTGGAGCCTGGAAAAGGCAAGACAGCTTGTGCTGAGAACCCACACCACCTCAATTACCATTCATCACCTTGCAAACAATCCCAACCCCCCGGTCAAAGCCTTCTCTTTTGACAGAGTGTATAGGAGAGAGAGTATTGACGCTACCCACCTCCCTGAGTTCGATCAACTGGAGGGTGTGGTGCTGGATAAGGATGTGGGCTTTAAGCATTTACTGGGGTTGCTGAAGGAGTTCTTCATTAAGATGGGATTTGAGGATGTCAGGTTCCGACCGGGATACTTCCCCTATACAGAGCCCAGCGTTGAGACAGAGGTTTATGTGGAAGGAATGGGATGGATAGAGTTAGGAGGAGCAGGAATATTCAGGAAAGAAGTGACATATCCTCTGGGGATC
>JAWODI010000055.1:0-3525 GCA_046483365.1 Archaeoglobaceae archaeon | reverse complement strand
GTAATGGAAGGTTGCTCTACCGCGATCCTCAACAGCTCTTCCCTTTCAAAATCACCAACGCCCAATGCCGCTTTCATGGCTCCATGGACCCTGGTCTTCATGGTCAGAGCTCTGGTATCTATACCTTCAATTCCGGGGATATTATACTCCTTTAGAAAACTGTCAAGGTCCAGCTCGCTTCTCCAGTTGCTAGGCTCCTGGCACAACTCTCTCACCACAAATCCTTCGGCTTTAATACCATCGCTCTCGAAATCCGTTCTGTTGACTCCGTAGTTACCGATAAGGGGATAGGTCATCATCAGGATCTGGCCTGCATAGCTGGGGTCGGTTAATGCTTCAACGTAGCCGGTCATGCTGGTGTTGAAGACCAGCTCTCCCTGCTTTATTCCCTCAGCTCCAAATCCTTTTCCTTCCAGATAAGTGCCGTCCTCAATGGCCAGTGCTGCCTTCATCACTTTCATCAATATCCCCTGTAATCTTCCACAAGTGACTTAATATGTTTAACCACCTCATCCAGATCATCTACCTCAAAGAATTTTATCCCTGTGACTTCATTGCAACATGCTTTATAAATGTCGGATACGGCATTTTTCCAATCTGCCGGTAGTTTGGGAGGCTCTCCTGCCTTGCTCTTCCAGTCTGCCTGTCCCTTCAAGCTTTCGAGCTTGTTATACCACTCAGTATTTCGGTAGTAGATTCTCAGTATCTCTTTACTTATCTGCATTCCCGAATAACTGAATCTGCATTCGTCAGGGGTTCCTACACTATCAACTACCAGCAAATTCCGTTCATGGTCAAATGCGAACTCGAATTTGCCGTCCTCGTTCCTTATTCCTGCTTTATCGGTTTCAGCTGATATTAATTTGTTAATTTGATTTGCAACTTCTCTTAGTTCTTCAAGCTCATCTTTACTCAAACCAGAGATCTCTTCAGCCTCATCCCAGCTCATGTATCGGTCCACACTTTCCAGTTTGGTGCTCACATCCAGTAAGGGTTTGCTTAAGACCGAGCCAGGAGCAGGATATTCATCCAGACCCAGTTGCTCCGGAGTTATTTCTCCTCTATCCATCCTCTTGAAGACACTGGAACCCGGAGGCAGAACATTTCTGTATATTACCTCCAGAGGTATGAGGAAATTACCTTTCTCCTGTTTAAAAATGCTGTAATCATATTCATTGACTTTGGAGGGTTCTAAAACCCTGACCAGCCTGGTCTGCATCACATTAGAGGGTTCTTCTACCTCATCTATCTTCTTTGTGCGATCATCCTCCACCACACCCATATAATGGTTTTTTATCCCCTGCTCTTCCATCTTCTCAAAAAAGTAAGCAGACATCAGACAGAGAGACGCGCCCTTACCTTCAATGAGGTCTGGCATCTCCCCAAAGTCGAAAACAGAGTACCGGTCAGAGAAAACGAACGTACCTGTCCCCAAGTTTCCTCCTTCAGGTTTTTTATGGATTATAACATCTTTTACGCTTCCCACATACGGGAGTTTAAGAATAGAATTAATAATCTTTTCTCTACGTAGCATGGATTGGGGAAATAGCACATTCAACAATGCCCTTTAAACTCATTTTGACCCCACAGAGAACCTATTATTATCGCGGACTTGAGTCCCACAGATAGAAAATAAAAGTGGGTCCTGTTGATCGAACGGCAAAACAACATATTCCTGGAGGGCTATTTTTTAGCATTCTTACCTATATCATATTTCATAATCCAAGCTCTCGGGTTTTGAGTTAACAGCAGCAGACCGATTTTGATAATAAATTATAAGTCGTGCCGGTCTCTATTAGAGTTAACAACCTCACATGGAAAAAGATTATCTACTGGGAGGTCAAATATATCTTGCCAGGGTGGGGCTTCCTAATTTACTTCTAACTGTAGTCTCCAATAGAGTTGAATTAATCTGAAGCCTACCCTGGTACCTTAAAACTGTCTTAAACACTGTATTGCTTCAATAATTTTCTGGACCGGCTCGATTCTTAAATTAAATGATTAATCGATAATCCGGAGGTGTAATTTATCGTTCAAGAAGTTAATGAGAAAAAAAAGACAAACTATTTAACTGAAAGTCGAAAACTCCACTGAAAGTTCACAATTTATCATTTATAAATGGCGAAAACTTTTAAATTCTGATATTATTTTCTGAGACTTAAGGAGGGATCAAGTTGGGCGTAATATGGTTAAGCGATTTAGGTAAGAATGACACACCCATTGCCGGAGGCAAGGGTGCAAATCTCGGTGAACTGCTCAGAAATGAGATACCCGTTCCCAATGGATTTGTGGTTGATAGCAGAACATTTATGGAGTTTATTGAAAAAACTGGAATTAAAGATGATATAAAAAAGATCCTGGATGAGGTTGATACTGAAAATACAGATGACCTTAATTATGCTTCCCAAAAAATAAGAGAGGAAGTCGAGTCCAAAGAAATTCTCCCTGAAATCAAGGAAGAAATAAAGGACGCCTATAACCAACTGAGTGAGGAGGAGGGAGAGCAAGTCTTCGTAGCGATAAGGAGCTCTGCGACAGCCGAAGACCTTCCGGAAGCCAGCTTTGCCGGACAGCAGGAGACCTTTCTCAATGTTAATGGTCCGGATGATGTAGTAGAGAATGTCAGGAAGTGCTGGAGCAGTCTATATACTCCCAGAGCAATTTACTATAGAGTGAGGCACAATTTCATCCACGAGGATGTAAGTATAGCAGTCGTGGTCCAGAAAATGATCAACAGTGAGAAGAGCGGAGTGATGTTCACCTCTCACCCCGTGACCGGGGAGAAAATGTGCATCGTGGAAGCTGTCTTCGGTTTGGGTGAAGCTATAGTCAGTGGTAGTGTAACTCCCGACTCCTACGTCTATGACAGGAACAAGAAAGAGGTAGTGGAGACCAAAGTAGCCAAAAAGAACTTCATGCTGGTCAAACAGGATGGAAAAACAGTTGAGGTCAAGCTGGATGACAAAAAAGCCAACGAAAGGGTTTTGACCGATGAAGAATTGAGAGAAGTTTTTACTCTGGGTGAAGTTATTGAGGACCACTACGGTTGGCCACAGGATGTTGAATGGGCCATCGAAAACGGTAAGGTTTTCATCACTCAATCAAGGCCTGTAACAACCATCAAAGAAGGAAAGGGAGAAGCTGAAGAAGAACTCGAAGAAGGAGAAGTGCTCATCAAGGGACTGGGAGCCGCTCCAGGGATCGGGGTTGGCAAAGTAAAGATAGTTCTGGAAGAGAAAGAAGTGGGGAAGGTCAAGGAAGGAGATATTCTGGTGACGACCATGACCTCTCCGGATATGGTTCCCGCCATGCAGAGAGCATCTGCCATTGTGACCGATGAGGGTGGAATGACCTGTCATGCTGCCATAGTTTCCAGAGAGCTGGGTGTTCCTGCCATTGTGGGTACAAGCAAGGGAAGTAAAGTTCTGGAAGATGGTGCAATGGTAACTGTTGACGGAGATAGAGGAGTAGTTTACTCCGGCAAGGTCAAGAAAGAGGAGAAAAAGGAAGAAGCAGTTACTACCG
>JAWODI010000053.1:0-41515 GCA_046483365.1 Archaeoglobaceae archaeon | reverse complement strand
GCCCCTCCACCGCGCCCGCCGCGTCGCCGAGGATGCGCACGGGGTTTGTCAGCAAGCGCAGGATTACGCCCTCGTCCTCTGCCTCCTCAACTTCCTCCTCGTAGGCGGGCATCCCGGATCTGGCAACTTTAACAAGGAAAATAAAACATTGAGCTGACATGATTACAATTTGGATTTAACTGAATTATTTTTCTTGATTTGTAAAAAATCAGGGCGGTGCCCATGATCTTAAAGTTATAGCTGTACTGTCAATACTTAGCCTTTTCTTTGTTTCACCATAAGTTACACAACCTTAAAGAGGAGTAAAAAGCAATAAGATAGTATGGGGTTCGGAAGTGATTTATTGAATCGTATAAAATTGATTTTTATGTACCTTAAATGGAAAATATTTAAGGGTAAAATATTTTCTCTCATTCCTTCAATAAGGATTAAATCACGTTTAAAAAAATATATCTAACAAGATACTTAAACAAAAAAATAGTAGTTGACTACTTTGATAATATTATTCAAAGATAAAGGTAAGACTAAGTCAAACGAAATGGGGGAGCAAGCGGGGACCATTATTTATGAAGCGTTTGCTTCATCAGCACTTTTGATAGTGGGGTGTCTATATCCCATTCTATGACCCTTCCTCTCGACCTCATTCTGGTGACCATGGAATTCCTGATCTCTTCAAGAAATATAGTCGCAAGTTCTTCTTCCCGGCTTTGTTTGAGAGCGATAACGTCTATGGGGACTCTTTTCTTTTTGGAGAACTTGGATATCTTTAGGATCGCTTTGAGGGATTTAGAATATTCTACTCTGGTAATGAACATCACTAAAGGGTTGTAGATCATCAAAAAGCGTTTACAGGATTCGAGGGCGTGGTCAAAGGACTCGATGTCGTTCGATGCTTCCAGTGTAAGCAATGTGTCACCAATTTTTCTGAATTGTCTTTGTCCAGTGTCCGGATAGAGAACTTGTCCAGTTCCCACAATGTACATCCCCACCTTGTAGCCTCTGGAAGTGAAATAGTATGTCAATGAGTTGGCGGCTTCTATCGCTGCTTCCATGTAATTCTTTATTGCAGTCCCATACACCATATACCTGTTCGCATCCAGGAATATCCATACTGCTTTTTTACCCTCCACATCGTATTTGTTCACCATTAATTTGTTTTTTCTGGCAGTTGCTTTCCAGTTTATGAACTTCATAGGGTCTCCAGGGGTGTACTCCTTTATTTCCCTGAAATCGGTCCCGGGAACTCCTATTCTGGATATATCGATGTCTGGAAGGGGCGATTTGGCAATTCCTCTTAGATTACCTACTTTAAGCACTTTCTGGATCCTCTGTTTTACTTCCAGGGTGACGTCTACCTCCACCTCGCCATAAGACTTCCTGCCGGTCATCAATGGGTTTTCTGTCTGGTAAGAGATCTTATTAAGCTCATAAAAACCCCTTTTTGAGGGAGTGGCAGTATAGGCTATATGTATACGTTTAATTCCGGGAACAAAAGTCTGAACCGTGTTTTGGCCCTCTGTAATATCAAAGAACTCTGGTAGAGTGTGCTGGACCTTTAAAAGACCGAATCCTTTAGCGGTTAGGTTCACCTTGGCGGTGAACGGGTCGTTTACGTATTTTCCACCTTGATCCAAGTCAACCTTAACATCCTTTAATCTGCAGGGAATGTATGGAACTAATAGCAGTAGAATAGGGAAGGCTGCAAGAGCTACCAGCTCATAGTCCAGGATCAGGATCCCTGCAATGGCCAGTAAAAATGATGTCTTTAGCAATACATAGCTGACTTTTCTGATCTTCATACTTGTTTGCTTTCTCTATGTTGTGAGGTCTTTGGGCACCTCTACGTTTTTCAGGACCTCTTCCACAATATTCTCCGGCCTTTCACCTTCGATCACGTACTCCACATCCAGCAGCACCCTGTGAGAGAGAGCGTCACTTGCCACGGTCTTGATGTCATCCGGGATCACAAAATCCCTGCCATTTATTGCGGCCATAGCTCTGGAGACTTTCAGCAGGGCAAGACCTCCTCTGGGACTAGAACCTATCTCCACGAGTTCATGTTTCCTGGTAGCTCTGATAAGATTTGCTATATATCTGATTATGCTTTCACTAACGTGTATGTTCTCCACGAACTTCTGCATTTCTCTGAACTCTTCTATGGATATAATGGGAATTATATCTCCTGTGGGATCATCTTTTTTCCACTCGATCCTTCTTTTGAGGATGCTTACCTCCGAATCTATATTTACCGGATAACCAGGACTCATTTTAAGCATGAATCTGTCCATCTGAGCCTCAGGCAGAGGATAAGTTCCCTCCTGCTCAATGGGATTTTGAGTAGCTATAACGAAAAAGGGCTCCAGAAGTCTATGGGTATCGCCTTCGATAGTTACCTGTCTCTCTTCCATCGCTTCTAGAAGTGCTGCCTGGGTTTTGGGTGGGCTCCTGTTTATTTCATCGGCAAGCAGTACGTTTGTGAATACCGGACCTCTAACCAGCACAAACCTTCCTTCGTTGGCTCTCCACACTTTTGTTCCCGTTATATCCGAGGGAAGTAGGTCAGGCGTGAATTGAACTCTACCGTAGTCCGCTCCTATAGTTCTGGCGAAAACCTTTGCCAGTATGGTCTTTCCAAGTCCGGGATAGTCCTCGAACAAAACGTTACCGTTGCTGAGACATGTAGCAAGCAATTTTGCAATGTGGTTCTCACTCCCCACGTAAATGCTGGTCACTTCATCAATAATCTTGTGGCTCTTTTCTTTAAATTCTTCAGCGCGCAATATCAACACCTTCCTTATTCAACCTTTCGATCAGGTCGTCTACAATTTCTTCTCTTTCTTTCTGATTCTTGTTCTCTATCATTCTTCTCTCCCATTTAAAGGAAAAAAATGGGACCCTTCTATCTGTATGAGAAACTACTGCCGATATGAACACGGCAACCCTTTCTTCACTCCAATCCATATCGTAAAGAGGTTTGGTCAGGGCTGCAATAAAATGAGATTTTATGCCATTCTGGATAAAGCCATCTTGAGCTCTTCTGAACTCGTCCACCCACTCGTCACTCCTAATGGAAATACGTTGTTTGTGGGGCTCAATAAATTCAGATTCGTCGATATTCAAGTTACGTTTATAGTCTCTGGATAATTTCAGGAGTACGATTATCACTATACCCCATTCTACCAGGTTTATCAGCCCCGGTTTCTCCAACATCGGTCTGATAGATATGTAATATGCCGCGATGACAATTATAAAGAACAACAAAAATTTTCTGGAATTTCTGAGCCACGTAGTAAATTCGTTTTCGGTGATATTGGAGAACACTGTGGCAGAGAAGACCACCATTATCAATAGGAAGACCAGGCCCAGTTCTGTTGAGTAATCCATAGGCACGGTAGAAATAAGAGAGTATCCCAAATAACCTGCAAGAATGAGGCCCACAGCAGTGATAACCGGTTGAAACCTGGTCTTGACCGGTAGCTCCACATGAGCAAGGGCTAAAAATGCCAGAAGAAGCATTACCTCCAGCTTATTTGACTGGAAAAACGTATAGATAATAGGAGAATACTCAAAGAGGTTAAAAACGATTACTTCCAGAATGAAGAAGAAAGCGATGGCCAGAGCAAACGGCTTGAAAGAGAGCGTGTATTTGTTGTATCCCAGCAGAATGTATGCCAATAAGAGCGCGTATATAACTACAATCGTGGCTAGATCTATGGTCAGAATTGTTCTGCCAAAATAAGTCTGTTGAAAAAGTGTCGCTATGTAAAAAACCCCTATAAAGATGGTAAGAGTGATGATCTCCCCAATTAAACGCCTCATACGATCCCCCTATACACGGTCAGATATGCGTAATATGCTGTAGAGAAATCTTCTCTGGTGAATAATTTACTCCCATACTTTGCATACTCGAAAAGGTTGAGCAGCTCTTTTCCGTTGTTGGTTCCGAGAGCTTTGAATACTTCTCTCGGTGTAGCATCTCTGAGGTCCATATTTTTCTTATCTTCTGCGACCGTAACCAGGTCTCCAAAAGTATCTATTATGGCGTCGCTATAATTCATTATTTTTATCTCCAGCTCTCTGGTCTCTTTTATCTTTCCGTTGGGCAAAAACCTTTCGGCTACCAGGGTGTGGTTGCCAGTTTCCTGAAAAACGAATTTCAAGTTCAAGGAGGAGCCAACTTCTTCCAGGTACTCTCCGTCAAGTGAAGCTCTCAAGATGCTTTTACCTCCATTTTTCAAACCGATTTTAATGTTTATTTCTTCTCCCATATCCCAGATGGGTGGCAGGTCACTGCCCCAATCAACCAATATGAGTTTCTGGAACCTCATTCTATAAGCCGCAAAGGCTGCAATAGGTATCAGCGGGGCAAAAACCCAATAAGGGAAACTGGTACGGTCGACGTTGGTCGAAGAACCCAAATACTTCTCATTCCCGGCAAAAGTTACCTCAAATTTCTCAGGAAGCTCTTCGCTTTCCATTTTGGCCACACCATTCTGGGCAGAGACCGTGTGATTTGCTATGGTAATATTTCCTGAGACCGGGTCGCCGTTGTCATCCTTTAGATATACAAAAACTATCCAATTTTTGTCCTTTTTAATTTCCACGTCCAGACTGGTCTTTGCCTTTATAGTGAGGTTGACGAATGACATGTAATTCAAATCTGAGAGTTCGTATTGCACTTTAGTTTCACCCAGAGGGAACTCGCTCGGTATTACAGTGCTGATGTTGAATTCACCATTTTGAGTAACAGTGTTTGCCAACCCCCTGAATGTGATCAATGAATCTAAAGGCCTATCGTTGAAATAAAGAGCACCGGTGGTGTTCCAGTACTCGCCTCTAACCGCATAAGTATTATTCAAGTAAAGTTGCACATCTCCCACTTCTACTTCCTTCTTAACCGAGCTGGGCAGCACGTACTCATCTCCAGGGTAGGATACATTAACAATGTGGGTTCCTTCCTCTTCGAAGTGTATGTCGAACTCGAATTCTCCCTTAGCATTGGTCTCGGCTGTATAAACGTTGGTTAGGACATTGCTTCCATCAGAACCATTTATTTTGACGGTCTTAAGGTCCAGGGTAGTATTTTTGATAGGTGTGCCGTTGTAGTCGTGCAGAAAACCGGTTACCTGACAGTCTCTAGCGGTTATGTCGGGTATGCTGGCTTCTAAACTCGCTGTATCATATATCCTGATAATAGGGTCGCTCCAAGAGCTTTCGTATCTCAAAGTCCCTACATAGTGAGCAACCACGTGATACTCTCCAGAAACATCAGGAACCGAAACATTACGTTTGAATTGTCCGTCCTCCAGTGGAATTATGTCCACCAGTAAACCGTCTTCATTCTTATCCTTTTTCAAATAGATCTCCACATAACCCGTGGGCGTCCCATGTTCGCTCTTCACGAAGCCGCCTACAGTGAAATTGGTTCCTCTCTCAGCCTTTTTATCGATCTCATCTATTTCTGTGTCCGTGGGTATCTTATCTGGTGGAGGCGGTGTAGCATCGAATTCCATCCAGTTCTCTTCGAATTTGACTTCTGCCCACACATGGGCTTGAGAAGCATAAACTGTCTGATTGTATTCCACTGGCTTGCCCAAATAACCGAAAACACCTCTAGCCTGAATATCCATCGTTCTGCACATTATTATGAAGGCGGACGCAAAATGCTTGCTCAGCCCTCTTTTTTCCTCAAAAAGGAAATCGTAAACAGGGTGAGGCGAGGTCCAGTGTGCGGTGTCGTACTGATAATTCTCCAGCAGGTATTCTTTGATCAGGACCGCTTTCTCGTAGTCGTTTTCAGCGTCATGAGTTACACGCTGGGTCAATTGTTCAATCGCGTCCTCCCCATAAACGTTCACCTCTTCATCGTTTGGGGCAGCATTAGAAGCCTGGAACTCACGGGCAGAAGAGTAAGCGCCGTAACTGGAAGATAAGTTATCTACCAAGTAGGTGCCTGTCTCTGAATTATAGTCCGCTGAGGCAGTAACGAAGAAGGTGTCTTTGGCTACTGGAATATGTCTGGAGAAGTTTGAAAGAGGGGTCACAGAATAGCTGGTTATACTCGTACCAGCTAACGCTTTCTTGTCATCGTAACTCACAGTATCTTCTTCCCACTCGCCACCACTGTAATTCGAGGCAGTATAAAGCCTGAGGAGATATGTATGCTCGTTCAACCCATCAACGAAAAATACGGGTATCTGAGGAGGATCACTTTTTTCATTCAGGTCTTTCATTTTGTCGTATGGTACTTGAACTGTTTTCTGAGGAACATCTTCTGCTTTATTTCCCGCTCCGATAAATCCGCCAAAACCTGTGTCACTCAAATCGACATTAGAAGTAAAGCTGAGGAGCAGAGAGAAGGAAATAGCCATTAAAACGAATGCCGGTATCTTCCACAGTTCTCCCCTCATGCTTACACCAATCTTACACCAATCCAATTCAATTCCAATTAGTTCTAATTGTTCAGTTTAATACAGATTTTCATTATTTTTGATCAACCTCATCAATTACAGATTCTACGGCCGCCTTATTAAAAGCAGTTTTTCCTAGAGACTTGATACTTTTGTAGGTTCCTCTCAAAGGATATTTGGATATTTCGATCCTATTTTGGAGGTTGTTGAGATTGATTATGGTATCTTCAGCACTTTCCAAGTCCGATTCTATATATGACTGAAAAGCAGACTGGAACATATCTTTCATCTCTCTTAGCAGGATGAGGATGTCGCTGGCAACTTCCAGATTCCTTATATCTTCAGCTAAAGTCGTGAGAGACTCTGATATTTCTTTCAATATCCTGGCGATGTTCTTATTGTCTGAATCCGTTTCCATTTTGTTCTCGTATCTCCATATTAGGTAATATAATCTATCAGAATCCTTTCCAAGCTTTTTAACTGTGTCCAATTCACCAGTATCTTTGAACATTATAGCATTATCTATGGAGTCAATGATCCCGGATAATATTTCACCCATTCTGAGCAAAAGGCTTAAAGAATCCAGTTCCGGAACAGTAAGGCACTTTAGAATAACGTCTTTGTCCCCAGCCTGCACTACTTCGACACCGATAAAATTTCTGGCTATTTCGCTAATATTCAGGATAACCGGAGATGTAATGGACACATCCTGAATAATGATCTCATCAAAACCCTGTAAATAGAGACTGAGAATGAACCTGAACAGGAACTCCTTATCATATTTCATTATTTTTTTAACGTACACTCTCTCTAGGTTATCCTCTTCCATTTTTTTGGGGGTCAACTTTATCTCGGCCCCATCCAGATCCAGATTGAGTTCATCACCCTGCTTCAAACTATTTTGTTTAACCCAATTTTTGGGGATGCTGACCATGAAACTTGAGCCACCAATAAGCTGAAGTCTTCTAGTCTCCATGAACGTACATACGCATTTATAAAGGTTAAAAGTTTTTGGTGATCACATAATGTAATCTTATGCCATCCCAGCTAATTCAAAAAATCCTGAAGACCTCGATCTCTACTTTTCGCCTCCCAATTTAGCACATTTACCAAATTGTTTTAAAGGTCTTTGCTTAATTTTATATTACATTAATAAAAAGAATTTGAACATGAATAAGACCCAGTTGATCCATACAGGAAAGAGGATGGAGAAAAAAGGGCTAGTAGAAGGGGCCAGTGGCAATATTAGTATTAGAGATGGAAATGATATAATCATAACCAAAAGTGGAACTGTTCTGGACGATTTAAATGAAGGATTGTTCGTCACAATGAATTTGGATGAGGGTGGGGGAGACGATCTGAATGAAGTGTCTTCTGATTATAATGTACACAAAGCCATTTACCGGGCTACCGACTTAAAAGCCGTAGTTCACTGCCACGGCGTATTCAATGTAGTTATTTCTCTGGTGGAAGATATGATCAAACCTCCAGACTTTGAGGGGGGAATATTCTTGGGTAACATTCCTGTGCTGGACGGAGATCTTAAAGAGCAGGAGCGGGCTGAGTTGATCTCCCGGTCCGTTAAAAAGAACAATGTAGCCGTTCTGCGGGGTCATGGTATCTACTCGGCTGGACATACACTTCTTGAAGCATTGACCAGAGCAGAGTATGTAGAGCATTCCTGTGAGATACTCTACAGACTGTGTTTGCTTGATAAGTAAGCGAAAATGATCGAAGTAGTTTTAAGTCCCTAAAGAAAGTCGTTAAAGAAAAAAGAAGTTTGGAAATAATAAAAAAATAAAAAAATAAAAATTAAAAGTCTTCAAATGTAATGACTCTAACGGTAGTGGGAACTTTAACTACGCTTCCCAGCCTGACGCCGATAATATACTGCAAATTTTTTCCTGCAGCCAAATCAATAACGCGTTGGGTAATTACACCATCAAAAACTACACAAGAGGCTTTTGAGTTATTGCCTTTCAGGTCTTTCACCAGGTCTCTCACCGGGATCTCTTTGACAAGATTAAAGTTATTATCAAGCATTCTAGCAACCAATTTTCCTTCAATTTCATCTTTGTGCTTCTTTAGCGATTCAGTGAAGTTTTTTCTTTTATTACCCTCTTTCTTAGCTTCTTTCTCCTTGGGTTCTATGCTGACTCCCTTGTTGTTCTCTTTGGTCTTTACCACGTATACCTGTTCTACCGGAACCTTGTTCCGAAGAGCTTTCACTATCTCTTTTTGGCTCAAATCTTCTACACCCTTATTATCTGGAGCTCTGGCAACATAGTCTATATCTGCGACCTGTAGGACTTCTTTAAGTATCAGGTCTCCTCCTCTGTCGCCGTCCAGAAATGTGGTGACCGTCTTTTTACGGGAGAGCTCGACTATTGGTTTAGGTACGTTGGTTCCTTCAACAGCGATCACATTCTTTATACCATGTCTCAACAGAGTTAATACGTCAGCTCTTCCTTCCACAATGATTATAGCGTCTGATTCGTCAACCGCTGGACCTGCAGGAAGATTTTCGGGTCCGTATTCGGTTATCTCTTCCACTCTAACAGACTGCCTTACCAGCTCGGATATCCTCTCGGATTCAACTTCCGGCTCTTTGAATGAATCTCTGATAATATTCTTGGCTCTCTCCACGATCTTTCTTCTCTTGCTGGCTCTAACATCTTCAATTTTGGTTATTCTGATCTTAGCTGAACATGGGCCTACCCTCTCAATTGTTTCGAGGGCAGCTGCAAGAATGGCAGTCTCTACCTTATCGAGACTGGATGGGACTTTAATTTCCCCATAACTCTTTCCACTTTTGCTTTCAATTTTGACCTCAATTCTTCCGATCCTTCCTGTTTTCTGTAGCTCCCGTAAGTCGAGTTCTTCACCGAGTAAACCTTCAGTTTGTCCAAATATAGCACCAACGACGTCAGGCCTTTCTACAATACCCTCAGCAATAATCTCTGAGTGTACCAAGTACTTAGTAGTGTCGGTTGGTGATCTCATGGCTATTCCTCCATTCTCTATCTCGTTCATGTCCATCACTGATTTTTTGTTTTTATATATGGTAGTTTTAGCATTATAAATATTTTGAGGTGTTCTTGAGTGGGTTTTTGATGGTTACATCTTCTTTGTTCAATTTTTTTGGACTCATAAACGTTCAGATTTTAGTTTAAGTGGAAAAAAACCTCAATTACCCCACAGACTACCTTGTCTTCAATTAAATTACATCGCACATCTGTTGAGATGAAGAAAAAAAAGAAGTTACTCATTACAACAAAGACAATGAGGAGAATCTTTTTCGTTTGTCTAGGCAATATTATCCTGTTTCAACTTTCTTTTTCGTGCTCATATTTGTGTCTCAACTTTTCTACATCGTCATGGGTGTGCTCATGGATGTGAAGATGTATATGGCCGTCCCCGGTCTCTATGGTCCTCGTAAGCTCCTCGATAGCATCCTCAATGGATAAAGGCAGGTGCTCACAATTGTAGCCAAAGCATTTAAGGACTTCGAACAGCTTGAAGACTTCCGGCACTTCCAGCTTGTTCTCTTTAAGCAGTTGGCTGTCTGAGAATATCTCTCTGGGAGATCCTTCTGCTATCATTTTTTTGTTCAAAACATAGATCCGGTCTGCAAGTTCTGGAAGAGCATTGACATCGTGGGAAGCAATGATTATAGTGATCCCCTGCCTGTTCAGCTCTTTAATCTTCTGGAGGAGGTCTCTCCTGCTTTTGGGGTCCAGATTGGCTGTAGGCTCGTCAAGGACCAGTATTTGAGGTTCCATTGACAGCACTGCCGCAAGGGCTGCCTTCTTCTTTTCCCCAAAGCTGAGATTATGGGGAGCTCTGTCCTCGTATCCTGTGAGACCCACGGTAGATAGAGATTTCGTGACCCTTTCTTTGACCTCTGGCTCACTCAATCCCAGATTAATGGGGCCGAAAGCGATGTCATCAAAGATGGTGGGCATGAAGAGCTGGTCATCGGGGTCCTGAAAGACCACCCCGATCTTACTCACTATATCCTCCCTGCTCATCCCGGTGGCATCCTGTCCAAATATTCTTATGTTGCCTCCATTCCCTTTCAGTATGCCGTTGAGATGGAGGAGAAAAGTGGTCTTCCCCGCACCATTTGGACCCACTACCACAACTTTTTCCCCCTCAAAGATCTTGAAATTGATGCTGTCAAGTGCTTTGGTGCCATCAACATAGTTGTAAACCAGATCACTGACCTCTATTGCCTCTCTCATAGGATCACCGCAGGAACGTGTAGAAGAACCGCAAAAACGATTATGATAAAACCATAAATATAATCTTTTGGTGAGGATTTAAAATCAAATAGTGTTCGGGGATTTCCGGTGTAGCCCGCAGACAGCATCGCCTGATACACTCTTTCCGCTCTTTCATAGCTCCTCACCAGAAGCATCCCTACAGCCCGGCCTATGGTGTTAAAAGTATGGAGGTTGGTCCCCACTTTGAAACCCCTGGACTTCATGGCCCTCTGCATTCGGGAGAACTCGTCTATGAAGATGAAGATGTAGCGGTAGGTGAACATCAGCATCTGGACCAGCAAATTGGGGACCCTCATGTGGTATAAAGCCTTCAACGTGGTGTCAAACCTCATGGTACCAACCATGGGGAAAATGAGCATTACAGCCGCCAGAGCCCTGATAGAGACCAGAAAGCCGAACTCCACACCTTCGTAGGTAACACCCAGACCGCCAAAAGTGAAGAAATCTGTGCCCTTGACGGTGAAGGGCATTATTATCAAAAAAGGTACTATGAACAAGAAAACCCATCTGACGTGCTTCATGACGAACCGGACCGGCAATTGAGATACCAGCAGAAATAAAATAGAAGCGACTAGAGCTATTATTGCTAGTTCGACAGCAGGGAGTAAAACTATGGAGAAGATAAGAACGATAAAAGATACTAACTTTATCCTGGGATCGAGTCTGTGAAGAGGAGAATCTAGTGAAGCATAACGGTCGATTTCTGGATATTCCATAAATATACGTCTCTATTTCCTAATATTTTATTTCTTGCCTATCTCACTTACCCTTATTCTTCTTCCAGCCAGTGTAGGCCAAAGCGGCCCCTGCCAGTCCCAACAGGTACCCAAATCCTGCTCCAATTCTCATGTACAGGGGTAGTTCCTGATCCTCGCCAGATGAGGAAGAGCTTGCAAGATTTATCTCCAATTGTCCTTCATGTCCTGTAGAACCTATTTCAGCAGTATAATTGCTAACCCCGGTTTTGGGGGAAAAAGTAAATGTGCCGTTTTCATCTGTTACACCCTGTTCATACACTACTTGCTCCCCGCTCTGATTGATGAACACCTTAACGTCTGCATCCGCCATCGGATCACCCCCACCATACCACGCTTTTAGCTCGATCGTATCCATCTCCCAGCTGGTATGCACTCTATGTGAAGCTACCGGTGATATCAGGATTAGCATCAATAAAATAACGAAAAGCAATGCCATATTTTTCATTTAGTTCATCCTCCACCCTGTATCAATTCGGGTTTTACTTTCTGCAGAAATCCCACAACTGAACCCGTTACAGCTGCTTCTATGGCAATTACCGGCAAATGTGCTACACCTATTACTCCAGCAACACTCGTAAACTCTTCTCCGGTGGTGAGGAGGGATAATACCAGAAACAGGACTGCCAGCCCCACGGCAAATCCACCGGCGATGGTCCCGAATAACGGTCCAAGCTTTTGTCCGCCCCGTTCGATACCTCCTCTAAAGACTCCATAGGCCATCAGAGCAGGAATGCCCATAATAGCAGCGTTTATTCCGATAGTGGTTACCCCACCGTGCTGAAAAAGAACTGTTTGCAGTATGAGTCCAATAAAAATTGCGGGGAAGGCCAGCAACCCCAGAACAACACCTACAAGACCGTTGAGCACCAGGTGAACACTGGTCGGACCTACAGGCACGTGAATGAGAGAGCCTACAAAGAACGCAGCCGTAATGACAGAGAGTTTGGGTATATCCTCTGCTGCACTCCCCTTTTGCTCCCTTCTCCACAGTACTGCTGCCATGACTATAAGGGTTACAGCCCATCCCGCCGCAAGTACCGGCGTGGAAAGAATTCCATCCGATATATGGACCATTTCTTCTTTCTTACCTCCTCATCGTCATCGATACGGCTGCTACTATTATAGCTACAATGGCTATTCCCATAGCAGCGTAGGTCAAACTTGAAGTTCCACCGGTTTCCATTCCTTCTACCTTTGATTGCAGGGACTGAACATTGGACTGAAGATCGTCCATGGAAGTCTTTAAGTCCTCTATATCAGAGGTAGTTCCGGAATCACTGTTTCCGTTGCTTTCAGCGGTTTCTTCTGGTGGGAACTCCTCTATTAACGGTATTATAAATACTCCTCTCTGGTCCATACCATCTTCGATTTCTTTGGTTGCTCCCACGAACCAGATACCCGGTTCGTCAAGAGTATATGAGAAATCTCCACCTGCATTTGTTTTAGCAACTCTGGTGAATACCATGGGTGGATCGTACGGATATTTTTCTTCCGCCTTGCTGACAACTTCTTCACCTGCTTCCTTGGTGTGATACTCTTCTATTTCCACTGTCGCACCGGCAAGGGCTTCTCCTTCATATAAAGCCTTTCCACTGAACACAAATCCCTCTTCCATTCCGTAGGGTCTCATGTATGGCATGATCTCAGCCTTTTGCCCAACTTCAGCATCCCAGCCAGTCCAGACCTCTTCTCCACTGTGTATCACTGCCTTGGTGTAGTCCATCAAACCGTGCTCTCCTCCGGCATCCAGCCTGACGTCAATAATATGGTCACCCATCTGATCTACCGTATAAGAAACTTCATATGCTTTATATTCCTGAACCGTTATCTCCGATGGTGTTAACTCTACAGTGCTCCCGTCAGGCTTTGTCACACTAACATCGGGCTCATTGGGACAATCAAAGAGAATGTGCTCGTACGGATGGCCCCAGACAATAATAATATCTTTGGTCTCTCCCTTCTCCGCTATATAGTCTTCAGGTGTTACCTGCATATCTCCACCAGGGAACACCATAGCAAAATGAGCGGAAGCAGTCCCTACGCACAACAGCAAAAACATACATAGTGCCAAAAAGATTGTTATACACTTTTTCCTCTTTCTCATATCAAAACCTCCCATGGTTAACATTAACATTTATGTAAGTCACACTTGTTAATAATTTTTGCGGTATTAGTGCTACTTAATATTAATCCCTTCAAATTGATACTAAGCTTTTACAGCTTAGACCATCTTTCGGGCTATTTGAGGGAAATAAATCAGTGAGGGGCCTCATTTTATCAAATAAGTTCAACGAAAAGATAATTATCCTGAAGAAACGCTAAATAATTATGAACTTCATCTTTATCTGGATACGAACTTATTTCCCACAATAAAAAAGCGCAGCTCTTCTTTCAGGTCCTCTGTTACTCCTATACGGTGTGACCTACCGATTTCAAACTCTTCATCTTCAGATTTCCCTTCAATGACCTGAAGGGTGTTCTGGTTCATAAGGTCCACTCCATGGTACTCTCCTGTGATCTCCATTGATTGGGTCAATTTTCCCGGTCCAGAGGCCAATTTCCTGATATCACTCATACCTCTTCTCTCCTTCATTAGATCCACCCCCTCTAGAGGTTCAAGAGCACGGATAAGCACCGCACCTGGGATTTCCCTCTTATCTGAAGTAATGTTCAGCAGCCAGTTGGCGTGGACCATGTAGACCAGTGTATGCCCTCCCTGCTGCCACATTGGTTCACTCACTCTTGTTCTCTTTTTCGCTCTAGAGGCAGGGTCTTCAGGACCAAAGTACGCCTCGGTCTCAACGACCATTCCGCTCAACACACCTTCAGTAGTTCTATGGACCAGCAATTTCCCCAGAAGCTCGCGGGCAACAGTCCTGGTGTCACGCAGGAAGAAACTTCTATTCAACATAATTTTCTCTTACCAACCCCGGCCATATTAATAATTTGCAATTCGTCAAAACTGCCTTCTCCTGTAGCTCCAAACTTCAATTTGCAATGCCGAAAATTAAAGCTTTGTGTCAAAAAATAGAAAGGTTTAAATAATATGGCGCTATTGTAAATGGTGATAATCAAAGGTAGGAGGGTTGAGATGAGTGTAAACAAGAGTACTGGAAAAATGTTTGGTTTTTTAGTAGCGGGCTACTTTTTAGCCCTACTGGCTATCCCTGCAGCATTTATTGGTTACCTTGGTGTGGGCAGCATGTTGACTTATCTAACAGGCGCAAGCGACTTATCTGTAGCTTCACCATTGCATGTCCCCACGGCGACCATAGCCGTATTGGCAGTAGTTTTTGCCAGTGTTGTGGTAACCTCATATTCAGCTAAAAAGAAATAGCCAACAATTTTATTTTTTAATTTCAGGTTCGGCGGTAGCTCCCCTGGCCAGCGATCAGCTGTCCCTCAGATTCAAACCACCCTTCATCTCCTTCTACTGTAAAATAAATTCTATCTCGATATTCGTTTCCATTCCACCCGTATATCCACCAGCTGTTACTTCCCTCGAAGGTAACACTAACATTAAGTCCAGCATCCGATACATTTGATCCATTTGACTCTGATCCATAATTGATGAACATTGCGCTCCGGTATTGGTAGCACTTCAATGGCTGGTCACCTCCGTGAGGGAACGAGCACTCGGTTCTGGTCAGATCGTACTTTGGATTTAGCACAGGTTCATTTCCATGGGGGTTCGCAGTATTTATCTCCTTATTCGAGATTATCGTTTCCGTAATTCTATTGAGACGAAGTGTTCGGTCCTGAGGTCCAGGTGTTTGAGGCTCTTCTCCTGGTCTAAGAGGTGAAGAATTGGATCTATTAGCGGTTTCAATTCTCTCGGCACTGATTTCGAGCATTTCACCGTGAACAGTATCCACAGTGGAAACTTCCCAGTCATCAGGTCTATTGATGTCCTCCAGTGAGATACCTGCTCCATTTTCGGAAGGAAGTGGAACATATAGCGTTACATTATTCAGACCGGACCCGCTACCTGGATCCATATCGACCTGATATCTATACTCGGCAGTAAAAGACTGTTCATAGAGGTTGTTCGTGTGGTACATCCATAAGGTACCAATTACAGCTACAATAACCACCAGTCCAATCACTATTCTAAACAACTTCCTCATTTAAGCACCCGGCTTTCATCATCTTTATTTTCGAGTTGATGCTAAGTTAATTTAAAATGTGTGTCGAATTCATGCAAAATCTTGCGGATTTACATAAAAAATCACTAAAACAATAAATAGGCCTAGTTAAATAGAATCTCCATGAATCTCCGAGATGCCATCTCTTCAGTGAATAAAGTAGAAGTTGAACAGGAGCTGAAACACGATGAAGTGGTGGAGTTCATCAATAAAAATGGGTATCAATCCACCCCCCTCTTGCTTAACGTCGAGGGTAAAAAACTTGCCATGAACTTCATTTCTTCCAGAGGAATTCTGTGCCAATACCTGGGAATCAATAAAGACCAACTGGCTCCTTCTCTCAGCAAAAAGTCTTATGACGGAGAAGTGAGTATCAAAGACCATAATTTTGAAAAACATTCTCCTGACCTTTCTCAATTGCCTATAGTTAAGCACTTTGAGAGGGATGGCGGTAAATATATCACTGCTGGCGTCCTGATCGCCAGGAACGGTAATTCGGATGCAGACACTCCTGAAGCATACAACGCGTGCATTCACAGGCTGATGGTCCTGGACCATAAGAGGCTGGTTCCCAGATTGGTCGCTCCCCGGCACACCTACCTTTTGTGGAAGAGTTCAGTAGAGAAGGGTAAAGACCTTCCTATCGCCATTGCTATCGGCTTACATCCCCTGTTTCTGTTTGCAGCGTCCACCAGAGTTCCTGAAGGTAAAGAGTTCGGATATGCCTCATCCCTGATGAACGGGCTGGATATGTTCAGGGTAGAGGATATGCTTGTTCCTGATTCCGAAATCGTTCTCACAGGAAGAATCACATCAGAAATGGTTGATGAAGGTCCTTTTGTGGACATAACCGAGACATACGACACCATCAGACAGCAACCACTTATCGAAATTGACAGCATGTACATTAAGAAGGAACCCGTATACTACTCCATTACACCCGGTCAGGGAGACCACCAGGTGTTGATGGGGATCCCCTACGAATCAGAGATATTCCGAAGCGTCAAAAAAGTTTGTGATGTGCGGAACGTGGTAATGAGCGAAGGAGGCAAGCACTACTTACACGCCGTAATCCAGATAAGGAAGAACAAAGAAGGTGAAGGGAAAAACGCCATCCTTGCTGCCTTCGCCGGTCATCAGAGCCTGAAGCATGTTACGGTGGTGGACGAAGACATAAACGTCTACGATAAGACCGATATAGAGTACGCTGTGGCCACCAGATTTCAGGCGAACAAAGACCTAACAATTATCCCGGGGGCAAGAGGAAGCACCCTGGACCCTTCATCCGACAAAGGAGTTACCGCCAAATGGGGAATAGACGCCACCAAATACCTGAACAGGAAGGAAGATTTTGAAAGAGTTCTGTGATCGATGCATTACATTAGGTAGATATTCGAAGGTGTGTTGATGTATTTGACCCGGGAAGAAGAGAAGCTGCTGGAAAGCAATAATCCTACCATAGCCAAGTCAATGGAGATCCTGGTCGCTCTGGGAGAGATATATGAGGCCGAAGAGCTGACAGATATTAGCTCTGCTCACATATCCGGAATTTCCTACCAGAACATAGGGGATGCCGGACTGGAGTGGCTGGAAGATTTGGATTCCGAGTTCAAAGTCAAGACCACCACCAATCCAGCGGGCATGGATTTCCTCAGGTGGCAGGAGATGGGAATTGAGAGAGAGTTCTGCGAAAAGCAGAAGAAGATAATAAGGGCTCTGGAGAACATTGGAGCCAAACCGGTCATGACCTGCACCCCTTACTACTTAGAGGAGATCTCATACGGAGAGCATCTTGCCTGGGCGGAGAGCTCCGCCATAATCTACGCTAACTCGGTGATTGGAGCCAGGACCAACAGAGAGAGCGGGATAAGCGCCATAGCATCTGGGATAATAGGTAAAACCTCCTATTACGGACTGCACATCAAAGAGAGAAGAGCGCCGAATGTCCTGATAGATCTAAAGGGCGATATAGACCCGTCTGTAGCCGGTTACAGGATAGGAAGCTCTCTGAAGAATGAGATACCCCTTCTGAGAGTCAATAGGGAGCTCAAAACAGATGAGCTTAAGCTGCTGGGGGCGGCGATGGCCGCGACCGGCAACGCAGCAATCTACCACATCGAAGGGCAGACGCCCGAGTGGGATGACTTTGAAACCCCACAGGAGAGATTAGAGCTCGATGTAGATGACATGAAAGAGTTGAAGGGGTTTGAATGCGACCCCGATCTGGTTGCTCTAGGCTGTCCTCACCTATCATTAGATGAGCTGAAGAAGGTCCTAAAGGCGCTGGAGACGGCAGGTAAAGTAAAGAGAGATCTGTGGATATTCACTTCCAGAAAGGTCGCGGAGCAGAATGCAGAGGTTGTCGATAGGATAGAGAGTTACGGGGCTGAAGTGTTCTCCGATACCTGTATGGTAGTCTCACCCTCCACTGAAAGATATCGATGTGTTATGGTCAACTCGGGTAAGGCTCTGACCTATCTCCCCAAATTGAGGAAAGTGGATGTGGCTTTCGGCAATCTGGAAGAATGTATTAACAGGGCGGTAACATGACGAGGAGATTGAAAGCTCGGCTTATCTCCAGAGGAGAAGCGGAAGGAGAGGTCATAGTAAGTCACAGGAACTTCTCATTTCTGGGAGATGTAGATGTGAATACTGGAATTGTGGTGGCTGATGACAGCGATATCCGGGGCGAATCCATTAGCGGTAAGGTATTCATATTCCCCTATGGAAGAGGGTCAACGGTTGGAAGCTACTCTCTGCTCTCCATGAAGAAGAATGGCGTTGCTCCCAAAGCCATAATCAATGTGGAGTGTGATGCAGTGATCGCAGTAGGAGCCATAATCTCATCCCTGCCTCTGGTAGATAAACTGGAAGAGAACCCGCTGGAGCTATTCAAGAATGGGGATAAGGTGAGAATCAGTGGGGATGAAGTGATATTCTGACTTCATTCTCCTTTACTAGATCTTCAATCACAACATTCTATGCTAAGGCATTTTATGGCCAGCACAAAACTTATTATTGATCATAAACTAAAAAGTTGAGGTGAGGATCGAAATTCTTCAAGATGTACTGGATGAGGAGGTCAGTTATTCCCACCCTAAAAGTGCTGCTGTACTCATACCCATAATAAATTCCGCTTCTCCTCAGCTCTTAATGATCCAGAGAGCCTTCAACTTAAAGAGAAATGCAGGCGAGATAGCATTTCCCGGTGGATTTCAGGAAGGAGAAGAGACTCCTAAAGAAACAGCGCTCAGAGAGCTCAAGGAAGAGCTGGGTATCGACGGTCAAGAAGTTAAAATTCTAGGATACCTTCAACCCAAGGAGCTTACCAGATATAAAATATATGTTTACCCCGTGGTAGGGCTGATGGGCTGCATAGAGAAGAAATTGGTCCCCGGTTTTGAAGTGAGAAAGGTTTTGATCGGAGACTTTCTCCACATCTTCTCCACCAGAACAATGAATGATAAAAATATATTCTACGAATTCTGTGAGCATAATGTTGAGGGTGTGACCAGTAAAATACTTGATGACCTTCATTTTAGACTCACCAAGAAGTTAAAGATCAATGAAGTTAAAAAAAAGAGCTGATCTAATTATCTAAATCTAATTATTCGTACCCGTAGCCGAAGTCGCAGGTCCAACCGCCTTTACCGTCAATATTCTCCGCTGCACTGGGATTGAACCACTTATCGAGTTTGATATCTCCATCTGGATAATATTTGAAGCACTGGACTTTTTTGGCCAGTCTTCATCTGCTGGTTTACCTGTGCTGGAAGGTTCGTCTGCTAATGTAGGATACAATAGGAGCAAAGCCACCAGTATTCCCACTAATATTTTAGCCCACAATTTCGTCATTTTCTAACCCTCCTTTTAATCACTTAAGTCCAGTGATAAGTAAAATAGAAAAAGGAGGAGTAACAAGAACATTTATTTAAATTGACAGTATTGGGGTTATAGAATGAAGCTTCTCACCATTGGCTGCGGCAATAGAGGTTCGGCTGTAGCAGATTTAATGGCAAAAAAAGGGATAAGGGTCAATAAAACCCCGCTTTTCAAAAGTTACGCTATATCTAACGAAGTGGAGACGCTGAAAACTTTGAAGAGTATTCATAAGGATAAGCGATTCCACGTATGGGGTAGTTTGAACCGCAAAGATGTGGGAAGCATAATCAACACCATTTTTTCCAATTATGAGATATATGAGGGGTTTTTAGTCCCTATTGGATTGGATGAAGAATTCGGGTTCACCATGGGCATTGAACTATGTGAAAAGCTGAATGAGATCTGTGAAGAGCCCATTCTTTCTTTAGGGATTTTACCTAATTTGGATGAGACCGATCTTCTGGAAATGAAGAAGAGGATCCGGGAGCTGAGAAAAAAATCCGATGTTCTTCTCTTGTTCGAAGAAAAAGAGAATACCGAAGCCATGCTCCTCAATTCCTTAAATATAATTTCTATGGTGGGTGAGATCGATATAAAGAGCAAGAACACTGGAGAGGTTGTAGTTGACACTTCAGATGTGATAAACTCCATGTTGAAGGAAGGGATCTCTGTGATCGGGGTATCAGGGACAAAACTACCTTTCTGGCCACTGAGAAAGATACTCTATAGGGATGAGTATGAGATCAAGGGTTTGAAGACACGCAGAATGGTGGAACTGTGTGAAGATGCTATGGAGAACCTCAGCAGTGATGTAGATGTTAAAGATGCGAACAGTGTTTTAATCGTGTTTTCCGGTGACCCTGAAGAGATAACTATGGATGGAATGTTTTCTTGTTTGAGTATGCTTGAAGATATCAACCCCTACTTTGAAATTAGGTATGGGGACTATCCCGTAAAATTGAGCCACTTGTATGCTGTCCTGCTGTTCTCCGGGATCAAAAAACTCAAATTTCTCAGTTAGATTAAGATGAGAGAGCATCCTAAAAACCATTATCACCATTTCATGTGTGGAAAGGATTTTTATAAATGATGCTCGTCTTATGAAGTACAGACAATAAGTGTCGGTATGGGAGAAGTGTCGGCAGTAAGACCCGAACTAACATTTGATCATATATGAACAAAAAAATATTGCTCGCATTGCTGCTTTCTATATTAATAGTAGGCTGTATAGAAGAAACAGGGCCCCAAAATTTAAGTAGTTCACCCAATGTTACCAAAACTACTGCCACTTCAACTCCCGAATCCAAAGTTACCAATCCCGATACCGCTCCCGCCGAGACCCCCGCGTCTACTTCTACGTCTACCACTTCTACTCCTGAGTTGACAGATAATGGGTCAACTGATGATGGATTAAAAATAACCACTACTTCTCAGCCAGAGATCTCCGATTCCTGGCCACCAGAAGACCCGTCAACATCCGTTTCGTCTTCTTCCAGAGATACAGATCTCAATCTGGAAAGAGGTAGAAAGTATGATGTTACCGTAATGGAGGTTATTGAGGGCGATGTCATCAAAGTTATGTTCCCAGAGGGTGGAGTTGAGACTGTTAAATTGCTGGGGGTTGAAGTGCCAAGAACAGATCCTGCCAATAACCAGCCCCACGTTTATGAAGGGTTAACGGACCTGAGCTGTATGGCAGAAATTGGTATGGATGCTAAACAATTCTTAAATTCAATGGTAGGCGAGACTTGTTCCATCGAACTGGATCAGAGTGGAGGGTTGAGAGAGAATGGAATGCTTCTCTGCTACGTCTACAATGAAGAGGATCTAAATAAGAGGCTGCTAGAAGAAGGATACGCTTCAGTCTCCTCAACCAATTATTCCAAGAGACAGGAGTATATGCAAATACAGAACGAGCAGGCAAAACAGGAGATTGGATTGTGGAAATGCAAATGCGATAAAGAACTGACCCCCCTAACGGTGGGTTTCTTCAGGATCAATAATGATGCCATGAACGATGACATGAACAACTTGAACGATGAATACATAATCCTGAAGAACTACGGGAACAGCTCAGTCTACCTCTACAACTGGAGCTTGCGGAACAGCATGAACAACTCCTACCCCCTGCCCGATACTACGATGCAACCGGGGAGCACCATCACACTGCATTCCGGTTCAGGAGTCAATACCCCTGAAAATTACTACCTGGGATCCAACTCACCTATATGGGATAACCAGCGCGACACAGCATATCTCTACAATTCTGAAGGTGATCTAGCAGACTTCTGCAGGTGGTAAAATCTTCCTTAAAAATCTTCCTTAAAAATCTTCCTTAAAAATCTTCCTTAAAAATCTTCCTTAAAAATCTTCCTTAAAAATCTTCCTTAAAAATCTTCCTTAAAATGCAGACCCTGATTAAGTGATAACTTTAGCTCCGTCCTCTTCTATGATCATGGTATGTTCTGCCTGGGAGACCAATCCCTTTGCGGCCTCGGAAAGAACAGGATAACCTTTGATAACTCCTTCGTTGACCAGTTTTCCCAATATAATGGGTGAGGCTTTGTTCAGCCACCGCTTGGCGAATGGTAGTGTCTTGTACTCCTTGATCTCTTCCAGCAGTTCGCGGGCTTTCTTCATTCTTACTGTTTTGGGGTTCACAAAAGAGTATATCTCTGTTTCGCCCCTCTCCACCACTTTTCCTGAACCGTCGGTGGCAAAGGGCTCTATAGCAATTATCATTCCCTCTTCAAGTGTTACTCCTCTGTCGGTCCCGAAGTTGTAGATGGTGGGTTTGGTGTGGGTCAAGTATGGCTGCAGGCCATGGCCAGTGAGATTGATTATAGGCTTGTAACCGAACTCTCTAATACCCTCCTCGATAGCAGCGCCGATATTTGCCGTGTCTGCTCCGGCGTAAACGTTCTCTATTGCCCGGTTCAAACCCTCTTGAGAGGCTTTTACCAGCTGCTCGTGGTCTCCCAGGTCGATCGTTGTGGCAGTGTCAGCGATATAACCGTCGATGTGAGAGCCCATATCTATCTTGACCACATTCCCTTCTTCAAAGACCCTGCTGTCAGCCTTTTTAGGAGTGAAATGAGCTGCATCGCTGTTAATGGAGATGTTGCAGGGAAAAGCGGGCTGAGCACCCAGCTCCACTGTTCTTCCCTCCACGAACTCTGCAACTTCCAGGAGTTTGACCCCGGGCTTCACCTTTTCTTTAGTTTCTTCTCTCACCTGGGCAAGGATCTTTCCCGCTTCAATAGTTTTCTCGAATGCCTCGTCCTGCTCTTCTATTTCTTCATTACTTTCTTTTTGACCTATTTCTTCATCATTCATTTAAATCAACCCTGTTGGGATACTTGGTAAGCACTTCACAATCATTCTTCCTGACAACTACAGTATCTTCTACCCTCACGCCTCCGATGTCCTTGTAGTATAGGCCGGGTTCAATGGTTGCTACCATCCCACTTTCAAGTGGCTCTTCTCTGGTATATATGCTTGGCTTTTCATGCACTTCCAGGCCGACACCATGACCCGTGGAGTGGATGAAACCTTCCCGCGACTCACCTCTCAACGCGTGATACCCTCTGTCCTCCAGAATATCGCAGACTTTATCGTGGACTTCGTTCGCCCGAACTCCGTCCCTAACCATGGAAATTCCTGCTTCCTTGGCTTCGATCACTGCATCCAGCATATCCTCGATCTCATCCTGTCTCTTCAGAACTACGGTTCTAGTGAAGTCGGAAAAGTAATTGGTCTTCTTGCTCTGGGGAAATACGTCAAAGATCACATGCTTTTCTACTTCGCCTTCTCCAATATTATGGGGCTCGGCAGTGTCCATTCCAGATGAAACTATGGTATTTTTAGCCTCATATCCTTGAGAGTAGAGATACATCTCCACTTCATTTCTGAGCCACTCACAACCTCTAAATCCATTTCCGTCTTTATTGCTATCAGTTTTCCCTTTTTTGAGGAGTTTGAGGAGTTTAATGAGGTGCTCCACCCCACTAACGGCTGCCTGACTTGACTTCCGTATGTTCTCTATCTCTTCTTCTGTCTTTATTTTTCTTGAGGCTGAAAAGGGGTTATCTACAATAACAACATCCATTCCGTTGTCTTTGAAGTAAAAAGAGAGAAACGATGGGAAATCGGGTGGGACCAGCACTTTTTCGGCGCTCTGGCTCTGCAGGAACTGGAGGTATGTGTGAGCGACAGCTTCTCTTGGGGCCTCCAGTTCTTTGAGGTTTTGCGAGAAATTAAGGTCGTTGAGAGAAAACACTTTTCCCACATTTGCTTCTCTTATGGCTCTATTCTTCTCCATTTCGGGGACTACGACCATATCAATGTCCCTGTTGACAGCATAGAGGACAGGGTCTCCGACCTTGAAGTTGGTGGCGTAATAGAAATTGGCGTCATTGCTGGTAGAATACTGGACGAAAAAATGAGCATTATTTTTAACCAGTTCCTCTTTGACCCCTTTGTACATGCGAAGCATTAATTATAGATATTAAAAAAATTTTGCATGTAATATTGTTTATGGAGTTGTTGAGGTGAAGAAATGGCTGACTACGAAGATGTGGTGAATACAGTGGTTCAGATCGTAAGAAGGGCTGAAACCAGGCTTGACGATGATGTAGTTCAGGCCTTGAGGGCAGCTTACCAAAAAGAAGATAATGAGATAGCAAAGACGAATCTGGAGAACATATTGAAGAATATCGAAGTTTCCCAACATAATCAGGTTCCCATGTGTCAGGATACAGGATTAATGGTGTTCTTTGTAGAGCTGGGTAGAGATTTCCAGCTGGACTTCGATTTGTATAAAGCAATAAGGGGTGGTGTGGTCAGAGCCACACAGGAAGTGCCCATAAGGCCCAACAGCGTACATCCCCTTTCCAGAGAGAACTCTGGAGATAACACGGGCATGCACATGCCGTATATCAATGTGGAGATGGTGGAAAGTGATAATCTCAAACTCACCGTTATGCCTAAAGGAGCGGGGGGAGAGAACTTGTCCGTTTACAAAATGTTCCTTCCCGGCGAAGCCGATCAGATCCCTCATTTTGTGGCTCAAGTGGTAGAAAATGCGGGAGGGAAATCCTGTCCACCCCTGTTCATAGGTGTGGGAGTAGGATCAACGTTTGATGGAGCTGCTAAGCTTTCCAAGAAGAGTCTTCTCAGAGATGTTACCCGCATGAACGATTATGAGAAGGAGATAATGGAGAAAGTGAATAAGCTGGGAATTGGACCCATGGGGATGGGAGGAAAAACCACGGCTCTGGCTGTACTGGTAGAGATGGGTCACTGCCATACAGCTTCCCTGCCTGTAGCCGTAAATCTTCAGTGCTGGGCGAACAGAAGAGCTTCAGCCACTTTGAGGTGATAAAATGAAGGAAGTTAAGCTCACAACCCCCATCAAGAAGGACGAGCTATTGAAGCTGGAGGTAGGAGATAAAGTAGCTATCTGGGGAGAGATATTCACTGCCAGAGATAAAGCTCACCAAAAAGCCCTAAAACATATTCGAGAGGGTGAAGAGCTCCCCGTTAGTTTCGATGGGGCTGTTGTTTACCATTGCGGTCCCCTGCTGACCAACGACTGGAGAGTGATCGCTGCTGGACCGACCACTTCTGCCCGAATGAACGAGCCCACAGCTAAATTGCTGGATATGGTTGATTGTATGGCGGTTGTAGGTAAAGGCGGGATGAATAAAGAGGTTTTAAAGGCGATGAAAGGTAAAGGAATCTATCTGGCGGTAACCGGCGGTACAGGAGCACTGACCGCTCAATCAATTAAAAAAGTAAAAGACTGCCACTGGGACGATCTTGGGATGGCTGAAGCAATATGGGTGTTCGAGGTAGAAAACTTCCAGTGTATAGTAGGAATGGATGCCCACGGAACGAGTATCTACGATTAAAGTAAAGAAAAAGCATAGGAAGCAATTAAATTTAAGAGGATCATATTTCTATTTAGGCAATAATTCGAAAAGTATTAACAATAATTGTATAGCAACTATTTCTTTATTCCTTTAACTTCGAAAATGCTAGATCTGGTTTCTCTTCTCCCATATATGTGATTCTTAGTTTCTACAATAACTTTACAGGTATGAGGACATTTCCCACATCTTAGAAGACGATTGTAGAAACAAAATTCTCTGTTAGTGCACTCCAGTATCTTAATATTCTCTGTTTCTATGTCAAAACTAACTACTGCCTCTGAGTTGGATAAAACGATCATGTAATACCGGTATTGTAAAGCGGCAGTATCAGTACTATCTCTCATTTTTGCCCTCCCAATCTTAAGACATGTTATTAAACTAAATACTTTTTCTAATTCCGTTAGGTTGTAATGATTGTGGTCTAATTGATTTCAATTATTCAAGGAATGATATGATGCTCATGAGCTAAATAATTACTACTACAAGCAAAAATAAGAGCTAACTGCCAACTAATCCACCCAGTTATCTACCGGTTACTTCTTCTTGAGTTACCCTAAACGGCTAAAATACAGGAACATTGCTATATAAAAGTAAACCACTGCACTGAAAAATCCTCCTACCAACACATAATGGCTCAATTTCGAAGTAAACCCTCTGGACCTGCCCTTAACTACAGTCGACATTCATTATCCCTCCAACCTACCTTTGTGTTAGATGATAACATGCTCAAATAATACTTTTAATAGGTTTCTTTTAAGCATGCTAAAATGCGTGCAAGTACTATCTTTCTGTGATAAGTGGTACGGTAAGACATAACAAAGTTTTTAACTGATAAGCTTGTTATGATAGTAGATTTAGGTCGGTTAAAAAATAAAAGGGGTTGAGAGAGTGAGAATGAAAATATCAAATGCTTTTAAGAGTATTTTGGTTCTTCTGTTAGCTCTAGTTCTGGTTACAGGGTTTACAGTGGCTTCGCCCGCAGACAATCCCACAGAGAAGGTTATTATTGGTTTCAAAGACAAACCAGATGCTTCTCTTGTCAAGGCGCATGGTGGTAATATCAAATACCAGTACACCATTGTTGATGCTATTGCTGCCACTGTTCCTGAAAAGGCTGTAGATGCTTTGAAGAAGAACCCCAATGTTGAGTATGTAGAGATGGATAAAAAAGTTCATGCATTAGAAGAAGATACGCTAGATTGGGGTGTTGACAGGATTGATGCAGAAATTGTTTGGGGAGGCAGTGATGAAGCAACGGATATAACTACGGATAACGCAGGCACAGGGGTGAAAGTCGCAATACTGGATACAGGAATAGATTATAACCATCCCGATCTGGATGATAACTACGCTGGTGGTAAAGATTTCGTAAACAACGAAGACCCTATGGATGATAATGGTCATGGAACACACTGTGCAGGTATAGTAGCGGCTGAGGATAATAATATGGGAGTAATAGGGGTGGCACCAAACGTAAGTCTTTACGCCGGTAAGGTCCTTGACAGCGATGGAAGTGGATATTATAGCGATATTATAGCAGGAATAGAGTGGGCAACAAGTAATGAAATGGATGTTATCTCCATGAGTCTTGGTGGAAGTTCAGGAGACACAGCTCTAGAAGATGCATGCAACAATGCTTATAATAGTGGAACGCTAGTAGTAGCCGCTGCAGGGAACGATGGGAACTCAGCAGGAAGAGGAGACAATGTTGGCTATCCAGCACGATATGATTCCGTAATAGCAGTAGCTGCTACCGATAGTAACGACAATAGAGCAAAATTCTCCAGCACTGGATCTGACGTAGAACTTGCGGCTCCAGGTGTCGATATTTTGTCAACATACTGGGATGACATCTATGCCACAGCCAGTGGAACATCTATGGCGTGTCCACATGTAACTGGTACGGCAGCATTAGTATTCGCGTCTGGCGTTACCGATAGTGACGGTGATGGTAACGTAAACGACGAAATACGAGCTATATTACAATCAACAGCCGAGGACTTAGGAGCCGATGGTCGGGATGAAAGATTTGGATACGGTCTTGTTGATGCAGAAGCAGCGGTGGACGCAGTTGGAGGCGGCGATACCACTAATACAGCACCTGACGCACCAACGAACCCCTCACCATCGAATGGAGCAACTGGAGTGAGTACTAGCCCAGAACTGAGTGTTGATGTTAGCGACCCTGATGACGATTCCATGGATGTCTCGTTCTACAATGCCAGCGACGATAGCTTAATCGGTACTGAAACTGGTGTGGCAAGTGGCAGCACTGCTTCTGTGACCTGGGATAGTCTTAGCTATAGCACCACCTACAGTTGGTATGCTGTGGCTGATGATGGTGCAGCAACCAATACCTCATCCACTTGGAGCTTCACCACTGAAGAAGAGACAACCAGCGGTGAAATGTATGTTGATAACATCTCTATGTGGCTGGATAGGACACGTGGTCCATGGGAGGACATCGGTGTTGAAGTGACAGTCGTGGACAGCGATGGCAACAGCTTGAGTGATGTTACCGTTGATATCCAGCTTGAAACTCCAGAAGATAACTTGTTAACTGGTACTGCAACTACAGATTCCAGTGGTGTGGCTAGCATCATCTTTGATAAAGCATCGAGGACGTCAGGCACCTATACTGCAACAGTAACAGGTCTTTCGTTGTCTGGATATACATGGAATGAATCAGCAGATGTGGAGACTTCAGACACGCTGAATACTGGCTAAACCTTTTCTCTTTTTTTATTAAGAATAAGCTAGCTCTCAACTTTTCTCAGTTAATTGACTGTAAAATTCTTATGTCCACTTAAGCTATATCCGTCATGAGGTGGAAGCTCAGCTACTTATTCTTGATGATCGGGTTCATATTAATCATTATTGACGCCATTGACTATATCACAGGTTACTCGATTCTTCAGATCGAGACATATACTTTAGGTATAGTTCTCATTGCTATCGGTTTCATTTTGGGCATCGGATATAAAAGAGAATATTGACAGTGACTTCAGTGAAGATAAGAACATTTATGATGAGCTAACATACTATAAATTGAAATATATCCAACACAAGTATTCTTATGCTCAATGATAAAAACAACAAGATACTAGTGTTTTTCACTGCCTTGATAATACTGGGCTCTATTATCGTTTATTCCATAGCTATAGACCAAAACTCGATCGAAGCCGGAGATGCCCCTCAAAGCCTAAACAATACCAACACAACTCCAACATCAACACCAGGATCAAAATCAGCATCAACAACTCCATCGCTCCAGGAGCAGATACCGGAAGAACCAGGGCAGAACGATGAGGAACGAGTACAGGTGCAGACTCCTGAACAACAGGAATTAAGTTTTTCAGTTTATGTGAGTAAGAACAATATTGAGGAGTGTGGGATGACTTGTAGGAAGATCCCAGCTACTCTGGAGAATACGGGGGGAGAGACAGCGCATAACGTTATGGTAACCGTGGAAATCTATTGCAATGGCGAAAGAATCGACGTCAACGGTGAGGATTACTTATCGCTCGATTTGGGCACTCTAGAACCGGGTGAAAGCGAAACAAGAACTGAACAAATAGATGTGGGTTTTGGCGGCGGATTATGTATCAGAAATAATGGAGCAAAGATAGTTTTCACTGTAACCTCCGACGAAAAAACCATGACACTGGAAGAAACATATGATCCCTAACAGCACTTGATGGTAAATAGGGCTAATAGTAACGTTTATGTATAGGACATAATAAGAACAACTAAACAATGAATGCAGAGCGGCTGTGGTCTAGCGGCATGACAGGGGCTTCCCGAGCCTCTGACCCGGGTTCAAATCCCGGCAGCCGCACTGTTTTTGATTTTTCTATAGAGGACATACAAAATTATTTAGATAATTTGGGGTTTACAGACATCTCAGAGCAAGAAATAAGGAGGATAGGTAGCAGTTAAACAGGTTTGTCACAGAGGTTAATAAATATAAAAATAATAATAGATATTTACAGCAATACTTATAGGAGCTAAAATCGAGATATGCGCAAGAGACCTATAGGAAGCATGTTTAGACTTTAAATCTACTCTACGACCCTACCGTTAGGGTCTACCGCCCACGTCGAGAGCGAGGTATAAAAAATTCTCCTCAGAGCTTATTGCGACGCTTTCTGATGGAAAATTTGAGGAACCCGACCCTTATTTTACCTTATTACCTATCTTTCTTTGATAAAATTCACTGTGTGCCTTCTCATAAGGCGAAGTTTTTGCATAAAGCTATTCAAGTTGGTGTCTAAAGCTCTAATTTAACCTTCAAGTGTAGTTTTATATTTAGATTGCCAATAAATTAGAACTATAAGTTGATTAATTTCGATGCTTTTTTATATATTTAATCATTACTACATAACTGAAGGGGGCCATAATTATTGAGAAATAATGATTCACTCCTGATAGGTTTATTATCAGTTCTTGTAGTAGTTGCACTTTTAGGCTGTGCTGGAGAAAGTGGAGGAGGAAGTCAAAATAAACTAACAGATAAAACCCCAACTTCTAGTCAAGAGCCGATTGTTGGTACTTGGAAGGATGAATATACAGTAGGCGACTTACACCAAACTATAAAAATGGTCTTTATGAGTAATGGAGAATATATAGTCAAGGGTGAAGGTGGATGGACTGGAACTTGGGAAAAAATAGGTAACAACAAATACAGTCTTAAGAAGGATGGCGAACAATATGTAATTGCAGTCTACGAAGAAAGCAGTGATACTTGGTATGAGAAAAACGCACCTTCCTCACCTTACCAAAGAGTCAAAGATAGCCAGAACACAGAACAACATTATAATGACAAAGCATTTATTGGGGAGATGGAGAGCCAAGGTGCAACTTTAAGGTCAGATTGGCAAGGTATCTCAAAGTACGCCAGAGCATCAGATTATAGCATGTTATCCACTTATTGTTCATACTTAAAATCAGATGCAAGAGATTTCCAACGAGTAATTAAGGATTACAGGCTCTCATCAGAAATGCAGGAAGTAAGAGATAAGTACATTACAGGTTTAGAGAAATACGAGAAAGCAGGAAGATACTGTAAGCAAGGAGCAACAAATATGAATCCCGATGACATCGAAAAAGCAAACAAGATGGCTGAACAAGGAATCAAGTACATAGAAGAAGCATACCAGATGGCTGGGATTTCATCAAATTCCTAATTCTCTATATCTCAAAAATCTAAAAAATGTGATATGAGGTGGTGATAAGAATGCTTCTTGAAGCTATTTCAGCGGTCTTCGGACTGGTTTTTATTGCTGCAGTATTAGGAACGTTGGTCAGTATCACGCAGCCAGAGAAAATCCTTTGGTGGAAGAAAGAAGAAGAAGTGTCCAGAGACCATGCTCTACTATACAACATCGTCTTAGGTTTCGTCAGCTTGATAATAATCGGTGCAACTGCTCCAGCACCTTCAGTAGATACGACTACAACTACCACACCTACTGCCACTGCAACTTCTACACCGACCCCACAGTACGAAGACCAAGAATTTGATAAGTTGATATCAGACCAAGCAGGAACACTACGTACAGATATGCAGTATATTGAACAGGAAGCAAAATCACTGAACTATGACTCTTTGTCAACTTATTGTACACTACTGAAGTCAGATGCAGATATGTTCTTACAAGAAATTGAAGGTTATAAGCTCTCGCCAGAAATGCAGGATATAAGAGAAGAGTATAGGAAAGCTTTAGAGGATTATAAAAAAGCAGGGTACTACTGTGAGCAAGGAACAATTTACGAGAATTCCGATGATATCTATAAAGCTAATGATTACTTGGAAAAAGCAACTAATCATATGGAAAAAGTGAATCAAATGAGGTGATGTAACTTGGGTTCTACTGGCGACAGTATTGCAGCATTGGGACATTTATCTGCATAACAGGTGGTATAATACTCTGCATTACAATAGTGGGTATTCCAGTAGGTCTTATCTTGATAGCAATGGGCTTTATTCTTCCCACTTTAACTGTAGCAAGATATTCCATATCATTTATTTTGTCTAAGGACTTATCTAAAATATTCTTTTTCCTCAAGCTTCTACTAAAACAGCTCTATTCAAAAACTAAGCCCCAATAAATTATACTCTTCTCCATTCACACATAACATACTCAAAAATCAATATTTTACCATCAATTCACCCCATTAATTCTAGTGCCATAAGCAACTTAAAACAATAGCCAAAACTGAATTGTTTTAGACATTTACCTTTAGCTGGACTTTAATCTTCCAATTGTTCTATAACATCACAAAACTATTCATGGAGACTTCTTCCTTAAGATATCTTCAAAATCTCCTTTAATACCTCCTATTATTGTTGCCCATACACTATTGTGCTTTAACTTAAATCTTGATGTCGCAGACGCTAAAGCTACAACTAACTCTGTTTCTAATAAGTCCAACCTTCTAATAAACTCTTCTTCATCAACACTCGTAATTGATGCTTTCAAACCCAATGATTTAATTTTAAACTCTAGTAAAATAGTCCTCGCATCTCCTCTATCAAGTCCATGCTCAATGCTTTTTATATGTTCAATACTGTCCTTCCATGTTTTCTCAAAACCATAAAATGTTTTCTTTGTCTCTGTAAACATATTTGTTTCTGTCTCTGTCATTCCATTCACCTGTTATAATCGTTATATCTTGGATTTCTTCCACCGTGATTTTTGCGGTATTTCTTTAATTTCTCTTCTTCCCATCTTTCAGCCGTACCTTTAGTAACTGCTGGTCCTACAACATTCATTTTAGTAAATCTCTTATTATCCTTGTGATCCTCTCTACGCCTTTCTGGGTCTTTAGTTATCCCAACATAGACTTTTTTCCTGCCATTTTTTAATTCGTATCTATAATAATTCCTCTTCTTCTTCGGCATTAATCAATATTTGTACCGAGAACTTTATTTACATTTTCGGCTACAGTGAAAGTATGGAAATAGGTTCAGAATAGCAACACTCTTTATCTCCTGAGTTCTCGAAACTAATTTTACATAACAATCTGTATAATAATTCCTTGAATTTGCTTCCAGTATGTAAATAAGAGGAAATATCTCGGATGCCCCTTTCTCAGATGTAACGAGTTCATTAAATACAGTATAAGTGAAAAAATAAATAATAAAAAATTAGTTATACGTGTGTACAACTAGGTTGCCAGCAATTGGTGTTCTCCACCAGCCAGTGGAACCATCGTTCTCTACCCAGCTGGCTACTTGGTCTTCAGACCCCCATGACCATCCCATAGCGTCTCCGTTCATGCCTGGAGTTCCACCATCTTCTACTACGACATAAAGCCAGTCACCAGTTTTATCTCCTCCAGAGTCTCCTCCAGAATCGTATGTGCATTTAGCTCCAAAGTAGGCGTAATCCCCTTCTACGTTAACGTATTCTACATCGTACTCGAAGAGGCGTCTCATGTCCCCATCTGGGCCATATACGTTGTCAACCATCATTCCCTTCGCATCTCTGACACCTTTTTCTTCATGGGCATTGAAATCTACTACTCTATACCCACCATCCCATGGCTCGTAAAGAGTTACGTTTCCTGTTGCTTTTTCAGCTGGCCCTGCATTACCATTACCGTTTCCAGGTTTTCCTATAGCTGAGCCGGCCATTACTAAGGCAAATGCCATAGCCAATATAGCCAAAATCGTTACTTTCTTCTTCAAGTTTTCACCCCCCAGTTTTTACTGGTTCTATACCTTCGGGATTAGTTATATTTTAAGATTTTTAGTTCGAAAAAGATTATAATAATAAGTATAACTTTAAAAATATTTATTTTTGTTTTAGATAATTTCTTGTAACCCGTTTAACCTATAATCCCTTATCCAAGTATTAAAAGACAATCAATTACGATACCAACAAAATACTGCTCGCAAACTAAATTTTTATGTCAACTTTTCTTCTTTCATAGGTTGTGTGGGCGATGAAGTTCTTGCTTTCAAGTTCTGATAGGTTGGGGTAGATGGCTGAGATGGTGACTCCAAGTTTTTTTGGGGGGAGAGCATATCCGTGTTCAAATCTTTGGTAAGAGCGATAATCGTTGTTTCTGCCGCTGCATTAGTGATCCATTAGCTGGAACCTATTGATCTTCTCTTCTTCCCACGCTGCATCGCCTCCTAAGGCACTCCTAAGGGCCCTAACATTCCCTTTAATAACTGGACTAAAATATGTTCAGTCCACTATGTCTGCTCCTGTGAGCATGATCTCTACAGCGTTCCCGATGAATTTTGCGTTGTCTCCGGCCTTTATAGCCTGGTTGGAAAAGATGTCGCATGAAAAGACCATCATATTATCTTTTCTTATTGCGAGGCTCACATCTTTTCCTGTCCTGAATACCAGGTCTTCCATGAGTGCTTTGGTTGTCCTATTCCCGTGGATCACTGTGTCCCAGTCACTGTCGTTCAGGTGGTAGGGATTCAACGCAACTACTTTCTTGACTTCATCGAAGAATTTCTGGTTGTATCTCATTGAAGAGCCGGATATGACTATCTTTTCGGGGGAACCAAGGTTGTTCTCCTCATCGACAACCTTTAGCTCCTCATCAATACTAATTCCTTTAGGATTGAGCCAGTGATTCGCCTTCTTTGATTTCTGGGAAAGAGCGTAAGAGTCCGGCATGACGAACATGGTCTTCATCCTGGATAGGGAAGACACAGCCGGTAGTTCAGTCTCAGTGGGTTCTTTGAGTATGAAGAAGATATCGTATTTGAATTGAGAATTGCTTACCCACGACAAGCTGGATTCCAGCTCTGAAAGAAATTCTACTTGAAAATCGACGCTCATAAGTGACTCTTCAAGCTCTTTATAATTGTGGGGTTCATCCTCGGTGATGATCAGTGCTCTAAAATCCATATGTTCAGAAAAGAGAATAACCATAAAAAATTATTTATTTTGTTTTCTTGTTCCAGAGGGTCACAAATCTCCTTCTTTTACCACTCTAGGCGGAAGTGATGGACTTAATTAAGAGGTTTCTATTGACTATTGACTATTGACTATGACTATTGACTATGACTATTGACAAAAGTTTGATATTTATTTATTTGAACTGGTCGATATGGAGATTTCAACTGAAAGAAAGGGTTTAGAAAGTTCTATGGCCGGAAAAGTTGCTCTGGTCACTGGAGCAAGCAGGGGTATAGGTAAGGGTATTGCTATAGCTCTTGCCCGGCTGGGGGTCAACGTGGGTGTTCACTTTCACTCCTATGAAGGTGGTGCGGATGATACTTGCTCCCAGATCAAGGGTATTGGGTCCGATTGGGTGAAGGTTCAGGCTGATGTCTCAAGATCGGAAGATGTTGCCCACCTGGTTGAGACTGTGGAACGAGAACTGGGCACTATCCAGATACTGGTCAATAATGCGGGCATTGTGCATCGGGAAGAGCTGGAAAAACTTCAGGAAGAGGACTGGGATAGAGTTATGGATATTAACCTCAAGTCGGCTTTCCTCGTCACTCAAGCCTGTCTTAAGGGCATGCGGACCGAAAGATGGGGTAGGATAATCAATTTGACCTCGGTAGCAGCACAGACCGGAGGCATCACCAGCCCCATCTACGTCGCTTCAAAGGCGGGGATCATCGGTCTGACCCACTCCTACGCATCCATGCTGGTCAATGAGGGTATTACAGTTAATTCTATCTCTCCCGCCCTGATCGAGACCGATATGGTGACCAAAGACCTCAAAGCAACGCCAGCACCCATCCCTCTAGGTCGTTTCGGCAAGGTGGAAGAGGTCGCTGAGGTAGCTGTGATGCTGGTAAAGAACTCCTACATAACCGGACAAACGATAAATGTTAACGGAGGATGGTACTTTAGCTGAAATATCTATATATTAATCCTTATTCATTTTTATTCGATTTTATTCCTTCCGTTCCTTCCGTAGATATATGGTGAGCGTTGCGAGCAATAATCCGCATGCAGCGATCATTGCTTCAAATCCGGGTATCTGTATGCCACTTGTTGTGGGTATGGGTGTGGGTATCCTGGTGGGCAAATCACTCTTTACACTGTAGTTCTCAAAGGGCTCCATCAATACGTTGGTGCTCCCGACCTTTCCATGGGGTACATCTCCAATTCCGTCTCCGTTTTCATCGGTTCCTTCGTAATCATGCCAGTAGTTGCCCATATAGCCTTCTAAACTTTTATTCTGGTAGTTGTAAGGTATTGACTCAGTAGTGTTCCATGAATTAGTGGATCTGGAGAGGATAATCTTGTTGTTGTTCACAAAGTCGTTGAGGTATACGGTATTAACTTTTGAGAACGATATATAGATCCCGTAGTTGTTACCCAACACCTGATTGTGGAATAGAATGTTGTTCTGTGAGTAACGTATAGTAACCCCGTATTGACTGTCGGAGAAGGTGTTGTTGGCAAAAATATTGCTGTTGGAATACCTTATCAGAGTCGCAAACGCGCTCTGTGATACTGTATTTTTATTTATATTGTTAATGCTTGCATTTGACAGGAAGATGCCCACCTTGTTATCATAGACGTTATTATTGGAGATATTACAGTTACGTGCTTCCAAATATATTCCAGCTTTTTCAAATCGGGTAGTACCCGTTGCACTAAAACCCGTTATGTTCACATGATCTGCAGTGATCCGGAAAACATGGATGTCCGAGTTCTCTGCTCTTATAACACAGTTCTCAGTCCCGTTCCTGGATTTAACGGTTAATCTCTTGTTCACTTCAACATTCTCGTTATAAGTACCATCCTCTACAATAACAGTATCTCCTGGGTCAGCATTGTCAACAGCCTGCTGTATAGTTGTATAATTCTCCGGAACAAAGATATCTGAAGCTGAAGCTGAAGCTGAAGTTGTGAATAAAACAGTCAGGTATATCACGATAATCACACTAAATAGAATCCTGGTATTCATCTATGGCCTCCTTTTAATTACATTATTGTCCAAACTTAAAAAAGTAGTTATCCCCATCAAATACCTGGTCATTTCCAAGCATGCGAGGACCAAGCTGAGATCCTTACATTAAAATAAAAAATAAATAGAATTAGTAAAAGAATTATTATTTAAGGGCAAGCTTGACGTCTTCTGCTTTAACGGTCTTCCTGCCAGAGTGCCTTGCAAATGCGATCTTTTTTCCTGATTTCCAGCAAATGCTCAGGTTTCCTGAGGATGTAAACTATGGAAATTAAGTTTTTCACCTTAATGAATAGTCTTTATGGATAATGTTCAAAGACTTCAAAGAAAATTTTTTTAATCCAGGTTTTTGGGAGGATAAGTATGATGATCGGAGTTGTTTCAGATACTCATGACGATATAGAGAACACTGAAAAGGTTATCGCCAAATTCAAGGAGAATAAAGTGGATCTGGTAGTCCATCTGGGTGATTATGTCTCTCCTCCGACACTCAAGCTTTTTGAGGGACTCAAGGTGGTGGGAGTTTTCGGCAACAATGATGGATATAAAGAAGGCCTGATCAAGATCTTCAACCAGATCGGTGGGGAGATCAAAGGTGATTTTGGGATAATGGAGGTCGACAATCTGAACATGGCGCTGTTCCACGGAGAGTTCTCAGAACTTCCTCGCGCCCTGGCTAAAAGCGGGGATTACGATGTCGTCTTTTATGGACACTCACATAAATTCGAGAAGTCTAAATATGGCAATAGTCTTCTTCTCAATCCTGGTTCCTGCCATAGATCCTTTACAGAAGATGAATATCCCACAGCAGGTATCTTTGACACTACCAACAAACAGTTCAAAGCAATAGATCTGGTCTAAATCAAAATGATCGATAAAAAAAGAATAATAGTTTACCAGGGTTCGTAATAGTACTCTATAACCTTTCTATTGAAAGATTCTGGGTATTTCTCCATAATTATTTCGTTTATGATCTTGTGGTACTCAGCGATTTCGTCACTGTGTGCTTTTCGGTGATAAACTCCTCCTATCATTATAACCACTATATACTATGATGATGATTATCTATTTAAAACGTGATGAAAAAGTTCTAATGAGGATGAAAATCGAAAGCCCCATCCACTTATTTTGAAATGGTAGGTCTTAAAAGCTAAATTTTAGTTTTTAATCGATAAGCATTTAGAGGATTTATAAAGAAAAATTTATAGAGGATCGCTGGAAAAATGACAGATCCTCATACCCACCTGCAAACTCTTTTCTCTATTGCTTCCAGAATAATGTATAGTATAAAACCCAGTACGGCCATAGAGACTATACCTGCATACAATCCGGGGTAGTCCGCTCTGCTCCAGGCATCCATTATTATGTAGCCCAGTCCTCGGGTAGTGGCAAAAGATTCGGCAAAGAAAAGGATAGCGATGGATGTTCCAATACTGATCCTCAAAGCTGTCAGTATCTTGGGCAGGCTGGCGGGAAAGATGACGTGTTTATATACGTCCTTATTGCCTGCTCCCAGTGACAGAAGAGAGTAAACGTAGTATTCACTGACGTTTTTGGAGGCGTCCCTGGTAGTGACCAGTATCTGGAAGAAGATTATCAGTGCAATCAGAACTATCTTGGAGGCATCTCCGATCCCGAAGAGGATGATTATCAGGGGGAGCAGGACTATGTGGGGGATAGGGTACAACAAATAGAGAAAGGGAGCTACCATCTTGTCTATACTCCGTTCGTGACTTAATAGGCCTATGGGGACGGCTAAGGAAAAGGCAAGAGCTATGGCGTAAATGACTCTGTAGGCGCTGACCAGAAAATGCTCCATGAGTGATTCTTCAAAGAACTGAGAGATCAGGGCTATCAGGACTTCAGGCGGTGCTGGTAGGGCAGGAGAATCTACCGCAAACGATAGAAGATACCAAAAGAAGACGATTATGGCTACGGCAGCTAAATAGCTCCAACGCTTCGCCTCACTTCCCTGCATTTTTCAAAGTACTCCTTTTTGTTTCTGTATTCCACAATTCCGGCATCCGGGTTATCTATTATGCTCACCACTTCTCCAGGTCGATTTGAAAGCACCACTATCTTCTTTCCCAGAAAGACGGCTTCTTCAATGCTATGGGTCACCAGCAGCATGGTTATATTATTTTTAACCCATAAGTCCAGCAGAAAGTTCTGCAGTTTCTCTCTGGAGAGGGCATCCAGAGATGAGAGCGGCTCGTCCATAAGCAGGATCTGGGGATCAAGAGCTAAAGCTCTTGCAAAGGCTACTCTCTGTCTCATACCACCGGAAAGCTTTTTGGGGAAATAATTCTCAAAACCAGCCAGCCCCAGTTCGTTTAAGAGATTGCTGATCCTCCGCTTGCTCTCCTGTTCATCGACCCCCCTTATCTCCAGACCAATGGAGATGTTCTGATGAACTGTTTTCCACGGAAAAAGTCCGTAATCCTGCAATACCAGAGCTATATCTCTTATGTTGCTATGTGAAGTCATCTTCCTTCCATTGACCACCGCCTCCCCACCAGTGGGGTCCAGAAGTCCGGAGAAAATGAAAAGAAGGGTGGATTTGCCACATCCGGAAGGCCCAATGATGGAGCAGCTTTCCCCTTCTTCAACTTTAAAGCTGATATTGCTTAGAGCCTCTACTCCGTTCTCGTATGTCTTGCTGATGTTATGTGCCTCGATCATACACTGCTTCGCCGTACGGTATTCCTTTCTTGATCAATCCTTCTTTTTCCGCCCATTCATTTACTTCCTGATAGAACTCTTTGGGGTATGTCTGAGGTTGAGGATAATGAGGTATCCTGTATGTCTCGGTGAGGGGGTCGGGGACCCTGGCTTTTTCTATGAACAGCTCCCTGTACTTGTCAGGGTTGGAGTTTACCTTTTCAACCGCTTCTCCATAAGCCTGCAAGAAATTTTCCACCGCCCCCGGATTCTCATCGATGAACTCCTGATCGAATACTATGACTGTCTGGCTAATGCTGTCGTTCATATCCGCATCAGATATTATCAGGTTGGCTCCCTGGTGTGCTGCCAGACTTGCCAGAGGTTCGGGGAGAGTTGCAGCATCTATATTGTTATTGGTCAGCATTTGCAACCTTAGTGGAATGCTCTTTATCCCTTCCTTCTTCACCTCAACATTCTCTTTGGCAAGCATTCTATCCGTCACATACTCTATTATCGTATTGGATGAAATACCCACCTTCTTTCCTTCAAGGTCTTCAACAGAAGTTATATTTGACTGGGCGTTGGCCAGAATGGCGAAAACTCCTCCTTCAGGTTTCATACCCAGACCTATAGAGACTATCTTGAAATCATATCCGGAATTACGGTGCAAAATAACTGCCAGAGGGTCGGTGACCACACCATCCACCTCATCGGCTGTTAAAGCACTATCTCTTTCCATAGCGCTCTGGAACTTGTTAACTTCCACATCTACCCCTTGCTTGGCGAACAGGCCTTCTTCCTTGGCAACGTATATAGGAAAAGTGTCTTCGATGGGCAATACCCCGAATTTTATGGTTACATTAGCCCCATTTCCATTTTTTTCTCCATTAGCATTGTCTCCATTCTCTGCACAACCGGACAACAACATTGACGCAAAAAGGATGGTCAATATCGGTATGATTCTTTTCAACCTACTCCACCTCCTTAGCGAACGATTATATCTCCTTAGGGAACGAGTATATTCCACTCCATTACAACATTGACTTTAATTCTTTCGTAATCGTAATCGTTCTGACTCTTAGATTTAAATATCCCTTGCTATTTTTACTGGTGGTGAACCAGCGAATCTTCAATGTTTTGTTCATTTCCGTATTCTCCGCAATGCTGGGCATGGGTATAGTTGTACCGCTCATGCCTATTTATGCCCAGAACATGGGAGCTACCGGTATATGGCTGGGAATGATCTTCTCCGGCTTTTCTTTATCAAGGCTGGTGTTCATGCCCTATGTAGGCAAGATGTCTGATAGGGTCGGAAGGAAATTGTTCATCCTGGTGGGACTGTTCATTTATTCCATATTATCTATTGCCTATATTCTGGCTTATGATGTTTACACCCTTACCGCTGTGAGGTTCGTTCACGGTTTCGCTTCTGCTATGGTCATACCCGTAGCGCTGGCTTATATAAGCGAGATATCACCCGAAGGGAGAGAGGGAGAGCACATGGGGACTTTCACCATATCTCTCTTCTTGGGTGTAGGTTTTGGACCATTGATAGGGGGAGTAATCAAAGACACTCTGGGATTTAACACCGTGTTCTACTCCATGGCCATCCTGACCGCATTCGCTTTCTTCATGTGCTTATTGTTCCTCCCGGATAAGCGGATACAGTTAGAGAACAGTGTTCCATTCAAATGGAATGTAATAACTCAAAATAGGCTGATAGGGAGTATGTTCCTTTTCAGGTTCTTGTATGCGCTGGGGAGAGGCGGCATCATGTCCTTCCTCCCCATACTAGCAACCGACATGTACCTCAGCGCAACCCAAATAGGAGTAGTTATCAGTATGAATGTTCTGCTCAACGCTGCACTGCAACGACCTTTTGGGAAGCTGGCGGATAGGGCCAGTAAAATGCTGTTGATCTCATCGGGTCTGCTGCTCAGTGCCGTAAGTCTTGTGGCTATTCCATTGGCCTACGACTTCTTCACCCTTCTGGCCCTTGCCTCATTGATGGGGCTGGGTGGTGCCTTATCCATACCCGCCGCAATGGCCATAATCGCCGTCGAGGGCAGGAAATACGGTCACGGTTCTCTGATGGGGCTATTCAATTCTGCCATGAGCCTGGGAATGATAGTGGGTCCGCTGCTCTCTGGATGGATAATGGATATCATAAACATTAATTTCGTGTTTTATACCAGCGGAGTGGTAACCTTTATAGGAACTGGATTGTTGATGGGAATTCAAAGAGGTGAATATGCTCGCATTAAATCCTCAATTGAGGGCAAGGCTGGAACAGATTGACCCCTCACTCCAGTTCATGGAGTACTTGAAAAAACCTCTGAGAAAAAGTATCAGGGTCAACACCCTGAAACTCGGGCTAAGAGAAGTTGTGGAAGAGCTTTCCAAAAGATATGAGCTGGAGCAGGTCCCCTGGTGTAAAGAGGGTTTCTTCATTGATGAGGAAGATGTAGGCAATACACTGGAGTATAATCTGGGTTTGATCTACTCTCAAGAGGCTTCATCCATGATACCGGCAAT
>JAWODI010000038.1:0-31648 GCA_046483365.1 Archaeoglobaceae archaeon | reverse complement strand
CTTATACTTATAAAACAAACTATTTTTATGGTTAATCATCCAAAAAAATTAATTTCGAAATGCTTTTATAGAGGTGACCTTAGCCTACCATTGCCATTTGGGAGGAGTAACCGTATTAGCGATTGGTAGTTTATAGGAGGCCAAAAAATGAGTATGAAAATAAGGATGCCTGAACCCAATGGGGGAAGGCTGGTTGATAGAGTAGTGAAGAAGCGAGAGGTTGGCGAGAAGTGGGCTGATGGCTGTCCGTCTTTTGATATTAAGCCGACGACTCGGAATGGAGCGCCTATTAGGAACGTTTATAGAGAGATCGTGTCTACGTGCTATGGGTTTTTCAGTCCTGTTGATGGCTCTATGACTCAGAATGATGTTGAGGGAGTTTTGAAGGAAAGGAGACTGGAGAACGACTGCATATTCCCGTATCCACTGGTTTTTGATATTAGTGATGAGGATCTGAATTCCCTTGATGTTAGTGAGGGTGACAGACTTCTGCTGAAGCTTAAGGGTCAGCCTTTCGCTATTCTTGATATCGAAGAGAAGTGGAAGATGAACACTGATGACGTTGCCACCAGGACCTTCGGGACTCCCAAGGATAACCCTGAAGTTGTTCAGGAGGAGTTCAATGAGAAGCATCCGGGTTATATGATCTATAAGCATATGGAACCCAATGTTCTTTCAGGAAAATATACTATTGTGAACCCACCCAAATTCAGGGACCCCTTCAACAAGTACTGGTACCCACCTGCTGAATGCAGGAAGGAGTTCCACAAGAAGGGTTGGAGGACTGCGATCGCTCATCAGACGAGGAATGTTCCCCATGTAGGTCATGAGTTCTTGATGAAGAACGCTGCTTACATGGGTGATACTGAACCCTGTAACGGAATACTGGTTAACGCCATCATGGGTGCCAAGAGACTCGGAGACTACCCTGATGAGGCTATTATTGAGGCTCACGGAGCCACAAATGAAGGTAATTACATTAAGCCGGATAGGCACATGGTTTCTTTCACTCTGTGGGACATGAGGTATGGTAACCCTATAGAATCCCTGTTGCATGGGATTATCAGGCAGAATATGGGTTGCAGCTGGCACATGTGGGGTAGAGACCACGCAGCTGTAGGTGATTTCTACGATGAGTATGCCACCCAGAAGTTGTGGGATGAGGGAATCCCCAGCTTTGGTTTTGAGGCTCCACCTTACGAGGTCTATGCTGGGTTGAAGATGAGACCTCAGAACATGCAGGAGTTCTGGTATTGCCCTGTCTGCGGTGAGATCGCCTACAAGCAGAATTGTGGTCATACGGACGAGAAGCAGAAGTTCAGTGGCAGCTTCATCAGAGGTATGGTCGCAGAAGGGGTTTTCCCACCCAAAGTGATCATGAGACCGGAAGTCTACAAAGCCGTAGTGAAGTGGTGGAAAGTGTTCAAGTATCCGTTCGTCAACAACAAGTACCTGGAGTACAAGAACACTGAAGGCGAATTCGACCTGGAACAAATGAACGTCTCGGAGAAAAGGTGAAGGTGAGGTGATCTAAATGGCATATTATATGGCTCTGTTGCTTGATGAGGATAGGATGAATAAGATTAGAGGGACTGCAGTAGAAAAAGAAGTGACCTCAATGTTCGGTGGAGAGGTCAACGCCATCATCATGGAGTTCCCCGACGACAAGGCAAAACAAGTACTCAACGAATTCCCCACAGCAAGAATAGACTCCAGAGGATTTCTGGAAGACATTCCAGTCGCAATGAAAAGGACCATCTTCGAAGAAGTATCCAAAAAAGCAAGTGCAGGACCCGAAGTACTGGATGCCGTAATAAGCAGACTCGACGAGATCAAAGAACTGGCCGAACAAGAAAGCGAATACATACCACCACCTGAGATTTGACAGTGAATGAGAGTTTCCAATGATAAAAATAGAAATTTTTTTAAATTTACTTGTATGGTTGGGTAATGCTTAGTTAAATTGGAAGAGAAGCAGAAAGGGAGGAGACCTTTGTAAATTAGAGTTTGAAATTGGTTTGGAGGTGAAAAAATGCCAAGTTATGTGAATGTAGAAAAATGTGACGGTTGTAAGGCTCTGGACAGGACCGCCTGCCAGTATATCTGCCCCAATGACCTTATGGTATTGGACAAGGATGGCTCGGTCACTGGCACTCCGGAGAGAGCGTACAACCAGGAACCAGACATGTGCTGGGAGTGCTACAATTGTGTGAAGACCTGTCCTCAGGATGCAATTGAAGTGAGTGGTTACAAGGATTTCACTCCGCTTGGTGCAAACGTTATCCCCATGAGGGGTACGGATGCTATCATGTGGACAGTAAAGTTCAGAAATGGAAATGTTAAGAGGTTTAAGTTCCCCATAAGGACAACACCGGAAGGCTCAATAAACGTGTTTGAAGGCTATCCTGAAGCCAATGCTGATGATATTACCAGCGAGCTTCTTTTTGCGGAGCCGGATAAGCTGGAAGTTGATAAGCTTCCGACCTTATAATTGGAGGTGTGAAATATGGCATCATACGAGCCTGAAATTAAAGAAATCGATACCGACGTTTTGATACTCGGCGGTGGTATGTCCGGTTGCGGTTGTGCAGTTGAGGCTGCCTACTGGGCTAAGCCACTCGGACTTAAAGTGACTATGGTTGATAAAGCAGCTGTTGAGAGGTCTGGAGCTATTGCTATGGGTCTTTCCGCTATTAACACCTATCTGGGTATGAGTGGGAGAGGCTCCTATCATCAAGCTACTCCTGAAGAATTCGTTAATTACGCCAGAACAGATCTGATGGGTATTTTGAGAGACGATCTGGTATATGATGTTGCCAGACACGTTGACGGAACAGTACACCTATTCGAAGAATGGGGACTGCCCATGTGGAAAAATGATGAAGGAAAGTATGTGAGGGAAGGTCCCTGGCAGATAATGATCAACGGTGAGAGCTACAAGGTTATTGTGGCTGAAGCTGCCAAGAACGCCCTCGGTATGGATAACATCTACGAGAGAATTTGTGTAACTCACTTGATACCCGACCCCAACGATGCCAACAGGGTTGCTGGGGCTCTAGGTTTCAGCGTGAGAGAGGACAAATTCTACGTGTTCAGAGCTAAATCAGTTATCTGTGCTATGGGTGGAGCTGTCCACGTGTTCAGGCCCAGGTCACAGGGTGAAGGACTGGGTAGAAGCTGGTATGCTCCCTGGAACGCAGGTTCAACCTATGCTCTCCCCATGCAGTTGGGTGCTGAGCTGACCCAGATGGATGTTAGGTTCATTCCGGCCAGATATAAGGACGGTTATGGGCCGGTAGGTGCATGGTTCTTGCTGTTCAAGTCCAAAGCCACAAACGCCTTCGGCGGGGAGTATATGGTTGAGAGAAAGCCTGATATGGCGAAATACGAGCCATATGGTTCAGCTAAGCCGTTGCCGACCTGCCTTAGAAACCATGCCATGATGCTGGACATCTATGATGGTAAGGGCCCCATATACATGAGGACCCCAGAAGCTATTGCAGCACTGGCAGAGGAAGTTCCTGACGAGAAGGAGAGGAAGAAGAAGCTCAAGGAGCTTGAGGCCGAGGCCTGGGAAGACTTCCTGGACATGACAATCTCACAGGCAGTGCTTTGGGCTGCAGAGAATGTCGAGCCTGAAAAAGTGCCTTCGGAGATTCTGCCTTCAGAGCCTGTGTTCATTGGTTCACACTCTGGTTCGGCTGGATTGTGGTGCTGTGGTCCATCAGATACAATGCCTGATGACTACAAGGATAATTTCCCTGCCCAGTACAACAGGATGACAACCTTGATGGGTTGCTTCAGCTGTGGTGATGGGCCTGGAGCAAGCAGCCACAAGTTCTCCAGTGGTTCGTTCACTGAGGGTAGGATTGCTGCCAAAGCGGCATGCAGATTCGTAACCGAGCAGTGCAAGGACTACAAGCCCGAGATAAGTGAAGACATGATGTTGAAGTATAGGGATGAGGTCTTCAAGCCCTTCAAGGTCTTTGAAGAGCATAAGGGCCAGACAACCGACTCGCACATCAATCCCAACTACATCAGACCGCATATGTTCATGTTCAGATTGCAGAAGATCATGGACGAGTATGCTGGTGGTTGGGCAACCGCTTACACCACGAACAACCCCATGCTGGAGACCGGCTTGGAAAAACTCACCATGCTCAAAGAAGATGCAGAGAAACTGGCTGCCGAGGATTTGCACGAGCTGCAGAGAGCCTGGGAGAACGTCCACAGAATGTGGTTCGCTGAAGCACACACAAGAACCCTTCTAGCCAAGAAGGAGACCAGGTACCCAGGTTACTACTACAAGTCTGACTTCCCCGACCTTGAGGATAGAAAGTTCACCAACCTGAGATACGATCCCAAGGCCGGAGAATGGGAAGTCGTCGAAAGACCATTCGTACAGATAGTGGATTAGGCGATAGGCCGATCGAATGATTAAAACCAAATTTTTTTATTTAATTTTTATTTTCCCATATAGGTATTTGAATTATTTTGGTTTTAACTCTGACAACTTTGAAGGAGGAGTTATATGAGTGAAGAAAAACATAGTAGTGTCCTTGTTATAGGTGGCGGTATTTCTGGTATTACCGCTGCTATTGAGACCGCTGAAGCAGGGTACGACGTTTATCTTGTGGAGAAGAACCCTTATCTGGGTGGTAGAGTCGCCCAGTTGTACAAGTATTTCCCCAAGATATGCCCCCCCTATTGCGGTCTAGAGATATTTTTTAAGAGAATAAAATCCAACCCCAGATTCAGATATTTTACCAACGCTGAGATATCTAATGTATCTGGAAGTGCAGGGAATTTCGATGTAAGCATTAATATAAGCCCCAGATACGTTAATGAAAATTGTACAGGGTGTAATAAGTGTGTAGAAGCCTGTCCAGTTGAGAGAACTAATGATTTTAATTATGGAATGGATAATACCAAAGCGATATACCTTCCACACCCCATGGCTTTTCCCATGAGATATGTCATCGATCCCTATACGTGCAAAAAGAGCGATGGATGCAGAGAATGTGCGGACGTGTGCCCATATGATGCTATAGAGCTCGATATGGAGCCCCAGAACTTTAATCTCAAGGTGGGCTCTATTATAGTGGCCACGGGTTGGAAACCTTACGATGCCACCAAAATAGACAACTTAGGTTATGGAAAATATGAGAACGTGATAACCAATGTTATGTTCGAACGACTTGCAGCTCCAAGTGGTCCTACAGAGGGCAAAATTGTGAGACCTGATGGAAAGCCGGTGAAAGATGTGGTATTCGTCCAGTGTGCAGGGAGCAGAGATGAGAACCATCTGCCCTATTGCTCATCGGTTTGCTGTTTAGCTTCAATAAAGCAGGCCATGGTCCTCAGAGAGCAGAATCCCGAAGCTAATGTGTATATATTCTATATTGATATAAGGTCTCCCGGAAGGAATGAAGATGTCTTCCGCAATGCAGACCAGGATGAGAACATTCACTTCATCAAAGGGAAAGTGGCTAAAGTTGAAGAAGACGCTGCCGGTAAGCTGGAAGTGACAGCAGAGAATGCGCTCAAAAGCGAGAAAATAACCCAAAAAGCAGATATGGTCGTTCTTGCCACTGGAATGCAGCCGAACACGTCTGAACTCAAGATACCCGGTCTCAAAGTGGATTACGACGAATACGGGTTTATAACAGATAAGGAAGGCATATACGGTGTAGGTGTGGCAACCAACCCCGCTGACGTTTCTAAGTGTAACGAAGATGCCACAGGATCCGCACTTAAAGCAATTCAGGTGTTGAGGAGGTGAAGTGTATGGCAGAAGAGGAACAACAAGAAGGGCAACAAGAAGAAAAGAAAGAAGAAAAGAAGGAAGAAACTGTGGTCGGCCTGTATATTTGTACCGGTTGTGATATTGATACTATTGACATCGAGAAGCTGAAGGAAGTTGCTGAAGAAGAAAAAGTACCGGTAGTAAAAACTCACCCTAACCTGTGTGGTAAGGAAGGTGTTGACCTTATAAATAACGATATCCAGCAGGAAGGAGTTAACTCAGTTGCCATAGCTGCATGCTCCTCCAGAGTAAAATGGGATGTTTTTGACTTTGGCGGAACAGCTGTTGATAGAATAAATCTCAGAGAAGGAGTGGCCTGGAGCCACGAGATGGATGAACATGCTCAGGAGCTGGCAGAAGACTATGTTAGAATGGGAATTGCCAGAGCCAAGAGAATGAAACTTCCGGTTCCCTATATCGAAGACGAAATCGATAAAAGCGTTCTAGTAGTTGGTGGAGGTATCTCCGGACTTACGGCAGCACTGGAAGCAGCAAATGTAGGTAGCAAGGTCCATCTCTTGGAAAAGGCAGATTCTCTTGGTGGGTGGACAGCCAAATACTCCAAAGTAACCCCTCAAAAAGCTCCGTTCCAGCAGATCGAGGATTTCAACATAGGAGAAATGATCAACGAGGTCAACGAGAACCCCAACATCGATGTTTATACATCCACAGAAATAGAGGGTATTACTGGTCAACCCGGCCAGTTCGATGTAAAGATAAATCATGGTGGAAGCGAAGTCGAATTCAAGGCTGGAGCAATCGTGCTGGCTACAGGTTGGCATCGTTATGATGCAACCAAATTAGAGTACCTGGGTTATGGAAAAGACCCCAATGTTATGACCAATGTAGAAATGGAAGAGCAGATGTCCAATGGTGGAGTTAGTGCGGACAGCGTAGCATTCATTCAGTGTGCAGGTCAGAGAGATGAGAACTACCTGCCTTATTGTTCTTCCGTGTGCTGCGCCGTATCTCTCAAACAGGCAAAGTACGTCAGAGAGAGCAATCCTGATGCTAAGGTTTACATCATCTATAAGGACATGAGAACTCCAGGATTATACGAGGACTTCTATAAAGCTGCTCAGGACGACGAAGGAATTTTCCTCACCAAAGGAAACGTCACAGGAGTGAATACAGGAGACGGAGGATTGACCGTTGAAGCCGAAGACACACTTCTCGGTGAGAACATCAAATTGAATGTGGATAAGGTCGTTCTTGCCACTGGAATGGTATCTTCCATGGCGGAAGTTCCTGAGACAAGAGAAGAGCGAGATGAACTTGAAAAGGAAGGGAAAGAATACGAGAACATTCTCCATCTGGGTTACAGACAGGGACCTGATCTTCCGACGCTGAAGTACGGTTTTCCGGATTCCAATTTCATATGCTTCCCCTATGAAACCAGAAGAACGGGGATCTATACTGCAGGATGTGTTAGACAGCCCATGAACCTGAAAGAAAGCATGGACGATGCGGCAGGGGCAGCTTTGAAGGCTGTTCAGAGCATTGAGCTGGTATCACAGGGAGCAACCACGTTCCCCAGGTCAGGAGATATGGATTATCCTCAAGTATTTCTGCAGAGATGTACCCAGTGTAAGAGGTGTACAGAAGAATGTCCCTTTGGTGCTATTAACGAGGACGAGGAAGGAACCCCCATATACAATTACAACAGATGCCGTAGATGTGGTACCTGCTTTGGAGCCTGTCCGGAGAGGATCATCTCTTTCAATTCGTATTCAGTGGATATGGTGTCAGGACAGCTCAAGGCAGTTAGCGTTCCTGATGAAACAGAGGAAAAGCCCAGAATGATCGCTTTCGTCTGCGAAAACGATAGCCTGCCTGCACTGGATATGGCAGCAATGAATAGGCTCAAGTACAACTCGTACATCAGAGTGATACCGGTGAGGTGTTTGGGCGCTGTTAATACGGTGTTCATAGCCGATACGCTTTCCAAGGGAATAGACGGAATACTAATGCTGGGATGCAAATACGGAGAGAACTATCAGTGCCACTTTGTGAGAGGCAGTGAGCTGGCCAATGAGAGGATGGAGAAGGTACAGGAAACTTTGGACAGACTGATGCTTGAAGCTGAAAGAGTTCAAGTACATCAGGTCGAAATAACTGACTATAACCAGATCCCTCAGATAATGGACCAGTTCTACGAGGATATATCAGAACTTGAACCCAATCCTTATAAAGGGTTTTAAGGAGGGAGGATTATGGCTGAAACTGAAACAGAAACCGGATACGTCGAGGCTAACCCCAAGTTTGTAAGGGAGATAATGAGAGCAGGTGGGGGCACTCTGAAGAAATGCTTCCAGTGTGCAACATGCTCAGTGGTCTGTCCACTCTCGCCAGATGAAAATCCATTTCCCAGAAAGGAAATGATGTGGTCTCAATGGGGACTTAAGGATAGGCTATTGAACGACAGGGATGCATGGCTGTGCTATCAATGTAATGATTGCTCAACCTACTGCCCAAGGGGTGCAAGGCCTGGAGAGGTCATGGGAGCATTGAGAAACCTCCAGATCTCCAAATTTTCTTTTCCCAGTTTTGTAGCCCAGGCTTTTACCTCCCCAAGGTATGTCTGGGCAGTATTTGCTGTACCCATACTGCTGATCGCATTGTACTTCTCAATTTTCGAGTTCAATATACCTGAAGGAGAGGTACACTTTTCTGGGCTGATTCATCACACGCATGTGGAGTACGCTGGCTTTGCAGTGGGAGCTTTCGTGGCGATCACCATTCTAATAGGTTTATACCGGTTCTGGATGGCTTTGGAAGAACAAGAGTCGAAGATCGAAGGCTCTGAAGATAGTGGGCTCGTTGATCTGGGCACACAAACAAGAGCTTCATTCATACCCGCTCTTATCTCTTCTGTTATCGAAATCCTGAAGCACAACCGATTCGGGGATTGTGAAGAAAACAAGAACAGGTTCTACGCACATCTGGGGATCTTCTACGGTTTTATTATTGTAGGTATTTCTACTGGAATCGCATTCGTCTACCTGCTAATGGGTAGAGAACTGGGATTACCGCTTACAGACCCGGTAAAGATCATCGGTAACTTTGGTTTCATTCTGCTCTTTGTAGGAGCAACGTGGGCCATTGTGGAGAGAGTGGCCAAAAAGGACGATGTAGGAATTGGAGGATATTTCGACTGGTTCTTCTTGGGTACCCTGTGGATAGTGACCTTCACCGGAATCCTACTGGAAGGGATGAGATTCGCCGAGATGGTCTCAGCCTACTGGATGTATCTGGTGCACCTGGTGTTCGTATTCGCACTGTTGGTCTATGCACCATACTCCAAGTTCGCGCATCTAGCGTACAGGACCATCGCTTTAACCCACGCGAAATACAGCGGCAAGGAAGAGATGGAATATACCTTTAGATAATCTCTTTTTTATTTTCCTTTTTTGTAAGACACGCTTATACTCAAAAAAACAAACTAACGGGTTGTCAGCCTGACTACCCTTTCTGTCAAACTAGACCAACTAAAAGCAGTAAATCCTGGTAAACCAAGAAGCTAATTAAAAATGCTATAACAAATTCTGTAGGCTCTAGCTGTTCCGCACTTCACTGTGTTCTTGGTTCTTACTATTCTTGGTTCTTACTATTCTTACTGTTTTTCCACCAAGATGGAAGGTAGATTTTTGTGTGGAGGAATCTCATTATGTCTTTTTCAGTTAGTATACCTTCTATTTTCTCTTCTTTATCTCCTACTAATGCTACTCCATAGTTTTTCTCCAGCATGACTTGTGAGACGTTGGCTATTCTGTCGGATGGGTCACAAAATAGTGTTTCCTTATATGTCAGGAGATTCGGATTCTTTAGAATGTTGTTGATGGGTTCTTCCAGTATCTCTGTCTTCTTCATCAATGAATTATTGGATTCTTGTGCAAAATATCTTAGTATCTCTCTTGTTGTTATTAGGCCTGCGAAAACATTTTCATTCATTATTGGGACTCTCCTGAGGCCTTTGGAGATCATAGTTCTCATTATATCTTCGATACTGTCGTCAAAGTTTGCTGTTAAAACGTTTTTGCTCATATAAAAGTTGACACGTCCTCTCAGATCTGTGTGAGCCGCTAAAAACTTTAGAATGTCTCTTTCGGTTATGATTCCCACTACTCTTCTTTCCTCATCAACAACAGGACAACCACCTACATCGTTCTCTACCATCAGCTCCAAGGCGTCGGGCCAGGTCTTAGTGTCTTCAATTGCAACAACATCTGTCTCCATTATTTCTTTTACCCCTGCATTGATTGCTGCCGCTAAGTCTCCCCCAAATCTCTCTTTCACGATCTTGCGTTTGGGGCCTCCCCCCAAGAAGCTGACAATGTCTGTGGCAGAGATCAAGCCCCGCAATTTTCCTGTATCTTCTTCAACTACAGGAATCTTCCTGAAATTATGATCAACCATAGATCTAAGAGCGTCAACAACCCTTGTTGTCTGGGTTAAGGTAACGACACTACTTGTCGCTAAATCCATAACATTCTGGAGGTCCTCAAAACTGTGTTTATCCTCTTCGGCTTCCATTTTCCATCACCAATATTGGTTAATTCCTACTCATGTTTGTTCTATCCAAATTACGGGGTCAAAAACAATATATAAGTATTTGCTATTGCTAGTTAAAACAGCCCTCCTTTTTACCTCAGAAATAAAAGCTTTTGCTTGCTAAACTTATGCCCTGCCTTATTGTAATTAGGGTTCTGGTAAAGAGTTGGCCGCGAACTCATTGAAAACCCCTCAATCGACAAATGGGCTGAAAATCCACGGTTCACAACAGCCAAGAATTGAATCCCAAATAAACTATGAGGGTATCCAATCGTTCCCGCTGCGCTTCCTGCCCTCAAACTTGATCGTTCTCTCGATTATTGTTAGGTATCTTTGTGTCGATAAATTGGTTGTGGACCAATGAACAATGTGTAATGTGTAGTTTCTTAGTTATGCTTATCCCTATCACCTAAAGCACTCTAATCGCCTAAAATCTAATGATTTTTTATCAAGGTTGAGATAATATTTCATAAAATTTCATAAAACTTATATACGTTTTTTCCGGCATTGTTTTAAATAATTGGGAGGGAGAACTGTGGTTTACTTAAAGCCTAGTTTAAGAAATATTGGAAAGTACTTAGTTATACCTATGTTGTTGCTATTGATGCTCAGTGGTACAGTTGCAGCGCAGGGTGTGCTTGCGGAATCTCCAGAGATTTTCTTCGGTGCCATTCTTGCCATATCTGTCGTTATAGGTATTATTGCTGTGCTTGGAGGTGTTGGTGGGGGAGTTGTATTCACTCCGCTGTTTATGGGTTTTACAACTATTGATCCCTATATAATCAGGGCGACTGGACTTTTTGTAGCTATGGCTGGAGCACTGGTAGCTGCTCGCCCATTCTTGCGCAGGGGTTTGGCGAACATTAGGATACTCTTCTTTGCGGCTGTTCCCTATGCTACATTTGCTATCATTGGTGCCATGCTGGCGACCTATGTGGCGAAGACCATGGGTGACTTTGGAGATTATCTGGTAAAGTTCTTGTTGGGTATACTGGTCATATTGATTGGTTTGATCATACTACTGGCAGGCTCGCGAGTGGAGTATCCGGAGGTCAAGGAAGTGGATAGTCTTTCACAAAAAATGGCTCTCGGTATGAGCTATTGGGAAGAGTCTTTAGGTAAGGTAATCAAATACGATGTTACTAAAGCGCCTGTAGGTCTTTTGTTGTTCTGTGCTGTAGGCTTGATCTCAGGGATGTTCGGTTTAGGTGCTGGCTGGGCCATGGTCCCAGTGTTCAATCTGGTTATGCTTGCCCCTCTTAAGGTGGCTGCTGCCAGCAGTAAAGTGTTGATTGGTATTGGTGACACAGCTGCCGTGTGGCCGTACATTATGGGTGGAGGTATCTTTCCGTTGTTTGCAGTGCCGTCCATGCTAGGACTAATCATAGGGACATTGATAGGAGCGAAGGTAATGGTCAGAGTGAAGGCAGGGTTCGTCAGGTATATCATTATCGCCGTGATGTTCCTTGCGGGTGCAAGGCTGTTGCAAACTGGATTTATGGGTTTCCAGGCTATGGGAGTTATATAAGGTGATATTATGAAGGAAGAAGATAGACCCAAACCCCCGATTCCAGGTATCATTTACGGGGAAGCCGCCTATTGGATCATTATTGTAGGAACGGTAATTGCTGTAGTCGGATTAGCTCTCTATCTGGTTGCGCCCTCAGATGACGTGATAGTTGAGAAAGGCTGCTTCCTTGAAAACCTGTGGGCTGGCTGTGAGAGTGAAACAGGTACTGCTGTAGGATGTGACGCCAGCACCATCTGGGAGAGATGCTCGGGTAGAGATATGCCTCATGGACACTGGTATGTGGACTATTTGGGCAATGGTGACGGTTTAGCTATGGCAGGAATAGCTATAGGCTGTTTGGCAGCAGTAGTCGGGATGTGGGGAGCATTCATCGGAATGATCCGCCGCAAAGAGGTAGTCTACATAATTCTGTCTCTGGTTATAGCTATAATACTGACGGCAAGCGCTGCAGGACTACTATCCATACATTAACCATTAACCCTCAATTTTTTATTTTATTCTATTTTGGTTTTTTATTGCATTGTGTGTCAAATCGAGTGTAGTTTGTACCATTGTAATGTAAAATTTAAGAGAAAGTTTTAAATAAGGATCAATAGGAACGTTTTACTGAATGTGTCAGGAAATATCGAGTAAACAAAATCTCGGATTTAGTTATCGATTCTTGTTTTTTAGCTTTAGCTGGCACTATTTCTGCTAAATAGGCTGCTGAGAAGTTTTTGAGAGTGTTTGTGGTTGCTATCTCTCTGTTATATCTTCTCGGCCTGTTTATATTTATATAAAAAATAAAAAGGTGGAATATATATGGTCGGAAAAAAGAGGAGGATGAATAGGATACTGAAAAACGGGCGGACTTTGATAGCCCCCATGGACCATGGGATAACCAAACCAGCCAAGGGGTTAGAAGATATGGACCGGATAATGCGAATGGTAGATTGTGGAGCCGATGCAGTGGTAGTTCATAAGGGGATAGTTAAAAACTCTGAATACCTGAAGGAAACCAACATGGGGCTCATCATTCACTTGAGCGCCTCGACAGCTCTAGTAGATACCAACGACAAGCGAATAATCACCAGCGTGGAAAAGGCAGTTCAACTGGGTGCAGATGCAGTGAGCGTCCACGTCAATATTGGAAGTGGAACGGAGAGAGCACAACTTTCTGAGGTAGGTGAAGTGGTTGAAGAGTGTGATTCCTACGGGATCCCTCTGCTGGCTATGGTTTATCCCAGAGGGGAGAATATTGAGATAAACACCGAGTCGGTCAAGCATGCCGTGAGAGTGGGCTATGAGATGGGTGCGGACATAATAAAGACCAGCCACACTCAAAATTTCATGGAGGTAGTGGAGCAGTCTTCTGTCCCAGTAGTGATAGCAGGCGGTTCGAAGGTCAGTGATCTGAAATTGCTGGAGCAGGTGCGTGAAGCTCTGGATTGTGGAGCTTCAGGTGTGGCCGTGGGTAGAAATATTTTCCAGAACAATAACCCGGAAGCAATGGTAAAGGCTTTAAGTCGTGTGATACACAATGACAATGTCAAAGTTGCGAGGGAGGCACTTTATGAAAGAGATATGGCTGCTTTGCACGGGAGATAAATGGGAGGAAGAGAAGACCAAACTTACTGATTCCATCGAGCTGGGATTCACTGGGGCAGTTGTAAATAACCAGTTCGCCGAGAAGGCAAGAAAGCTGGGTAGAATGGAAGTAATAGCCAGATCGAATTCTGAAGGAGAGTTCAAGGACGGTAAAAAGGCTTTTTTTGTTGACGTATCATCCTCGGAGGATCAGGAGAGAGTGATAGATCTCTCCTCAAAAGCAGAATATATTTTCCTCACTTTTTCGGACTGGAAGATCATCCCTCTGGAGAACCTTATAGCCATGAAAGAGAGAGCAAAACTGATCGCAGAGGTGGGAAGTGAGGATGAAGCAAAACTTGCCCTAACCACCCTGGAAAAAGGGGCCGATGGAATCGCAGTCAATAGTTCATCTAGAGAACAATTAAAGAAACTATCAGAGCTGGTCCTGGAGAGTGGAGAGCAAATAGAGCTGAAAAAAGGGAAAGTAAAGGAGATAAAGCCACTTAGTATGGGTGAAAGGGTCTGTATCGATACAGTATCCATAATGAGTCCCGGTCAGGGGATGCTCATAGGTAATAAAGCCAGCTTTATGTTGCTGGTGGCGAGTGAAAGTGAAGAGAGTGAATACGTTTCTTCCAGACCTTTTAGAGTTAATGCCGGGAGTGTTAACGCGTATTTGAAGGTCGGTGAGAAGACCAAATATCTCTCCGAGCTGGAAGCTGGAAATGAAGTGGAGATTGTGGGATATGATGGATTGGTAAAGAAGTCCAATGTGGGAAGAGTGAAGATAGAGAAGCGACCTTTGATCCTTGTCAAGGCGACCGCTGATGGCGAGGAAGGAACCGCTATCCTACAGAATGCGGAGACAATCAAGCTGGTGGATTCACAGGGTAAGCATGTGTCAGTATCCTCTCTGAAACCAGGTGACGAGATAATGGTGTGGGTAGGAGAGAAAGCACGGCACTTCGGAACTGAAGTTGACGAGTTTATTATCGAAAAATAACATGAAGATCGTTGTTTCAGCAACGAGTACTGGTGATATTGAAGCCACCAGGGATGTTGCCGATATCGTGGAGCTGAGATTGGATTTATTTGAATCGCTGCCATCTGTGGAAGAAGTTCAACGTGTTGAGAAGCCTTCGATAATAACTATACGGAGAAAAAAGGAAGGTGGGGCTTTTGAAGGAGATGAAGAGCAGCGTTTAGAGCTTTTTAACAGGTTCTGTGGAGCTGGCCGTTATGCTGGTCTTATCGATGTGGAATACGATTCTGATGAGCGTTTCTTCGATTTACCCGGTAAGATTATCGAATCCTATCACAATTTTGAGGAAACCCCCAGTTACCAGTTCTTGAAGGATCTGGTAGAAAACAGGAGGGGACAAATATTTAAAATAGCCTGTTTGGGGAGAAGCAAGCAGGATGTGTTGAACGTGGTTAATATACTCGCCAATTACGATAATGTAGTGGCCTTTTTGATGGGAGAAGATTTTGCTTTCACCCGCATCATGGCCGCATTTATGGGTTCACCATTCATTTACTGCCACTCAGGCAATGCGGTGGCTAAAGGGCAGATCGAGGCTCATCAAGCGTACGAAGCTATTAAGATACTTAGAGGTGAAAAATGAAAATACTGATCTACGGAATGGGAAATATGGGCTCCTTTTTCTACAATTTCTTCCTGAATAGAGGATATAACACTGACGGATACGATGTGGATCCAGAGAAAGGTGGGGTTAGCAGAGAAGATATCGGTGGTTACGATATCGTTTTCCTGTGTGTTCCCATGGATAAGGTGCAGGAAGCCGTGGAAACCATTAAACAAAAGAATGCCGATCCTCTGGTGGTGGATATAGCGTCAATTAAACAGCAAGTGATACCTGTTCTGGATGACAGCGGGCTGGACTACTTGAGCATTCATCCCATGTTCGGTCCTGGAAGTGAAATAGGTCTATCCAATATAATAGTGGTCAGAGATACCGGTAAAAAAGAAGGAGAGATCATCTTAGATGAGTTCAAGAGGGCTGGAGCAGTTCTTAGCCGTCTTCCCAAGAATGAACATGACAGGAAGATGGCGGAAATCCAGGGTATCGCCCACTTCATTCTTCTGGGGATGGCAAACTTCCTCGACGAAAGGTTCACTAGAGACGAGCTGGTCTACGCATCCCCCATATTTTCCGTGCTGTACAAGCTGACCTCCCGAATACTAAATCAGGACATGAAAATGTATTATCTGATACAGCAAAACGCTCAAGAAGTGAGAAAAGAGTTTCTGGAGAAGACTAAGGAGCTTGAAGAAAAGTTTTATAGTGAAGAGGAGTTCAGAAAAGTCTTTGATAGGTTGAAACCCAATTTTGAAGACTTTGAGGACAGTACTTTGATCCTGGACGCCTATAAGGCCACAGAAGATGTAGAAGATATGGACCTTCTCAGGGGATATATAATGGCTATCGACTCTCTAATATTGAGGTTGATCGAAAAGAGGACGGGTGCAGGAAAGAAAATTGCCATGCACAAAAAGGATAGGAATGAACCCATAGAGCTCCTGGATGTGGAGGGAGTAAAGGTAAAGGATATTCTCAACAGGACCGATTTGAACTCCATCTATGTTCAGAACATATTTGAAGATGTAATGAGATTGACCAAAGAAGAAGAGTATAAGATCCTGGGGATATGCAAAACGATGTCTGTTCTGGGGCCAGCAGGAAGCTTTAGTGAGGAAGCAGCACTCAAATTGATTGGCTCTCGATTACCGTTGAGGTACTCTTCCACCAGCGATGAGATAATAAGAAGTGTGGAAGACGGGAGTGTCGATTACGGGCTTGTCCCCATCGAGAACTCGGTCAACGGTACCGTATTGCCGGTCCTGGACGCTCTTCTCGATAGCGACGTGGAAGTCTTTGGTGAAACTTCTCTGGAGATAAATCACTGCCTGGTAGCAAATAGAAATATTCCCCTCAAAGAGATCAAGGCAGTGTATTCCCATCCTCAAGCTATTGCCCAATCAATGGGTTTTATCAACAATTATATGCCCCAGGCGGACATAAGATACACTAGCAGCACTTCAGACGCCATATCTTTGCTGGATAACGAATCTACAGCCATAGTGTCGGAGAATGCTGCCAAGCTCCACCGTCTGTATATCCTCAAGAAGAAGATCCAGGATATGGGCGGTCAGAATATAACCAGATTCTATGTTATTAGAAAGAGGGGAGCAGAAAGGCAGTCAGGGCAGATAACCTCTCTATTCTTTGGAGCTGAGGATGAACCCGGTTCGCTGAAAAATATCCTGGAGGTTTTTGATAAAAGAGGCATAAACATGAGGAAGCTGGAATCCAGGCCCGCCAAAACCGGTTTGGGAGACTATATCTTCTTTGTGGAAGCGGAGAAGGACCTCAATGAGGACGAGCTTAAGGAGTTGAGAAGCGTTACAACATTCTGTTACGTGGTAGGTACCTTCGACCCGGTGGAGAAAGTGGATGTATGGGGTTAGACCATCCGGTCTACTGGTTTGACCCTGCTTGAAGAGGTCATCGGCACAAATTTTATGTTCAGTACTGTATTCATGACAATATGGGAGATGAAGAAGAATACGTTACGATCAACTTACCAAAGAAAACTGTGGACCAGATAAAGGAAATCATTGAGAAGCATCCGGAGTTGGGTTACAGCAGTGTTGATGAATTCGTAAACGGGTCCATCAGAGATGTAGTTCAGGAGATCCATCGGTTCGAGAAAAGGACCAGAATGAAAAAAGGAGATGTTTGAATCCTACCTGTTCTTGGATCATGTGCTAACTTTTTTGGGCTAATTCTCGTAGGTGAATATAGCTACTTCTCGTAGGTGAATATAGCTACTTCTCGTAGGTGAATATATCTTCTATTCTGCAATTAAAGTAGTTGGCAAGCTTGAAGGCTAGCTCCAGACTGGGGTCGTATTTTCCTTTTTCAATGGCGTTTATGGTCTGTCTGGTAACACCTACCTCTCTTGCCAGTTCCTGTTGGGTGATATCTTTTGTTGCTCTCCACACCTTCAAGTTGTTCTTCATGCTCTCACGCTACTTTTCCATAGTATATTCTGGAGTCCAGTAAACAGCTTGAGTCGCTCCCAGAATAATTAGCAACCGGGAACTGTGATCACCACTAATTAAGCCATAAAGGAGGAACGCAGTCAGTAGAACGGATGCCATTGCGAATCCACTGGTGGCACTCTTTTTGGCTATATCTATTTCTCTCTCATCTGCTCTCCTCATATCGGCATCACATCTCTTTTTTGTAGTGGTAGGTGTAAACCAGATAGGTCAAACCAGTTACTGCGAAAAGAGGGCCTATCACTGACTCAACCGGAGCGGAAAGCTTAGTCGTACCAAATATTGCCAGCAGCAGGCCCTGGAGGATAAATGAGACCTGGAACGCTCTATAACCAGCCTTTAAACCAATACTTACCTCCCGTTCATCTTCGATTATTTCTCCCTTTTTCTTCCTCCTGATCCTTACAGTGGTAATTAATAACAGCGTAATCCCTGCAGCTATGAGTGCAGAACCAACTCCTGCGCTTTCAATCCATGTTGGTTCGTAGACCAGCACAAAAAATCCAGCTATGGCCAGAATGAGTCCTAGTATTGCCATTCCATATTCGTTCTTTTCCATATCAAATCACTTTTAGTAAACCTTACTTTACATTAAGTATATATAGCTTTCCATAATGACACATATGTTTTACTTCGATGAGGTGTTTAACATCATCATAACAACTAACACAAAATCAAACTGATTTATTAATGATGAATTGCAACTTATTATGTAAGCTGGTGATGAGAGGTTTTACAATGCCCTACGTAACTCAAAAAAAGTCAATGATAAAGATAGGCAGAAGAGTTTCTGGAGTTGAAAGTAACGCAGAAGGTGAAAAAGTAATTTATTGCCCGTATTGCGGGAACGCTAACCACATCGCAAGGAATTCTTGTGGTGCTAATGCAGTTAAGAAATGCAGGCACTTCAGTTCTTTACTCATGGAAACATCTAACCATGGAGAGCTCAAATATAACTATTACGCCCGATTCAGGAAGTAGAATAAGATCTATCGCTGATCCAGAACTATTCCCGAATTTTGCTAGAGAGCTAAAAGTAGCCGGTTGAATGGGGGAAGAAAGATGAGAAACACTGCTCAGGTTTACCTAAAACCTTGTGATAGAGATTATTCAGGCAGCTACAGTTTTCCGTGTGTCTCAGGGTTATGCCCGTACAACGCAGACTTTGAGAGGGATTGCTATCCAAGACTTGATTATGAGATGCAGGAATTGTTCGAAGAGCTTATCTCACTTAGAATAAACTCTAAAAGAAGAGCACAGCTGTTGGTACCAGCATTGATAAGATAAGCAAATAATTGAAAAACTCCAATTTTCCTCTTCAATTTTTTTGCTATATTACTAATACAACGAGACTTGAATTATTTTTGAATTAAAAAACCTCAACCATCGTTTTTTTATTCGTTTCAGGGTTCGAGGTTCAAGCTAAGGTTCGAGGGAAAGTTTTTTAACCAGTTCTTCAGGTTTATTCACAATCCCCAGGGTTAAATCATTTTTCTTGTTCCGACCCCCCAACCTTTCAAGAAAGACACCCTGGGGAGTATTCTAAAACTGGAGATTTCTACTCATTCAAGAGGATCACCTACCTTCTTGGGCAGCAATAATTGGTAACTAAAGGAAATGATTATGATAAAATCCGTAAATAATAAGCTATACCAGCATTATCTCTGTAGTGATGGATAACAAATTTGCTATTATGGTTTTAGTTCTGATGGTTGTTATTGTCGTAATACCCAGCGGCCTACTCGTAGTGCAGGAAGAACAGCTGGAGAGGTATTGCTGTTGCAATCAATCCCAGGATAAACCTCCATTAATCAATGAATTAGGGCTGGGTTGCAGCAAAGTAAACTGTAGTGAGGTTATCTGCCAGAATGAAGAGACGGAGAATACAAACTCACAGTCGCCAGATATCGATGTTGGTATGTGAAATCCAGCTAAAATCCGACTAATTGGAGGATAACAGTAACCTTATCGGCCCTCGTCATCGCCCAGACAATTTCTCTGAAACAGGTTTACGCTCCTCTAAAGGTTATGCGAACATTGATTTTGTTCAAAAATACTTAAATCGATGAGATTAGAATATGAGTGGTGGAAAAATGGAGAATTGGGAAGAAGTATTCAACAAATACGATGAAGAAACGATCAACGAGGTCATTGAAGCTTATCGTGATTACTTAAAGGAGGAAGGATACCGGATCACTACAAAGCATGGAGTATGCTCCCAGTGCATGGATACCTGCAATACCTTCTTCGTATTATGCAAGAAATGCTATGACAAATACCAGAAGCAAATGGCAAGTGGACTTGATGAATAACGAAAAGCAAGCAGGAATTAAAAACCTAAGTTTAACGATACTACATTCATTACCAAAAACAAGTGGGCCCGGAGGGGTTTGAACCCTCGACTTCTCGCTTATCAGGCGAGCGCTCTAACCAGGCTGAGCCACGGGCCCAATTAAACAATAAGGCACTTAAATCGGCTATCACTTGTTTTACATCTCTACATTTAAAAGTTTTCTCGGTTGTTTGGTAAGTAGATAGTTTATTCTTTTTTTATCTCAGGACCGCTCCCTCGTCTGCTGAGCTCACCAGCTTTGCATACTTCTCTAGATACCCCTTAAAAGTTTCTCTTCTTATTTGCATAGTTTTTCTTCTGCTGGAAATCTCTTCTTCGCTTATATCCAGCTCTATCTTTCGCTCTGGTATGTCTACCTTTATTGTATCTCCGCTTTTTATGATAGCGATGTTCCCTCCTTCGGCAGCCTCTGGAGATATGTGTCCTACGCATGGTCCTCTGGTAGCTCCGCTGAATCTTCCGTCGGTGATGAGGGCGACATTCTTTAGCCCCATACCTGAGATGGTGGCGGTGGGGAGGAGCATCTCGGGCATTCCTGGCCCTCCTTTGGGTCCCATGTATCTGATCACTACCACGTCACCCTCTTCGATCCCATTGTCGAGAATGGTGTTGATAGCTTCCTGTTCCGAATCAAATACCTTTGCAGTCCCTTCGAATTTTTGCATGTCCTGACTTACTGCCGCAGATTTGATCACGCATCCTTTTTCTGCTATATTTCCGTAGAGGATGGCTATGCCACCCTGATCGCTCAATGGGTGTGTAGCATCTCTAATAATCTCTTTTCCTCTGGCGAAAGCTTTTTCTGCGATCTCGTAGATTTTGAAGCCGCTGACGGTAGTTTCATTGTGAATGTAGTCAAGCGCTTTCTTTAGGACCATGGGGACTCCTCCGCTTTCATCCAGGTCTGATATAGTATAATCGCTAGCGGGGTCAATAGATACTAGATGGGGTGTTTTCTTGCTTATCTGGTCGAACAGATCCAGATCCAGCTTCACTTCTGTTTCCCTGGCAATTGCAGTTAAGTGCAGCACTGTATTGGTCGAACCCCCTATGATCATATCCGTGGTTATGGCATTGTGGAAGGAATTCTCTGTTATGATATCGCTGGGCTTGATATCATATTTTACCAGTTCCATAACCCTTTCACCGCTCTTCTTGGCTATTCTCAACTTTCTTGAAGAAGCACAGGGGGAAGTAGAGCAATATGGTAAGCTTAATCCCATAACCTCTGTGAGGATCTGCATTGTGTTGGCAGTAAATAAGCCCTGACAACTTCCGCAGTAGGCAGCACAATAGTCTTCGTAGAGTTTGAACCTTTCTTCATCAAGTTTACCTGCTTTATATTGACCTGCTGCCTCAAATGCGGTTTTTATGGTCACATTTTTTCCACCTATCTTTTCTGCCAGCATTGGACCGCCGGTAACAGCCAAAGCTGGAACGTCCAGTCTGAGTATGGCCATCAACATTCCGGGGACAATTTTGTCACAGGAGCCGACCACGACCAGCCCATCAAGTCGGTGAGCTTCGACCATGCTTTCGATCGAATCGGCGATAAGCTCTCTAGAGGGAAGAGAGTATTTCATACCTTTGTGGCCCATAGCTATGCCGTCGCATATGCCTATAACACCGAACTCGAATGGAACACCGCCTGCGGAGATAATACCTTCTCTTACAGCCCGGGTTATCCTGTCAAGCGTCATGTGACCTGGGACGATATTGTTGTAAGCGTTAGCAATACCGATAAAAGGTTTCTTGAGATCATCATCTGTCAAGCCGGTTGCCTTGAGGAGACTCCTGTGAGCGATTTTATCTACACCAACTTTGGCTTCATCACTGCGCATGCAGAATGAAAGGAATGTTGCGTATATAAAATTATTTAAATCTAATTGATAAATAATATAAAAAATAAAAAATTATGATTTGAGGGCCAGTTTAATGTCCTCGGCCTTAATAGTCTTTCTGCCGGCATGCCAGGCAACTTCCATTGCTTTTCTTGCAACTCCTTGAGCCCAATCTTCAAGCTCTTCGGCCATTGCCTCTCTAGCTTCTTCACTAACTCTATCGGCACCAGCGTTTCTTATCAATCTGTCGATTGGAGCAATAGGCAACTTAGCCATTTACAATCACCTCCTACACTTGTGAGGTTAATATTGAAAATATATATAGTTTTTGTAAAAAACTGGACTAATTTTCCCCGATATATCTACCGAATTGCTATAATAAACCTGATCCGAGGTTTAATGGAATACGGTTAAACTTCGGTTGAACTGGATTACTGAACCAATAAATGAGGCTTCGACCGTCATAATAAAAATATGCCAAAGAATCATAAATAATAAGTAGGTAAGTAGGTTATTACAAAACTAAGGGAGGGAGTTATTACCAAGACTAAGTAAAAAAATAAGATTGTGAGTTTCGATTGCTGGCTTTAATATGACTTAATACTAAACCATGTTGGTCTCATTTCAACTAAACATGACTCCTAGGTCTTTCAGCTTGTTGCGGACCATGATATTGACGATCAAGGGTGTAAGGCTTTCTACCAGCCTTGATGCGATTAGTGGACCCGCATCCAGAGGTCTCAATCCATCGATCTGATCGATCAGATCCATTACTTCAAGTTTGGACCCCTCATCATCACCGCATACGGGAACATCCCATTGGAAATCTGCATTTAGATCAAAGAACTTGTCTGCAGGGATTGTATGAAATGCGGATATTACTATGCTACGATTTAGAACAGAAGCCATTTTTTCCGCTGCCGAGCTTGACTCGGGTGGACAGTAAATAAAGCAACCACTCTCCTTCCTCATAGGAACAATAGGAGAAACTACTATTTTATCTTTCAGATCGTCTCTAAGCTCTTCTGCGGTGGAAAAAACATATTTCCAGGGTATAGTGAATACAGAGATCTCTCCCTCTTTAGCGGCTTCTTTGTTACTCATTCCTATGAATTTACAATCGCTTTTTACATCCAATACGCACTCCTGGTACTCTTCACACTTTTCTACTGCTTTTTCTTCCTTCCTAGAGCCAACAAAAATCTCGTGGCCGAGCAATGCAAGCCTCAAAGCCAGACCAGCTCCAATATCACCAGTTCCTCCTATCAGAGCGATTCTCATAACATCACCTTTTTGACTTCGCTAGGAAGCAGGTTTTTTAAATTTTTTTTAATGACAATTTTGGCAAGTACTTCTTGCGGACGCCACATAATGTAACATGTTCCATATTTTCTTGACAGCAAACTTTTATACTCCAAAAGCTTAACACTGGAATATCTGATATACGAGGGGCGGTAGGGTAGCCTGGTCATCCTCCTGGCCTTGGGCGCCAGAGACTGGAGTTCAAATCTCCGCCGCCCCATTCAAATAATTATTGCAGCTCTTTTCAAAAAATATTTTTTCTCCTTCTCTAATGACTCGATCAGATTTAATTCAAATCCCTACCCAAAAATATGCTTATTGGGGTCATCAGCCCCTTCACTCAATGTCCTCGTACTCGATCCTGACCCTCTTCTTTAGCTTGACCCTGACTTCCCCCTTTTGTGATTGCATGGTCTGAACAACTGTATCTCTCTCCATTGCCCTCACATGATCGGAAACGGTTTGGCCCGAAGAAAAGTCGAAGTTCTCGCTTAGTCTATAGTAGATTTCGCCCATATCCAGCTCTCCTCTTTCTTCCAGCATATTGTATATTTTAACCCTAACCGGATGGGATAAGGCGTGAGCGATCTTACTTATCTCATGAACGTATTCCATATCACTGACTTTACTAAATACTATAAAAATCGTATTCCGTCAAAACTCACTACCAGATTTTTTGGTTATCAAAATGGTAATCATTCCTATTTCCAAATATTTTATAGGTAAACCCTCTAAATAGATAAATAGTGGTGGCTGGAGGAGCAAAAATTGCAATAACCCTCACCAAATTAATTCCGCCCCCTCCATAACACCCTTTACCAGCCACCACTTCAAAACTTGTTCTACAGCAGTTAAAGTTGCTATGGTATTATATTAATATATTTTAGATATGGGATAATATTTTAGATATGGGATAATATTTTAGATATGGGATATGGAAACTTCTCTTATGAACAAAAATTGGGGCAGCACCCATTAGATGGTATTGAACAACAGGTTTTTCTGGCTGATTATATGCCGATAAGCGTTAGGGTGGATTTTATTTTATCCACTTTCCTGATCTGGTCAATTATCTCTTTAAGCTGTTCGTCACCGCTTGTTTCTGTTTTTAGCACTATATCATAAACCCCATAGACGATAGTCGTCTCCACGACCCCTCCAATGTCCTTTAAGATCTCGTAAACAGTGTATTCGTATCCTGCTTTGGTGTTAATTAGAATGTACGCCGATGTCATAATTGTACATTCTTAAAAAATTAAAAAAGTTTTCCGTAGGGTCATCATTATCTTTATTTGCTATGTATTTCCCCTTTTCTTCTTTGATCTCCCTTATAGCTGCTTTTGGTTTTTTCTTTCCTGTGATGTAATTTTTGACTTCAGCAATGATCTGACAATAGGAAGGGCATTCTTTAGTGGCCAAATCGAAGCCCTCACAAAATCGTAAGTTGGAACAGTAAATGGTCTTGGAACTCTCATTTCTCAAGTTAACTCTAACGATCGCCAGTATTCTGGCCATTTCGACCTGAAAACAAGAATGATTTGAAGACACTTTAAATGGTAAAATATACTACTTTAATAACTTTTATGAAATATTGTGGTGATACAGATGATAATAACAAAAATAACTTTAGAAAAAATAATTAGTAGGGAGGATTAGTACATCCCTCCCATTCCACCCATTCCACCCATTTCATCCATATCAGGCATTCCGCCTCCTCCACCTCCGCCGGTGGATTTTGAGGCGATAACGTCATCTATGCGTAATAGCATAACTGCTACTTCTGTTGCAGAGCTGATGGCATGGGTCTTGATGCGTAGGGGTTCAACGACTCCCTTTTCGTACATATCAGTAATCTTTCCAGTAGCAACGTCGATCCCAAAGCTGGTATCTCCTCTCTCGTGAGCTGCTTTCAGCTCTACCAGTGAATTAATAGGATCGATACCTGCATTCTCTGCCAGAGTTTTGGGCACGATTTCCAGAGACTTGGCGAATGCCTCTACAGCAAGCTGCTCTCTACCACCGAGTGATGGTGCATAGTCCCACAGCTTAAGAGAAGCTCCAATTTCAGGAGCACCTGCGCCGGAGACGACCTTACCGTCCTCCAGAGCAACAGCAACTACTCTGATAGCATCTTCAAGACCTCTGGCAACCTCATCAACGACATGCTCAGTCCCACCTCTTACCAGGACGGTAACTGCTTTGGGATTCTCGCAGCCAGTGATGAATATCATCTTCTCATCGCCTATTCGCTTCTCTGCGACTGATCTTGCATTACCAAGGTCTTCTTCGCTTATGCCCCTGATATCTGAAAGAACTTTGGCTCCAGTAGCCTTTGATATCTTCTCCAGATCGCTTTTCTTGACCCTTCTTATAGCCATTACGCCCTTCTTGGCTAGATAGTACTGCGCCAGGTCGTCGATTCCTTTCTGGCACAGGACGACATTGGCTCCGGATTTGACTATGTTGTCCACCATATCCTTGAGCATCTTCTCTTCCTGATCGACGAACTTTTGAAGCATATCCGGGTCAGTGATCCTGATCTTGGCATCTGTCTCAGTTTCTTTGACTTCCAGAGCCGAATCAACCAGGAGTATCTTGGCATCCTCCACTTTCTTGGGCATGGCAGGATTAACTATCTCTTTATCCATCACAATACCATCGATGAGCTCTGTGTTCTCAACGCTGGCTCCACTCCTCTTTTCAACCTTTATGAAATCTGTATCAGTAGTAATATTTCCTTCGGACTCTTCTGCAATTACCTTTACGGCATCAACCGTTATCTGCGACAGCTTTTCAACTGCCACTTCTGCACCTTTGCCGGTCATAGCGGTAGCAGCGATCTTCTTCAGAACCTCTTCATCTTCGGTGCTAACCGGAATAGCAGTCTCAGTTATGACATCTTTAGCCTTCTCGGCAGCAAGTCTGTACCCTCTGGCTATAAGGGTAGGGTGAATATCCTGATCGAGCAATTCTTCTGCTCTCTTAAGCAATTCACCGGCAAGAACTACTGCTGTGGTAGTTCCATCTCCTACTTCATCTTCTTGTGTTTTGGCAACCTCGATAACCATCTTGGCAGCCGGGTGTTCTACATCTATCTCTTTCAGAATGGTCACACCATCATTGGTGATTACCACATCCCCCAGACTGTCAACGAGCATTTTATCCATTCCTCTGGGCCCCAGAGTAGACCTCACCGACTCGGCGATCGTTCTGGCGGCCATTATGTTGACCCTCTGGGCATCTTTTCCTGTTGTTCTTTGGGTACCTTCCCTCAATATGAGTATAGGTGTACCTTGCGAGCTTTGCATACTTTAACACACCTCCATAAATTTCGCGGAATTATCAACATCGCTGTATTAGAAGTTCTATATATACTTTTCTTCCGATATTTCGTAGCTTCAATTTGATAGTCTCTAGCCCCATAACAGTAGCTTTTGACCCCTTTTGAGGTTTGCGGGCACATATAAATCTCTATTATAACACTTGACAAAATTTGTTTGATTATCGCAAATGTTTTCAACTCAATACAGGAGGTATTTATGATGGAAGAGATAAGGATGTGCCCTGACCACGGCTTTTATCGGGGGGAGTTATGCACTTGTGGATTTATAGGTGAAACTGTCCTGGGCAATGAGAGGGTTGAGAAGCTGGGAAGATTTATCTCTGGAGCCCTTAGACATTTTCCCCAGAAATTAAAGCTGGAAATGGATGAGAACGGGTGGGTAGACTTCGATTCTCTTGCCAGGATCGCGTCAAAAAAGTATAGATGGGCAAATCAATGGCTTATCAAGGCTATTGTGGATTCGGATGAAAAGAAAAGGTACGAGATACAGGGAGAGAAAATAAGGGCTAGATACGGACATAGTGTGAATGTTTCCCTTAAAGATTATCCTGAATCGGAAGAAAATACACTATACTATGGAACAGGTGAGGAAGAGGCACACAGGATGCTGGAGATCGGGATAAAGCCGGTGTACCAAACCTTCGTTCATCTATCCACTACGGTAGATAAGAGCGAAAGGGTAGCGAAATTCCGAACTGATAATCCTATGATACTGGAAGTGGACGTGAAAAACGCCAGAAAAAATGGATTGAAATTCCTTAAGGCCAACGATTATATTGTTTTGACCAAAGAAGTCCCACCAGAGTATGTGAAGAAGTATAATAGTATAATTTAACTAATTAACTAATTGAAAGATCGACTCTTCTTCTTACTGCTCATTTAGTTTGTTAGTAAAAAGCCTGAGGAATCCGCGAGGTCTCGTTCAGATTGACCGTGGAGTTCCCTGGGAAATATAGAGTAACATTCTCCACTGGCTCAGTTAGCATTACTCCGGGAAAATATGTTGTATCATTAAGCTTTATTACATCCATTCTCATTTCAGCATTGTTTAAGTCTACTTTATCCACCTTGAGATTGACGGAATCGTTAAACAAGGACAATAGATCATCCTCTATATAATTGGCACCGAAAAAGAATCCTTTAATCTGCTGTAGTGTATCCAATTGATAATAGAACTCAACGCTAATGTTCGAACTCTCGTATCTCACGTCAACTTTTTCAATGGTTACGTTAGTAGCAGCTGCTGAATTTGTAAAAATAGCAAATAATGCAATTATTGCTGTAATTTTCACTAACAATCTCAAGTTCATTTTTCCCACCTTTACGTCTCTAAATATAAAATTTTCTTCTTCCAGATTAAAATATGCTCTGATAATATTTATAATGTGAATGACACCGCAATGCTTATTTACTAAGAAATATTAATAGTTAAGGCTGGGGTGCCATTTCACTGGTTGACAACCTTCCCGCCGTCACCACTGTAACATTTTTGGCACCCCTATTAATATTGAATTGCTATCGATAAATATCTGTTTTAGCTTTCCTACCCTGGTTTTACTTTCAACCCAAAATAAAAAAGTAGATAGATTTTTACAAATAATAAAAAAGAGGTCTGAAGAGGAGGTTATAGGACAGACCCACCTCTCCAGTTAAAATTTGTCCCATTCAATACGGACACCTCTTCAACCGGCATAGAGAGTATGAATAGTTAATGATAAACCTTTCGATTTCTTTAAAGAGGGTTTTAAAAAATGTCCCGGGGTGGTGTGCACCTATCTCCAATTATATAAGGCATTAGTAATTTATATTAAATAAGTAATCCTGAAATTGTCATGGTGATGACATATTCGGTCAGGACACATATATGATTATCTGTATTAAGATGCATGTTATTCTGAAAATTTTAAATAATTAAAGAAATAAGTACTAGTACTAACAATTACAGAAGTACCGTATTGGTCTAAGTCCCGGGGGGTGACACCTCTCCAACCGGCAATGGAACCTTTTTACCGGGACTTTTCAGATATACTCTATAGTATAGGAACGCGCTGGATATTTTAGCCAGTTCTCGATTCGGCAGTCTTTTTTCCCTCATCTTTTCTCTCTGTGGCTTCTGGCAAGGTATTTGTCAAAAGATTCTCTCCAGTGGCCGGAGTATTTGGTATGCATACAGAGTAAAAACTTCGGGATGTAACCATGTAACCAACTCTTTTATTAATTCCGTAGATGCGGGGCATCTTGTGTATGTCATAATAGGTGGAGGAAAAGTTGGCCGAAGGATAGCAAAGAAACTCCCTAAATCGGTGATAGTAGAAAAGGACCCTGAGATAGTGGATGAATTGAGGGAAGAAGGACTTGAGGTAGTAGAGGGGGATGCGACGGATGAAAACGTTCTCTCCGCAGTGGATCTGAGTGATGCCCGGGTCATAGTTGCTACCAACGATGATTTCGCCAACATCACTCTGGCAGAAATTGCGGTCAATATGGGAGCAAAAGAAGTTGTTTCCAGAGTGGAGGACCCGGAGCACGTTAGTACCTTCGAAAGGTTGGGGATAACGTGCGTTCCATACGGGGGGCGGGTTGTAGATAACATTCTTTCCGTAATTGGCGAAGAAGAAAGGAGATATTTTGAAATAAGCATCGACAGTGAATCCAAATTCAAAGATAGACGTCTTAGGGATGTTTATGTAGGTGAGGACTGCACCACTATATCTATTTTTAGAAGAGGTAAATTGTTCCGCCCCCACCCTGATTTCAGGGTAAAGGAGGGGGATGTATTGGGGGTGCTGTGCAGCAGGGAAGTGGAGGAAACAAAGAAACCGTTTAAAGAAATATTGGTCATCCCATATAAGCCCAGCAGCAAAGCAGTCCTGGAAGAAGCCAGAATGATGGCATCTATATCTGATGGTGAGCTGTTCCTGGGAGTGAAGAGGGAAGATGTTCTGGTTTACAAGCTTAGAAAGCATATCTCTGAATTCGAGGAAATGAGCGAAGAAGATGTTATTGAACTGCTAAGGCAATTCGGAAAAGAGTTCGACCTCATTATAGCCAGTGTACACCATGTCGAAACTTATAGAGATAAAAAACTGATAGAGGAACTGGACTTCGATTTTGAGACCCCTGTGCTCATCACCAAAGGTAAAAAGGAATACAAAAACGTTCTTGCCGTGGTCAACACTTCTGATCCCATAAATATGCTCAATTATGTCCGCGGTTTTTCTCAAACCTGTAACGTAAAGATGATGGTGATTGATGAAGAAAGCCTGGTGTATAAAGGACATCTGGTGGAAAGCCACTCCACAATCGAAACAGAATTGATCAAAGGCAACCCCATTATAGATGTGGTGAAGGAAGCAAAAAAGGGCTACGATCTCATCATATTCTCTATAGAGAACGATGTAGGTAATATCGATGAAGATATTCTGTGGAGAATTGTTTTAAAAACCGAATCTTCTGTGATGGTGGTAAAATAGATGATAGACGCCACGATGCTGGTAGTAATAACCCTGCTTGCCTTTTTAACTCCCCTGCTGGCAGAACGGATTAGAATACCTGCGGTAGTCCTGGAAGTCTTTGCGGGGATTATCTTCGGTTACTACTGGGGCATCATCTACCAGACAGAGTGGCTGGAGTTCCTATCAAGGCTGGGACTCATTTTCTTGATGTTTCTTTCCGGATTGGAGCTTAACTTTAATCTCCTGAAGAGGGATTTAAGGTTCACGATCAATGGTCTGGTTTACTTTATAGTGGCTTTTGCAGTTGTTATTGGAATTACAACCCTTCTAACCCTCCCCTTCCTCTACCCCATTATCCTGATGACCACCTCTGTAGGGATTGTTTTACCCATACTGCGTGAAATAGGGATCATTAAGAGCCCCATGGGGCAGCAGTTGCTGGTCACAGCCGTAATAGCGGATATAGCGACCATGATCATTCTGGCATCTTATGCCATATGGATAAAGACCGGCGTCTTAAATTATGAAGTGTTGCTCATATTGGGTATTTTTCTGGCTTTCTTTGCAGCCTACTTCGTTGGCAGGTATATGATATGGTATTTCCCTCATTTCCTCTCTAGATGGTTCACTGACGACCCCATGGAGATAGGTGTAAGAGGCTCACTTGCTATAATGATATCATTTGTGGGATTGGCCTACCTTGTGCAGGTTGAGGCGATCCTGGGAGCATTTCTCGCTGGCGCATTGCTATCCGTGCTTTTTAGAGGTGGCTGGAAACTTAACGAGAAGCTCAGCGGAATAGGCTACGGTTTCTTGATCCCATTCTTCTTTATCTCTGTTGGCGCTCGTATCGACCTGGGAGCTGTTTTGACCTCTAACATGGGACTCCTCCTCACTCTGCTGGCAATAGCCTTCACAGTGAAGATAATCGTCTCCATGGTAAACACCCCGCATTTCGGCTTCAAGAACTCCTTGAGCATGGGTTTGTTGCTCACCTCTCAACTCAGTCTGGTAATAGCAGGAGCAAGAATCGGATATGAGTTAGGAGTGATCAGCGTTGATGAGGAAGCGACCATAGTATTCTTCGCTATAATAACCTGTCTGCTGTCCCCCACTCTTTTCAGGCTCTTTTATGGAAGAATAAAAGACAAAATCTGACGCATCCCAGATTTGTCAGGACATTCTAAATGGCACAGTATCAAGCATAAGAAAATGGCTACTGATGCTAAAAGAGGCAAGATGTTTACGAAATTCATAAGAGAGATAATGATGGCTGCCAAAATGGGCGGAGGCAACCCGGATACAAATCCCCGTTTGCGGATGGCTGTTGAAAAGGCGAAGAGCTTTAATATGCCCAATGACAATATACAGCGTGCCATTAAGAAAGGTTCGGGAGGAGAAGGGGGAGTTCAGTTTGAGCAAGTTACATACGAGGGATATGCTCCCGGCGGGGTTGCCCTGTATGTGGAGGTATTAACCGACAATAAAAACCGAAGCGCCTCGGAAATACGCTCTATCTTTTCCAAGCACAACGGAAATCTCGGAGGAGCGGGGAGTGTCGCGTGGATTTTCGAAAGGAAGGGGGTTATTACCGTCAGTAAAGACAAGATAGGTGAAGATGAACTTATGGAAATAGTTCTTGACGCCGGGGCCGAAGATATGACCCTGGAAGGGGATTCTTATGAAATAACGGTTGCCCCTGAGAATTTTGAGGCTGTTAAGAAGGCGCTGGAGGACAAGAACATTGAAACTATAGATGCCAGCATCTCTTTTGTCCCCAAGAATACGGTGAAGGTTGAAGGGAAAACTG
>JAWODI010000002.1:0-17695 GCA_046483365.1 Archaeoglobaceae archaeon | reverse complement strand
CCAGTTCGCGGCAATACATGATTATCCGGGGCGAAGGCATGGCGCCCACATCGCCGCGCGTAATGATCTGGACAACCTCCAAATCGCTTTCGGGCGAAATCTTCTTCGAGTTTCGCCTGACCAGTTGTTCGATCAGATCGCCTGTTTCATTTATGGATATATCGAGCGTCATGCGCGTATAGCGCAGGCTTCTCTCCAGCCTTTCGAGATGATAATCAAGCCGGAAGGGAACGTGTTTGAAGGTTCTTTCCACATCATATATTCCGTCGCCCCAGCGCAGCCCCCTGTCGAACACCGAGACGGCGGCTTCTTTGGCGGGCAGGAATTCTCCGTTCACGAAGGCGGTGAGATCGGGCATTGGGTGTCGCATCCTCCGCGGCGGCGGTCGGTCGGTCGTTTCCCCCGCCGGAATACAAGATTAAAAGTGTCGCATCTCAAACCGGGTGCGTCTCGTCAGCGATTATACTACTCCTCGCGCGTAATATATGTCAAGGAAGAATTAGTCACTACCGGCGCGCTGTTCACAAATATCAGGATGTTCGCGCGTCGATTTAAAGGAAAGCGGAAACATCCTGCAACGCATTAAACCACTGGCCATGAACAATATCCATGCGTGTTGCATCACATTCCGCCAATCAATCGCGCTGACTGAAAACCGCTCCCAGAACTTATTATTCCGGCCTGATTATTTCATTAATAATCGGTTATAATTGCTATCAGTAGATTTTGTGAATGGATTGATTGGTAAAGACGGTAAGATTATGGAATACGAATATATTCCCTTAATAAATATGTCAGATCGGGAGGAACTCATATGCGTCTGAAAGCGGCTGCCGCGGTTTTCGTTATTATCATGATGCCGGCGATGTCCTGGGCAATTGACCTCGAGGAAATTGACCAGGACAGGGATGGCCAGACTGACATTCTGCTCGTAGAAACCGATTGGTACAAATTCGAGTTTCGTTTAGATCAGACAGGCTCGGCCGAATCGATGATATACAAGCCGATCGATCACCAGTTCCGCGCAGAAAACTATTACGCTAACCGAACAAATATGTTCCGCGACTGGGTGCGGCTGGCCGCGCCCGATCCAGTCTCCGGGCTGACGCGCAAGATCGGCAACCCCGAGCTTCAGACCGCCACCAGGAGACTTCGCGCCGATTATGAAATCGTTCACCGCACAGAAGATGAATTGGTCATCGAATTCGAGATAAGATATCCATCCGTCGATGAAGCGCCCTGGATGGATAAGATTCGCAACCATCGACGTCTTGATCTTACAAACGACAGTCCGGCAATAAACGCGGTCAACACTATCTACAATGACGACGACGAGGATCGCCCCGTCATATTCGATATGAACCAGGGTATTGGACTGGGACGGGTCATGAACAGTAAAACTTACTTGACCATAATAGGTAACTCAAGTTCAACTCAATGAGATTATGAGATTATGAGATTATGAGATTATGAGATTATCCCTGAATGTAAATGGAGACCTACCAGTAGAGGATCTTATAGACAGGGTAAAAATTGCGGAGAGTGCAGGGATTGGGCAGATATGGATTGGGGAGTTAGAGCAATTCAAGGACCCTGTCGAAGTTGCTGAAGAGATTGAACCTGAAACAAATGCTGAGATATGTGTTTTGTTATCCACATCAAGAAATCCCTGCAGCGAGATCATCACCACTTCAAAGAAATATACAGTAGGACTGATACTGGGAAGAGCTAAAGACCTTGAGCTTTTTATCTCCTGCCTAAAAAAATTGAAAGAAGTGGCAGAGACTGAAATGGTTTATGCTGGTGTTAGTGGTCCCATAATAACGGAGAGAGCATCAGAGTACGCGGATGGATTGCTGTTCAATTACGTTTACCCGGAATATGTTGAGTGGATCGAGGGCTATATGAAGTTGGGGAAAGAAACAGGAATACTGACCTCGTCGTTCGGTCCTTCACTTCTTCTTCCCAGCCCGTTCTATGAAGAATTGCTCATAGCCGCTGCGATAGTTATGCAAAGCAACCCATTCTTTCTGAAGACTTTCAACCTCCAGGAGATGAGCCAGCGGATACCTGCGGACCTCTCTAAACTGGTTAGGCTCAGGCAGGCCAGGCAGAGCGTAACTGAAAACCCGGAATTCCTGCAGATGAGGGAATACTCTCAAGACCTTTTAAAATTGTTCACCATAAGCGGAGACCTGGAAGAAGTTAGGAACCGCATTTCACAACTCCTTCAGCTGTGCGATAACGTTGTGCTGGGAGACCCCTTCTTCAGGGACATTGAATCTTTAAAGACTTTAAAAAGATTGAAGATTTGAAATAGTGTCCGTGTGAGGTTCAGACGAACATGTTCTTGGGAGGATGTCTTGTGGGGGACCCGATTTTGGTGACGAACTCCACCAGGTCTTCGGTGTTGATAGAGTCCTTTTCGTTGGCTATTGCCTTGTGAAGAGCTGACTTGATGACCTTCTCCACCAGATCCCTTCCCGAGAAGTTCTCCGTGTTCCTGGAGACGATCTCAAGGTTGGCGTTAACCTTAACAGGAAAGTCCTGGAAGTTTTTCTTTAGTATCTCTTTTCTCTCATTGTAGTCGGGGAGTCTGAACTCTATTTCTTCTTCGAATCTGCTTCTGATGGATGAGTCGAGCAGATCGATTCGGTTGGTGGCAGCGATGGTGCAGATGCTGTCGTTCTTCTGTATGCCATCCAATTCAGTCAACAGGGCATTTACCACTTCTGAAACATCCCCTCTCAATTCCTGATAGCTCCTGTCAAGTGCTATGGCATCGAACTCGTCGATGAACACTATGCAAGGCGAGTATTGTCTGGCCCTGTCGTAAAGCTCGTGGATCCTTCTGGCTCCATCGCCCACATGGTCTCCCATTAGTTTGGTTGATTTGATGGAGAGGAAAGGGACGCTTGCCTCATTGGAAAGGGCTTTGGCTGTCATGGTCTTCCCGGTTCCAGGTGGACCGTGGAATAGCTCGTTTTTGGGTGCCCACCTCCCGAACTTATCGGGGTTCTTGAGGAATTCCAGAATGATCTTCCCTTTCTTCTTGGCTTCTTCCTGACCTACAACATCCTCCATGGTAACATCCTTGACCAGCTCGGTTTCAAAGGGCTTTGACGGTGTTTCAACCACGATTACGGTGGGTTCGCCCACTACTCCACTTTCAGGTTCTGCATTAACTACTTCAAAGGCAAAATCGGGGAACATGCGGATATCGAACAGCATCTTACCTTTGGATACCAATTCACCCTTCCACTGGTCCTTGGCATACCTTTCGAAAACTTTGGAATTATCTATAACTGGGTGCTCGTTGTAACTTGCTTTGAGAGGGTATCCCAGGGGTTTGAGTATCAGATATCTGAGTTCCATACTATTGGTGCGGTTATTTCGCTGGTTCATTTAAACATAAGTTATTTCTACCGGTTAATATTCTTTACCGTAGGTGTTTTTGATGAGGTTATTTATTGCTGCTGACCTTGACCCGGAAATAAGGGAGAAACTGGTTCCCGTTCAACAGGTTCTGGATCGTAGTGGCGTTAAAACTGTTAAGAAAGACAATGTCCACATAACCCTTAAATTTCTGGGTGAAGTGGAGGACAGTCGGGTGGAGCCCATCAAGGAGGCTCTGAGGAAAATAGAGTTCAAATCATTTGATTTTCATGTGAAGGGAGTGGGTTTCTTTCCCTCCCCCAATCACATAAAAGTTGCCTGGGTGGGAGTGGAAGAAGGCAACGACGAAATGAGCGATCTGGCAAAACAGATCGACGACAAAATGAAAAAACTCGGTTTCAAGAAAGAAAAGAAAAAATTTATCGCTCACGCAACCCTGGCAAGAATAAAGAAGATAAATGCCCAGGAAAGAGAAAAGATGTTGAAGGATCTGGAACCATATCTGAATCAGGATTTTGGGTGGATGAATGTGAGCAATTTCACCTTAAAGAAAAGCGAGCTGACGCCTAAAGGACCAATATACAGTGATATTGAGGTCTTTGAACTGGAGTAAGAATTATGGAGTAAGCATGATAAGCATGAACACTCAAGAAGTGGTAAGTGAGGCTATATCCCTTATAACTCCCTCCAAAGAAGAAGAAAAGAAGGCGAAAGAGACTGAGGAGGAGCTAAAAAAGCGACTGGATAAAACTGTTTCCGAACCCCTCCGGTACAGGATCCTGGGTAGCTATGCCAGAGGCACGTGGTTAAGGGGCAGTCTGGAAATCGATATATTCATCCTTTTCCCGGAAGATACCTCTCCACAGGAGCTGGAGAAGAAGGGCCTGGAAATAGGTAAGAATGTGGTTGATGAGGTGGAGTTGAGGTATGCTGCTCATCCCTACGTTCACGGGAAGGTCAGGGGAACCGAGGTGGATATAGTTCCATGTTATTCTCTAAAAACCCCCGAGAAGATCAAATCAGCTGTAGATAGAACTCCCTTTCACAATGACTGGCTTATAGAGAGAATTAAGGGGAAAGAAGATGAGGTCAGACTATTAAAGAAATTCTTAAAGACATCCGACCTCTACGGTGCCGAATACAGTGTCAGAGGGCTCTCGGGCTACTTATGTGAGTTGCTGACCATATTCTACGGTTCTTTTGAAAAGACCGTTGAAGAGTGCCGGGAACTCACCAGGGACACTGTAATCGATGTGGAGAAAGGTGAGATCTCCAAGGCCAAGGGTCAGGAGAATTTACTGGTTCTGGATCCAGTAGATAAGAACAGGAACGTGGCAGCGAACCTCAGCGTGGATAAACTGGCGGAGTTCGTGGAGAAATGCAGGGCATTTGTGGAGAGTCCCAGTATAGACTTCTTCGCCAAAGAGGAGGTAAAACCGCCCGGTAAAGATAAGCTGAAGGAAGAGATCAGCCGCAGAAGGACTGGTTTGTGTCTTTTGGAGTTCGAAAAGCCGGATATAGTTGATGACAACCTCTATACCCAGCTTGACAGGGCATGCAGGAAGATCCACCAGCATCTATACAGAAGAAAGTTCATGCCCCTCCGTTCTTCCTATTATGTCAAGGGAAACACTTGCTACTTGATCTTTGAAACCGAGGTGAAAGAGCTCTCCGCCATAAAGAAGAAGATGGGGCCCCCTTTCGAAAGTTACAAGAATGTCAGGAAGTTCAAGAGCAAGAATGAAGAATATGAGCCGTTCATTGAAGATGGAAGGTATTATGCCTACATAAGCAGGAGTAACTTCACACTGGAGGAGGCGGTCTCTGAGTACATTGAAATGCAGGGAGATAGTCTGGGCAAGAATTTGGGTGAGAAGCTGGCAAAGTTCTTGCTTTATAGCGGTAAAGATATTGTGAAGGTAGATGGCGACTTCAGGGTTTTCCTCGCGAAATTCTTCGGCCTTAAGAGTGCAAGGTGAGGCGATTAGATGGACATAACCTTTCTGGGAACAGGAACTTGCGTGCACGGAACTGAAAATAGGGCTCAGAGCAGTATCCTGGTCGAAGCCAACGGTATTACTTTGCTGGTGGACTGCGGTGCTGGCACTTTTCTCCGTCTCCATGATGCAGGAGTTCACGTTAACAGTATTGATGCCATACTGCTCACTCATAACCATACCGATCACAATTCAGACCTCCTACCAATTTTGAAAGCAAGGTGGCTGGAAAAGGGAGGAGAGATCAAGATTTATGGCCCACAGGGAACGGGCGAATTTGTGAGCAGGTTGCTGGAGGCATACGCTTACCTTAGGGAGAAATTGAGTTTCACTGTAGATGAGAGCGCAAGCTTCAGTATAAGGGATCTTAAGGTCACTGCTATAGATACCGCGCACTCTATTGCCAGCAGAGGCTACCTGATAGAGCAGGGAGGGAAAAGAGTAGTGATCAGCGGAGATACGTATCCCCAAAAAAATATATTCAACACACCTTGTAATGTCCTCATTCACGAGCTATCCTTACCCTTTGGTTCACAGACCACGGACCACACCACTCCCGAAAACATGGCACAGTTTCTAGAATCATCTAAGGCCCACAAGTTATACTTTATTCACATCTACCCCCATACGTATAAGATTATCGATGAAATCAGGGATTATCTCAGTAAATATACTGGAGCCCAAATCTACATCCCTAAGGATCTGGATAAAATACATGTAAAGTAATTCTATAATATTATTTAAAAACTTTAACTTATAGTGTCTTATATTTTCTGGAAAGTTTTAAATAAAGCTTGATTGAGTAATCTGTTATGACACTTGAAGATGATGTTGAAGAAGTAGTAGAATCGCATATAAGACCTGTACTCAGTAAAGATGGAGGCAACATTTCAGTAGTTAATGTAGATGAAAATACGGGAGAAGTCAGGGTTGAATTACTTGGTGCATGTAAAGGTTGTCCCATGTCCCAGATGACACTGGCGATGTTCGTAGAGGAACAATTAAAGCAGAAGATACCCAGCGTTAAGAAAGTAGTACCAGTTCAATAACCCATAATTAGTTGTCTCGATCATAATCCTCACATTTTCTTTTCTTACATTTCTTTTCTTTTTTCATATTATTTGTGGAAAATAGTACTATAATTTCGTATTATAAATAACAAAAACCAAAAACTATAAGTAACAATGGTGTTGTTATTATGGTCATGATATTGATAGAGCACTTATACAAGATGCAAGTGAACAGCCATTTTTTCGAGGGTGAAAAAGTTAGAGACTCTATTTTTGGCGGATTCTGTGATTGTTCCGGCACCATGTTCCAAAAAATGTGGTTCGACCTGAACGGTAAATCTACTTTGATCTCAGAATGCGAGAAATGCTGGAAGAACGAAGCAATGATCTTCGATGGTTCTGAATTAACTTCCAGGGAAGAAATAGAGGTTGTGGACAGGAGAGATTTTAGTAGCGTATTAAAATCCATTCTCAGCAATTCTGAATACGAAGCATTAAACTCCAAATGGCAAAGCAGGGATTATAACTATAATGCCTACAGCAGAGCTAAGAAAAAGCTTAATGAAGTTGGTCTCAGTCCCGAAGAAGTGACCAGCTACATTTGATATTTTATTTGATATTATTTGTAATTTGACACCACTGCTCCCTGGTGTGACTGGAATACTGATTAAAACTCCTGCGATCCTTCTAATTGCTTTCTTATTCACTCCACCATCCTCTCCATGGCCTTCCACTCAACTCCTCTTTTAGTAATGAATTTTGAGATAGCTATAACAGCAGAATATTGCAGCACGATCACGTGGAGGGCAAGCCCGGCAACAACAGAAAAATGAACCTTTCGAGACAGCTTGCGGGAGTAATAAAGAAGAAAGAATGGAGAAAGAAGGATGAGCGGAAGGAACAGGATTATAATGTAGGTGAATACCATAGCCGACGTCCATGACAGAATGAATTTTTTGCAGTTGCTCTTTCTAACCATTCCCCAGTGTCTCCAAAGCTCCAAACCCCCGTAATACCACCTCTTTCTCTGATTGAGTAGGTCAATCCAGGAGAGTGGAGATTGCTCATAGGTTCTCGTATCAAAGACAAGGACCGCTCTGTATCCTCTGGCATGCATTCTAGTAGCATAATCGGCATCTTCTGTGATGACTTCCTCATTCAGATGGTTATTGTAGAGGAATTCTGCCCTATGCACTCCTATAAGCCCATTAAACTGCTTGAAATCCGATTTTTCGAGCAAGAAGTTCATGAAATAGTATTCTGCTTCTATTGTTCTGGAAACAAAATTGATGGGGTTGGAGATATAACGCCGTGAAGAAGCAATATAAGCTCTTTTATCGTTCTCAAGAGCGTTTACACATTCCTGGATAAAATTGGGCTGGGGATCGGAGTCCACGTCAAAAATGGATATATAATCAGGGTTAAAATCTTTAAGATACTGGATAGCATCATTTATGGCTCCAGCCCTCTTCCCTCTGCTCTTTCTCACCAGAACATCCACACCTTCTTTCCGGAGAAACTCTGCTCGCTCGTCCTCACCATCGACATCAACAGCATAGAGGATCTTAACATCAAATCCCGTATAATCCAGGGACTTTATCTCCTGTGCCGATCTCAGGACCATATCTAGGCTCTCATAGGGGGAAACTGGTATTATCACTGCTACTCTTTTCATGCATACCTCTGGTACAGTTTTTCAGTTCTATCGAGTATCAACTCCCAGTCATATTTCTTTTTTACTATCCACCTACCCCTTCTACCCAGTTTTGAGGCTAAAGCATCATTTTCAAGCAGGGTTGAGATGGTGGAGGATAAATCCTCCTCGTCCTTGAATGTCAGCCCCCCTTTTCTGGCAACTTCTTCCACTCCGGGAATTCTTGAAGCAATGACGGGAGTTTTACAGGCCATAGACTCCAGCATAACTATCCCGAAAGCCTCTAGCCTCGATATTGACGGCAGAACCAGAACCCTTGCCTTTCTCAACCACTCTTTTTTCTCATTACTACTTACCCTTCCTTTGAACTCTGCATTCACCCCAAAAAGTTTTGCCACCCGTTCAAAATCTTTTCTATCTTCACCGTCCCCCAGAACTACCAATCTGGCATCAATATTCTTCATTGCTCTTATTAGAATGTGAAGACCCTTATACTCCACCAGTCTACCTGCGTAGAGGACGATCTGCTCCCTCTCCCCAGCGTCAATACCGGCCCTAAAATCATCGTTCCAGACCCCATTGGGGATCACCTCCACCTTGTGTAGATAATCCTTTAATACTGGAGATTTTTGAGCATAGCTCTCCGTAGTGGCAACTATAACCCTGGCATTATCCAGAACAGGTTTTACGGTCCTCAAATTCTCTTTTTCGATCAACCTGGAAAGATGACGGGGGATAGGTTTTCCATCGACTTTAGGTGGAACGAAAACGTCGTTGTGGTAGGTTACTACGTGGGGCTTGCAGTCCTTGCTGTTAACCCATTGAGCGAAAAAGGGTGAAGGGACATGAGAATGGTAAATATCACCACTGAACTGGGGAAATTTGAGGGGGATGGGAGAATAGGGGAATGGTATGGTGGGAGTAGTAGTAACCTTCACATAATTATCAAAGCCCTCGGAGGTAATTACCTCAATATCATATCCTCTTTTTGCCAGACCCCTGGCAAGATTCATGGTATGGAACTCAACTCCGCCAATATGTGGCGGATAATAAGGTGACGTTAGAAGCACTTTCATTTATTCAATTTTAGCTCCTACAACTTACTTTAATCTAGAGATAACTCCCCCCTCGATCTTTATGACTCCCTCCTCGCTCAAAGAATTTAAAATATCCTGTACCACCTTAGTGGAAAGTAAGATCTCTGCTCCCTCCTTGGAAATGGTTGAGATCTCTTCCATGAAATCGTTTAAATTTTTTTTTCTTTCAAGCCTTCCCAATACAGTGGCAACGGAATCCGCTGTAATAAAAAGCTCAAAGACCTCAGGACGTTCTTCACATAGATCTTTTAATTCTTCGATCGATTTCGAAGCATCAAATATATCAGCGTATAAGTTGTTTGCTTTCTCCACGCTGACGTTGAACTCTGGATGTAAATTCAGTTCTTCCGCAACATCATCATCGACTTCCATATAAGCTCTGATCACTGGGTCCTGAGGTAGCTCACCACGGATCATACTGTTCTGGTAATGTATATTATTGAGGTGGAGCACACTCCTTACCAGGGCAAGCACTTCAGCTCTTTCTAGACCGCTCAAGTTCTTGTGTTTGGATAATTCTTGAAGGACTTTATCCTCAAAGTCCTTTACGTCCATCCCATCGTTCAGAACAGATCTTATGGCATTCAAGTACAACTCCCAATCATCAAAGACATCTTTGAATTCGGTGTAACTTGACTTAAGTTGACTGAACTTGTCTTCGGCATAGTAATACCAGTCCAAATCTACCACCAGAGGTGATTTAATGGTTGTTTTTACCCCAATATCTTCCAGAATGGTTGATAAGTCCTCTGCTTCTGCCTCCTCAAAATCACCCAACCAGACCCTCATAACGGAAATTCAATTAAAACTTTTTAAGTATTTTCTTTTATTGCGGATAAAATTGTTATTTTATATCAACTCTATTTTACTAAAATATTTTGATAATATATAGATTACACTGATCAAACTTGACAGAATAAGAATTAACGGTCACAGTCGACATGGTGGGCTTGTGTACATATTGGTATGAAGTGTGGCATTTTGAGGCAGTATGATGTACTTGATGGTTCACATGATCCCTGCACTTTTTAGGATCTTGCTGGCCCATTTCAGTTTTCTTGCTTTGACGCCATATGCATTATCGAGATCGAATCCATAGAGGGTTATATGGCTGGCACCCATCTCCTGAGCGAGCAGGGCAGCCCTGTCTCCGTCGGTAAACCCTCCGAAATTGTAGATCATGTTAAAAGGTCTGTTCTGGGTGGTACCTACAAAAGAGGGAATTTGGGGCACAATGGAATCTATTTTATCCATATTATCACCGTGGGCATGCAGTACCAGCAGACAATCATCCTTTATCTCTAAAATGAGCTCCTGCTCTTCCATATCGGTTACGTGGATATGGGGGGTGAATAGATTGTCGATCTCCCTTGTCCTGACCAACGCCTTTCCGGCTGTGATCACCACCTCGACCTCTTCATTTGTCTTGATCATTTCCAGCTCTTCTTTACGGACAGCGTAACCGATAACAGCGACTTTTTTCCCTGTGATTTTCTGTTCTAGTATGGCCACATCGAGAAGCTTGTCTTTACCTAATTCATGCATTAGTCTGGCAGCTCTATCGTCTTCTCCAGAAGAGAACCCAAAATCGGCCACGATCTGATGATATATGGGGAGCCAGTCTTCCAGTCTCATCTAACTAGATCTTTCAGATTTTTCTCAGCCCGATGGTCACTTTGTTGCCTTCGATGTCCCACTGCTTGGTATATCCGTCCTGTGGAGGAGCAAATTCGAGTTTTTTGGCTCTGGTCTCTGTTTTTATGTAGTCCACCCACCCCTCCAGAAGATCAGAGGACATATCCATATCGACCTCGATGAAATCGTCTACGTTCAGATCCATTTCCTTCCTCATCTCCTGGATCCTCCTCACCAGCTCTCTTGCGTAACCCTCACTTACAAGCTCTTCATCTCTCTCGGTGTAGAGATAGACAAAACCTTTGGAGAATTCGGCAATACTATAGCCATCCGGAACCGAATATTCAACGAACAGGACCTCCGGTACTTTGAGCTCCTGTCCTTCGTATTCAATGGAGCCCTTGTCCACCACTTCTTTGATGCTCTCTTCTGAGAGCGAGGAGATGTAGGAGCCAAATTCCTGGGCTTTTTCCTTCAATATAGGGCCCAGAGCCTTGAAATTGGGTTTTAGGCTGACCGTTTTGGGGAACTCTTCAACTACTCCAACCTCTTTAACATTGCACTGGCCTTTTATTAAGCCCAAAAGCTCCCAAACAGCTTCTTTAACTGGCTGGTCACTACTTTCAATGTACAATTTTCTGAGAGGCCATCTAAGTTTTATGTTCGCCTTTTGCCTTGCATTGCTTGCGGACTCATAAAGCTCTCTCACGACAGCCATATGGGTTTCCAGTTCGCCGTCGATCAGCTCCTCCTCTGGTTGAGGGTAGCTCTCCATGAACACTGACTCCTGAGTATCTTTGAACTCTTTTGTAAAGTGCTGGTGAACCCATTCGGTCAAATAGGGCATGTAAGGAGCCGTTATTCTATTAATCTTGTCCACAACCTTGAGGATTACCGAATAGGCAGCTATTTTGGAGGGCGAATCCCGTTCCTCCCACACTCTATTCCTTATCAGCTGGATATACCATCTGCTGAAGTCCTCCACAATAAAGTACTGGAAAGTCCTGACTATTCTGTGCAACTGATACTCTTCCAGTGATTCTACTGCTACCTTGTTAAAGTTCTCCAGCCTGGAGAGGATCCATTTGTCCTCGGTATTGAACTCTCTGACCTTTGTCTCTCTGAACTGGTCAAGGCTCATGTAGAGGTGAGCAAAACGGATGGTGTTCCAGAAAATGTTCAGGATCCTGTTGTAATTCTTTATTTCATCCCAATTGAATCTGAGGTCTTCCCATAGTGCAGAAGAAAGTGAGTAAATTCTGAAGCAGTCCACACCCATCTGTTCAGCTACTTCTTCAGGGTCGACTACGTTCCCTATGCTCTTGCTCATCTTCCTTCCCTGGTCGTCCAGGGTGAATCCGTGGGTGAGCACGGTCTTATAGGGGGCTCTGCCGTTAGCAACAACACTCGCTCCCATTTGAGAGTAGAACCACCCTCTGGTCTGGTCATGTCCTTCAGTTATGAAGTCGGCGGGCCACAACTCATCAAACCTTCCATCGTCCTCTAAAGGATACTTGAGCGTCCCCCAGGAAGCTACTCCACTGTCAAACCATACATCGAAGACATCCTCCACCCTGCGCATCTCTTCACCGCAGTGGCATTCAAAAGTGATGGAGTCCACATTGGGTCTGTGCAGGTCCAGATCGTCCTTCCATTCCAGCTGGTCCACATCACCGATCACCTTAAGGTTGCCGCAGCTCTGGCATTTCCATATAGGCAAAGGGATACCCCAGTATCTCTGTCTACTGATGCACCAGTCTTTGGCGTTGGATACCCAGTCCTTGAACCGGGACATCCCCGCCCACACAGGCACCCACTTCACCCTATCGATCTCTGAAAGCATATCCTCTTTGATCTCGGAGACCTTGAGGAACCACTGTTCGGTGGCACGATATATTATGGGATTCTTACACCTCCAGCAGTGGCCGTAGCGGTGAACTATGGATCCTTTGACCATTAGAAGACCTTTCTTTTCGAGGTCTTCCATAATAGTATCGTTTGCCTTTCTTACGAACTCTCCAGCATACTTACCCGCCTCACTGGTGTACTCGCCCCGGTCATCAACGGGATTGAAGACCTCTATACCTTCCTGCATTCCCAGCTCGTAATCTTCCAGTCCGTGACCAGGCGCTATGTGCACACAACCTGTATTCTCCGCAGAGACAAAATCGGCCATGTAGACCTGATGCTGGAATTCCTTCTGAATGGGGACTTCCTCTTCCAGTGGGTGACTGTATTTAGTTCCTACCAGGTCTTCTCCTAGATAGGTTTCCACCAGGTCCCAGGAATCATAACCACCTTTTTCCAGGGCGGGATCGGCAAGCTCCTTGGCCAGTATCAAGTACTCTACCTTATCATCCTTGACTGCCTTGAACTTACCGTATTCCAGTGAGGGGTGAACTGCAACCGCCATGTTACCCGGGAGGGTCCATGGAGTTGTGGTCCAGATGATGATAAAAGTATCTTTATTTATGGGGAATTTAACGTAGATGGAGGGGTCTTCTTCGTCCCAGTACTCGATCTCGGCATCTGCCAGAGCGGTCTCACATCGGGGACACCAGTTGACCACCATCTTCTTCTGCTCCAGCAGGTTCTGGTCGTAAGCTCTTTTGATGGTCCACCAGGCAGCATTGATGAACTCCGCCTTTATGGTCATATAGGGATCGTCCCAGTCCATCCACACTCCCAGCTCTTTGAACTGTTCGGTCATGATGTGCATGTTGTCCAGAGCGTAGTTCATGCACTTCTTCACGAAGGTATCAATACCGTATTTTTCTATATCTATCTTGGTTTCGAAACCCAGCTCGTTCTCTACCTTTACTTCTACTGGCAGACCATGCATGTCCCATCCAGGGGTATCCAGGACGTCATATCCCCTCATTCTCTTGTACCTCAGTATAACATCCTTGATGATCTTGTTCCACGCAGTACCTAAATGAATTCTGCCAGTGGGATAGGGTGGCCCGTCAACGAAAAAGAATCTCTCTTTGCCACCTTTTGACTTCTCATAGATATTATTATTTTTCCAGAATTCCTTTACTTCTTTTTCAACATCTTTGGGCGAGTAATTAGCGGGAATCATTTTGTCACCATGAGGGTTTTAGGGTTGTGAGTGTTTTGTTTGGGTTAAAATATTTTTGCTATCCCTTCCAACCATGCAAATCTAATCACTGGTTTAGGGGAAAGCATATATATCCCCTTTACCATTAATAGGTTAAAAAGTATTAAGGTAGATGAAATTGAAGAGGGCCAGAAACTTTGAAGACGTGGTAAGCGTTGAGCCCATAACGGATGAAGAGTTTGAAGAACTTCTTAATGAAAGGCCCAATAGGGGTCAAAACAAGAATAAGAAGTTCAAAAAAAGGAAAAAGAAAGATTTCTAATTTCTTTTTTTATTTAATTTTTATTTCGTGTCTTTCTCATTTATTAGCTTAATTGGTGCTAATTCCCTTAAGCTGGATCGTTCTAGACGTGTTGTATTGCTTTTTTACTCTGAGAATGAATAATCAGAGGTTATCAGGGCTATAATGAACATAATGATACTGAAGGAGATTATGAGGATGATCGAGGGCTGTATAGTCTCAAAACTTGTTCCTTGAATGGAGAGGGATAGCGCTTGAATGGTGGAAGAGATTATGGGAAAGATAATAGGGAACATTATTATGGGAAGTAAAAGCTCTCTTGCCTGAGAGTTCAGCACCAAAATGGAGAGCGACGAGGCCACAATAACAAAACCCGTATTTCCCAGAGTTATAGCTCCTATAGCCATTAAGGGATTGGCAATCTGAAGGTCGAACAGTCCAATGAAGATGGGGAGGACTATGGCTTCCATCAACAGCATGACGACCAGGTTATATCCTATTTTTCCCAGCAGAATGTCATTGGGAGTTAATGGGGAGAGCTTTAGGCCCTCAAGGGTCTCCAGCTCTACCTCTCTCAAGAAGGCCCTGCCGTAGCCGAGCATACCCACAAAAAGGAAGACCAGCCACAGGAGCCCCGAGAACAAGGGTGGGGTCACGTCTTCGGGAACTCCGATGGGGATGGCTATGCTGAACATTATAGAGGTTATAAGAGCGAAAAGGATCATGAGATTGATGGTGTTCTTGGTCCTGAACTCTATTTTGAGGTCCTTTTTGGCCACTTCCAGAAAGCTCATTCCATCACCTTCGGCTGAGCTAGGTCCATGTAGATGTCTTCGATCTGGTCGCTCATTTTGGAGAAGTGCATTATTTCTCCGTTGATGATTACCGCCACCATATCACATATCCGAGCTTCTTCCAGATCGTGTGTAGCCAGCAGAACTGTCCTGTTCGTTTTATAGTCTTCAAGGTACTTTAGCAGCTCCTTCCTCCCTACAATGTCCAGACCGCTGGTGGGCTCATCCAGGATCAATAGTTCGGGGTTGTTGAGCAAGGCTCTAGCTATGGACAATCTCTGCTTCATTCCCCGGGAGAATGATTTGACAAGGGTGTGTTTTCTCCTCTTTAACCCCATTTTGGAAAGCACTTCGTCTATTCTATTTTTGAGGTCTTCCACTTCATACACTTTACCGTAGAACGTCAGATTCTCGTTGGCGGTGAGCTCTCCATAAAGGAAGGGATTGTGGGATACCATCCCCATCTTCTTTCTAAGGTCTTTAGAGAACTTCCAGGGCTGGTGATCGAAAACAGATATCTGGCCGTCTGTTGGCTTGGTAATCCCGCTGATGAGCTTTAAAAGAGTTGTCTTACCCGCCCCATTGGGCCCCAGTAAGGCTAATGATGTGTTATCTGCAATTTCGAGATTTATGCCGTTAAGAGCTTTGAATGACCCAAAACTCTTTTTCACCTCCTGCAGAACAATACTATTACTATTCTTCAAAGCAAATCCCTCATAAGATTACTAATGCCCACGGCGATACCGTCAACTTCAATGTCATCTCCCTTGGCACCATCACCCACAACGTATAGATTTTTGTAAGGGGTTTTGTTGCCGATGTCACTGCCCGATTTAACTCTGTTGACAGGCCATCCGTTGCTGTAACTCTGAATTGCGATTACTTCATATTTATATTTTTTGAGCATGTTTTTCAATTCGTTCAACCCGGAGTATATCTCGTATTTGAGGTTGGAAGTGAGCATGGGCTGGTGAGCCATCAACAAATGCTTACCGTTAGGAGCCAGATTGGGGTCGGTGTTGGTGACCTCGTTCAACCCGGATATCCTCTCCAGCTCAGGGGTGAACAGAACGCCGTTGTGACCCAGAAAAGGCTCATCAAGACCGATAGAGAACTTGATGCCGCTGCTGGGCTCTAGCTCGGTTATCTGCTGTCTGTATTGCTCGTCTAACAGCATTTTGGCAGTGGCTTCATGACCCAAGTTGGATAAGACCAGATCGTAATGTTCATCCTGACCTCTGACCTTCAATCCCTTGACAGTGTAGTCTTTTGATATTATTCCTTCCACTTTTCTGTTAAGGGAGACTGTCCCATCGTTGCTCTTTATAACCTCCAAGAGAGAGTCGATAATGGACTTGCATCCACCCACCGGCACTCCGGGGCCCTTGTATTTTTCGATTTGCTGGCCAAAGGACAGGAACTTGGAGAACTTGAGGTCTGAGGAAGTTACGCTCAGGGACCATCCCAGGAATGAGCGAAGAAAATTGGCGGTGAAAGCATCGAGACCATCTTCGAACTTATTCAGCGGTCTATCTAGCCTGAATGCCTTATAAAGCAAAGTCCATTGAGCCAACTTCACTTTTGAACTGAGAGGGAAGTCCCTTCTCCTCAAAGAACGATGTTCATCTTTCCATAGGGCCTCACTTTCTGGTTTGGAGTCCTCGATCTCCACCTCAGCCCCAATCTGCTTCAACAGTTGGGCTAGTGGGCCTCTCTTGCCGTGAGGGACCATATGAAGCGCTCCAGTGGATATATGGTAATCCTTATATTTTATGCTGGTGAACCTGCCGCCAGGGAAAGGAAGCCGCTCGTAAACATCCACGGTGTAACCGTTTTGAGATAGAATAGCCGCCGAAGTCAAACCACCTAATCCAGCACCAATAACTGCTGCCCTCATTCTTCCACGAACCTGATGGCCTCAACCGGACAATTTCTCACGCATCTCTTGCACTCATTACACTTCTCCATATCGATGTCTGGGCATCCCAAAACCTGAACCGCTTCTTCCGGACATACCAGCATACAGAAAGCGCACCCAACACAGTAGTTGGCGACGGTTATCATCTAACCAAACAATCAAGAATACATTAAAAAAGATTTGCGATTAAAGATTGATTTCTATGGTCAGGTTTTATCGACTATCAACTTAATTATTAAAATTAGCTTTTCACTTTTTTGGAGTAAGTTTCCAGAGCCCTGAGCAGGTGAAGTTCAAACATCATATCATCATCCGGGAATTCGGTTCTGACCTCCTCTTCAAGCTTATTATAAACGTCCTTAGGAACTCCCAGCTCCTTGCTCCTCTTCTCCACATCGAACATTTATTTCCACCCTGACCTTTTAAACCTTAATTAATAACTCAAGTTAACTTCTCATAAATAATTTGCCGATTAGTGGATAGTGGTATAACTGCAAAAGTTCTGTTGTAATCTAATGGAACTATATAGTAATTGAAGTATTATCCCTTGTATATGGCTAAAAAAGCCGAAAAATTGAAAAATACCGAAGAACTCTCTAAGATTGAGCTTGAGGAAGGAGAGTCCGCTGTAGTTGAAGGTATTGAAGACGTTAAGATGTGCTGAAACCCGCGAAGATCGTGGTGTAGTCTCTCGCATTGACTGAGGTGGTGGACGCGTGGACTCATTGCTACCTGTAGTGGCGACGGTGCCGATTGCGCTTGTCGGCATACTGATGGTCGTCTTCTCATGGCCCGCGAAGAAGGCCATGCCCCTTGGCTGGCTCAGCGCGGC
>JAWODI010000058.1:0-12581 GCA_046483365.1 Archaeoglobaceae archaeon | reverse complement strand
AGGCTCTTGGCAGGTTGAAGGAGAGGGGGAGGAGGGTAGGTAAGCTGAGGTTTAAGAAGAGTTTCAGGACCATGAACTTCAATCAGACTGGCTTCTCTATCGACAAGAATAGGGGGAAGCTCAAGCTATCCAAGATTGGTGAGATCCCCATCAAGTTGCATAGAGTGGTCAGGGGTAAGGTTAAGGCTGTGATTGTTAAGAGGGAGGTTTCGGGTAAGTGGTTTGCTATCCTGCAGGTGGACGATGAGCCTGAGCCTCTTCCGCCCACCGACAGTGTAGTAGGGATTGATGTGGGGGTGAAGCACTTCCTTACTGATAGCAACGGAAACCAGATAGAGAACCCCAGGTTCTACGAGAAAACTCTCAATAGGATAGCTAGGTTGCAGAGGGAGCTCTCTAGGAAGGTGAGGGGTAGCAGTAATTGGTTTAAGTGCAAAGAGAGGCTTGGTAGAGCTTTTGAGAGGCTGGTGAATCAGAGGAATGATTTCCTTCACAAGTTGTCGAGGTATTATGTTGATAATTATGGTTTGATTGCGGTTGAAGACCTCAACATTAGTGGGATGTCAAAGAATAGAAGCAAATTATCTCTCAGGATTTTGGATGCTTCTTGGGGCAAGTTTGTTGGTATGCTTTCTTACAAGGCTGAAAGAGCTGGTAGGAGAGTAGTTAAGGTTCCTCCTTATTATACTTCCCAGCAGAATAAGCACATAAAGGATAGGGATTTTAGGGCATCCCTTAACATCTTGAATAAATGTTTGTCGGGGTCGGGCAGACCCTCTGTGCCTGTGGAGGAGAGGCCTCTACTCCGTATCCCCGCTAAAGCGGTGATTATGGGGCAAGCCTCTCCCGAGAAACAGGAAGGTTCGTTAGCTACGCTAACAACCTCCTCAACATAGTTGAGCGAGCCGCGGTGCCTTAGCCCGCGGAGGATGTCACAGTGAATTCAATAATGGCTACCAGAATTATTATGGAGATACGAGGGACTGCACTTGTGGAAGTAATGGACTGGACAGTAACTTGACAGTAACTTGACAGGTACAGGTCAATCAAATAGAATAATAAAGGGATGACCGTAATTGTTTTTAGTCAAGTAAAGAAGCTCTAGATGTGATAAAATGTCTTCTTTGGGTTGGAGAACCGGATTGATCTATCATCAAGATTTCCTGCTGCACGAGCACTCATCTACTCACCCCGAGAGAAGGGAGCGTTTGATGTACACCATGGATCAGCTGGAAGAGGAGGGTATATTCGAGCTACCGGAGGTGGAGATATATGACCCTCAGAAAGCCACTATGGATGATCTCTTGATGGTGCACTCCAAGGACTACATCAACAGATTGGCCGGAGTGGATAGAGGATTGGCCATAGATCGGGAAGGAGAAACCATCGCTCAGGACGTGACATTTGAGCAGGCTAGACTTGCCGCAGGTGGAGCCATTCTGGGTGGGGAACTGGTCGTAGAGAAGGATGTGGATCATTCCTTCGTTATGGCCAGGCCTCCGGGGCACCACGCATCAGCATCCCATGGTCATGGTTTCTGTTTCTTGAACAACACCGCAATAATGATCAGATATCTTCAGGAGACGTATGATGTGAAAAAGGTGCTGATCTGGGACTGGGATGCCCACCACTTCGATGGAACGCAATCAATCTTTTATGAAGATCCCTCAGTACTGACCATTTCCACCCACCAGAGCGGAAAAACCCTTTTCCCCGGAACAGGGTTTATTGAAGAAGTTGGCCTCGGTGCGGGAGAAGGTTATAATGTGAACGTCCCCCTACCTCCGGGAACTTCTGATGAAGGCTATCTCAAAGTGGTCAATGAAATATTCATCCCTATGGCCAGAGATTTCGAGCCCGATGTTCTGGTGGTAGAAGCTGGTCAGGACAACCACTTTACTGATCCTATTACCATGCTCGATCTAACTGCTCAGGGATATGCCCAGCTAATGGATATGGCGGTTGACATGGCCACCGAGTTATGTGATGATAAGTTGGTGGCGGTCTTAGAGGGCGGTTACGGGGTTGAAGGAGGTTTGCCCTACACTAACCTGGCGGTTATGGCCAGCCTTGCCGGATTGGATACCAGCAGTATAAGAGAACCAGAGAACTACAAACTGCCCGATAGGAACGCCAATATGGGTGTCATTGAAAAGATCATAGGTAAAGTCAAGGAAGTGCACACGAAATACCATCAAATCTAACTGGGGACTGAGGGACTGATATTCCTCTCGAAAGCGTAATCTCATCGTGATCACGGCTTGTAGGACCATCCGCTAATTATTTTATAGTTATAGACAAATGTATTGAGTCTGAAGAGGTCTCAATCAGGATTTAGCTCCTCAGCTTCCTTCTGAATCCTAATCACCTTTTCAGCCGCCATCTTTTGCCAAATCTAAATGATAATAATACATTTTCCAAAACCTTTAAGTAAATGATTATTATAATAGTAATTTAACACACCCCTCCAACCGGCAGCCCACCGTCAACCGCGGTGGGCCAATTTTAAAGGGGGGAATCACAATTACTAATTCTCCTTCTGATTCCCCTCTACACATTCTACATCACCCATAGATCTCTACGTCTATATCAGCATTTTTGAGAAGTTCATGGGAGTTCGCGTGTTTACTTTTGAAATCTCTCTCCTCATTTTTGAGCTATTTGTCTAAAAGCTTAAGACTGAGCCGACACCTATAGATTCGAACTTCTCACCCATTATGGAGGACAGGATCGCTTCTGCTTTGGATCCGGTGCAGTGACAGGGAGCAATATATTCCAGCTTTCCGTCAAGCCATTTACTCAGCTCTCCGATCTCTTCATCCTTCAAACTGATGAGGTGTGTGCCGCCCACGATATGCTTTACTTCGTTTCTAGTGATCTCTTCGGCATACTCTATTGTGTTCTGAAGGCCAGCATGACAGCATCCCAGAAGAAGCACAACTCCATCACCTGTCTTTATGGCCAGAGCCTGGTCATCCAGTATGTCATCTTTTACCTTCTCTCCATCCTTTATTATGTGGCTGTCCAACCTACCTCCCTTATGCTTTCGAGGTATTTCTCCCAAGGCCCATACGTTTTTACCCACTTCAACAGGACCTTTATGCTCTACAACTCCGGCAAGAGATTCGATCTCTTCTTTCCTGTAGGGCATGCCAATGTACTCCTCTTTTAAGTATCGGGGGAGCCAGGCATGAGGATGAAGATAAATTTCTGCATCCAACATCCTGAGAACATCCAAAAGTCCAGTGGTGTGGTCGTAGTGTCCATGACTCAGTACAATTTTTTCTACCTTACCTAGAGGAGCTCCCATTTGCTGAGCGTTATGGTTGACCACCTTTTTACCTGTATCAAATAAAATAATCTCACTATCGAGTTCCACTAGAGCGGAAAAACCCCACTCTCCCAGCAAATTTTGGGGTCTATTCTCCACCACCTTGTTATCTGAAAGAATGTGAACCTGCATAACCCACCATCATCGATTACTACAAAAAGCTTTATTCTCAGCACGGGTGCGATATATTTATTAACCCCCTTAGAATGTCCTTCATGTACCAATTTACGGTCAAACATAAAGAGACAGTCAGTTTAATTGGCTAATACTGGAAGGTGAAAGTATGAAATCATCGTATGCTTACATCAGAGATGCGTGGAAGAATCCTGACGAAAGTTATGTAAAATCATTGATGTGGGAAAGACTTCAGCAGTGGAGGGACGAACCCTCAGTGATAAGAGTCGAAAGACCCACCAGACTGGACAGAGCTAGAGCAATGGGATATAAAGCAAAGAAAGGCATTATTGTAGTTAGATCCAGGGTCAGAAGGGGTGGAAGAATGGCCAGCAGACCCACCGGAGGGAGAAAAACAAGAGGAATGCATGTTGGCAGGAAAACATCAAAGAAGAGTCTGCAGCTTATAGCAGAAGAAAGAGCATCCAAGAGTTATCCCAATCTGGAAGTCCTCAATTCCTACCCCGTAGGGGAAGACGGCAAGTACAAGTGGTTTGAGATAATCTTGATCGATAGAGACCATCCAGCTATAAAAACAGATGGTCAGATGGCAGATCTCTCTCAGAAAAAAGGGAGAGTACATAGAGGATTGACATCCAAGGGAAGAAAATCCAGAGGACTTAGAGCCAGAGGAAAGGGCGCTGAAAAGGTTAGGCCCAGCGTTAGGTCTAACTTCCGCTCATAACTCCAATTTTCATTTTATGAATGTAGAGAGAATAATTGTTTCTGCAGTAGTTTATTCTACCGAGAGCGAGGAAAAAGTATTGCAAGCCTTCAAGAACTTATTTCCCTCTGAGCCCCAGGTCGAAGTGATGAATGTTCAAGGGCACTATGGAAACCCCATGCAGCTCTTGAAGTCGGAAGTGACCAAAAAGAAAGAAGTGGAGGAATTGTGGAGTTTTTTGATGAACAAGCTGGGAGAGCAGAAAATTGCTCTATTAAATACTATAGAAGAAAAACTGGACGAAAACAACGTCTTTCACATCAGGGTCTCTAAACAAGAGGCTTTTAAAGGATCTATTGAGATCACCGAAGGGGGAGATAATATTAAACTGAAGGCGAAAATCGTTTCCTATCCAGCCAAAAGAGAGAAAGCCCTAAAGACCTTAGAACAATTGCTATCTTAATCATGAACGTGGATTTTGTGAGATTTAACCCTCCTGCCATAGGGGATCTATTACAAGTCGAAGATTTTGTCGTCTTCACCCAAAAGCCTGAAAAACCAGAAGAAGAAAAGCCAGAAGGATCAGGAGAAATCGGTGGATATTTGTTGGAATGTGATGAAGTGGGACAGTTATTGTCCGGCCTGAAAAAAGTGAGAAAGAATCGTCTGGTAGGGGTGATGAGCAGCAACATCAAGGTCAATAAGGAAGCGGTCATGCGTAAAAAAGTTGATGTCCTCCTCGACTTCCCGGAAAGAAGGATCGATTATGCTACTCTAAAACTGGCCGGTGAAAAGGACGTTGTTATCGAATTGGCTATCTCCAAGTTCTTGAACAGCTGGGGTTTGAAGAGAACAAAGATCTTTGAGGAGACCATCCAGACAATAAATGTGATAAATAAATTTGATGTTCCATTCGTATTAACCTCGGGAGCGAACAAGTGGTACGAGCTTCGCAGTAAAAGACAGATCTACGAATTCTTCTCATCCCTGGGCGCTCGTGAAAAAAAGGAACAGGACTTTATGAAGAACTTGATCAGAAGATTTACCGACCCCGATCATATTGCAGAAGGACTGGAGATCATAGCGGAGGATTGAAAAAGCTTGTATTTGAGGGATGTTGATGAAAGGTTTACCCCCGGTACTTAGGGAGAGAAAAAGATATATTGCTTTCAGACTCATCTTTAATCATAATATCTCGGAGCCTGAAGATAGCTCCAATTTGCAAAGGACTGAAATTGAAACAAAAGATTTGGCGTTAGCCATATGGAATAACCTGATATCTCTGTTCGGGGATTACTATAGTGCCAATTCCGGCGTGTGGCTGGAAGAATTTAACCAGGAGTACGGAATACTCCGGTGTCACAGCCATGCGGTTGATAAGATTAAAGTAGCATTAACCTTAACCGCAAGGGTGAGTGGAGTGAACATGATCCCCGTAATCCTGGGAGTAAGTGGAACGATTAAAAAGTGTAAAAGTAAGTATATTGGAGGTGTAAAGAATGCAGATGCCGCAAATGGGTTATGATAGAGCCATCACGGTGTTCAGTCCGGATGGCAGACTATTTCAGGTAGAATATGCCAGAGAAGCTGTTAAGAGAGGTGCAACAGCGGTCGGTGTTAAAACGATGGATGGAGTAGTTTTGCTTGCTGATAGAAGAGTAGCCAGCAGGTTGCTGGAAGCAGATGCCATCGAGAAGATATTCAAGATAGATGAGCATGTATGCGCTGCCACATCCGGTCTTGTTGCTGATGCTCGTGCTCTGGTCGATAGGGCTCGAATTGAGTCCCAGATAAATTGGTTGACCTACGATGAGTCAATTTCAGTTAAAGAATTGGCCAAGAAGATATGTGATTTTAAACAACAATTCACCCAGTTCGGAGGTGTAAGACCATTTGGAGTTTCCCTGCTTGTAGCGGGAATTGACGATAAATCTCATCTCTATGAAACCGATCCCAGTGGTGCTCTCCTGGAGTATAAGGCTACTGCCACGGGGGCAGGAAGAAATGTGGTTCTGGAGTACCTGGAGAATAATTACAGGGAGGATTTATCCCTGGAAGAGGCTATCAATATGTCCCTAGTAGCTCTTGGAAAGGCAATAGAGGGAGAGCTCACTCCTGAAACAGTTGAAATTGGTATGGTTAAGGTTGAAGATAAGAAGTTCCAGGAGCTGACCATCGAAGAATCTAAACCCTATGTCGAAAAGGCCAACGAAGAGATAAAGAAAGATCTGGGTAAATAACGTAATTTGGTGTGACTAAATGGTATCCCTGGATAATGCGGTTGTAGCAAAGATCAGAAAACACGGAGAGAATTTTGAGGCACTCGTAGATCCGTACTTAGCCAGGGATCTCAAAGAAGGAAAAGAGGTGGACTTCGAAAATTTACTGGCTGCAGAAGAAGTGTTTAAAGATGCAAGTAAGGGCGATAGAGCTTCCATTGAGGACCTGGAGAAGGTATTTGGTGAAAATGACATCCGCAATATAATAACCAAAATAATAGAAGAAGGAGAAGTCCAGATAACAGCAGAGCAGCGAAAAGAAATGCAAGAGCAGAAAGAGAAGAGGATCGTCGATTTCATCAGTAAGAGCACCGTTGAACCTAAGTCAGGCACTCCTCACCCTCACGATAGGATCAGGAGAGCGATGGAAGAAGCCAAAGTTCACATTGACATCTTTAAATCTGCTGAAATTCAAGCCAGAGAAATCGTCAAAAAGATTAAACCCATCATACCCTTAAGATTTGAGGAGTTGGAGGTCGCAGTTAAAGTACCTCCAGAACATGCAGGTAGAGCCACCCAGGGCATTCACTCTTTTGGCAATATCACTCAGGAAGAATGGCAACAAGATGGAAGCTGGATATGCGTGTTGAGGATTCCAGCTGGACTGCAGACAGATCTTATGGATTTATTGGGGAGAGTGACTAAAGGGGAAGCAGAAACAAAAACACTGAGGAGGATTTATTGATGACCCGGAAAATAGTACTGCCAGGAGATCTGCTGGCATCGAATCCCAAAGCAGCAGGTTATGGAACTTATATTGATAGTGGCAAAGTTTATGCCAGAATAATGGGTTTATTTGATAAGAACGATACAGGTGTAAGAGTAATCCCGTTAAAAGGTAAATACATGCCTTCAGTGGGCGATATTGTAATTGGTATTGTTAGAGAGATCTCTTCAAGTGGCTGGAATATGGATATTTATTCTCACTATCCTGCTTTTCTTCCTCTTTCGGAGAATCCGGATTATAAACCGGCAAAGAAAGTAGAAGATGTGCTGGATATTGGAGATGCTATAGTAGCCAAAGTCCTCAATATCGATCCCAGGTTTAGCATCACCCTGAGCATGAGAGAAAAAATGTGCAGACCAATCAGATTTGGAAGGATCGTAGCCATAAACCCCGCCAGAGTTCCCAGAGTTATTGGAAAGAAGGGGAGCATGATCAAGACCCTCAAGTCGGAGCTGGGGATCCAGATCCTGGTAGGTCAAAACGGCCTCATCTGGCTGAGCGGGGACACAAGCAAGATTGCTGACGCTGAGAAGGCAATTTATATGATAGAAGAAGAAGCCCATACTGAAGGTCTTACTGATAGAATTATTGAGCTCATAAAAAGTAGAAGAGGGGAAGAAGAATGACGGATAATGGAGAAAAACAACTTTTGATTGATGGTAAAAGATTGGATGGCAGGGAGCTTGATGAGCTCAGACCGATGAAGATCGAGTCTGGAAATCTCAAAAGAGCTGATGGTTCCTGTTATCTTGAAATGGGAAATAATAAAATAGTTGCGGCTGTATATGGTCCCAGAGAAGTGTTTCCAAGACACATGCAGGACCCCAGCCGGGCTATAATAAGGTATAGATATAGTATGGCTCCTTTCAGCGTGGACGAGAGAAAGAGACCCGGACCGGATAGAAGGAGCCTGGAAATATCCAAAGTTAGTAGAGAAGCATTTGATCTGGTCGTAATGAAGGAATTCTATCCCAAATCAGGGATAGATGTATTTGTGGAAGTTCTACAGGCCGATGCTGGTACCAGAACGGCGTGCATAAACGCAGCTACCGTCGCATTGGTAGACGCGGGGATCGCCATGAAGGGAATGATATCTTCGGTCGCTGTAGGGAAAATAGATGGTAAGATCGCTCTCGACCTTTTCAAGGACGAAGATAATGAAGGAGAAGCTGATGTACCCTTCGCATTTATCATAAGGGATGGAGAAATAAAATCCATGGGATTGATCCAGATGGACGGTAAAATGACCTACGAGGAAATCAAACAGGGAGTTGAACTAGCCAAAAAAGGGGCTCTGGATATATATAATCTTCAGAGAGATGCCATACTCCAAAAATATTCTACTGCTGAGGAGGTGGAGGAATAATGGGCGAAGATATTCTTTCAGATATTAAAAGGGATTACATTTTGATGAAATTAAAGGAAAAAGAAAGAGTCGATGGGAGAAAGGTAGATGAATACCGGAACATTAGTATTGAAACTGGGGTTATCTCTAAAGCTGAAGGCTCAGCTCAGGTCCAACTGGGTAACACTCAGGTGATCGTAGGAGTCAAGATGCAGACCGGTGAGCCATTCCCGGACAGACCGGAAAAAGGAGTTATAATCACCAATGCCGAATTAGTTCCTCTGGCTTCACCCACTTTTGAACCTGGACCTCCGGATGAGAATTCTATCGAATTGGCAAGGGTTGTGGATAGAGGTATTAGAGAGAGCGACTGCATAGATCTGGATGGCCTGTTCATCGAGGAGAATAAGGTATGGATGGTCTTTGTGGACATACACGCCATTGATGATGATGGGAACTTGATGGATGCTGCTGCTATAGCGGCAATCGCAGCTCTTCTCGTCACAAAGGTTCCAGCAGAGAATTTCGAATTGGGAGAAGACTATCCATTACCGATTCGAGATCTACCCGTGAGCGTAACATCGCTGGTGTCTAACGATACTATCCTGGTCGACCCCAGCAGGGATGAAATAAGCGTGGGAAACCATCTTATTACCATTACATCCGATCAGAATAACAATGTGGTCTCCATACAAAAAAGTGGCAGCTATCCTCTAAGTGAGGAAAAATTTTATGAACTCATTGAGATAAGCTTGCGAAAAGCCAGCGAAATCCGACAATTGCTAGAAGAGGTTTAATAGCGCTTCAGAAAAACCACATGGAAGGGGATGAACTATGGGAAAGAAAAAAGTAAAAGCTTCCGGAAGATTCGGAGTAAGATACGGCCTCAGGTCCAGAAGAGGAGTTGACAAGGTCGAAGAGCGCCAGAGAAGAAAATACGTCTGCAAGAGATGCGGAAAGAAGACCATCAAACGCACAGGCACAGGAATATGGTCTTGCAACAGCTGCGGCTACAAGTTCGCAGGCGGAACATACGTACCCCGAACACCGGCGATGAAGATTGTAGAACAGTCAGCCAGAAAGACGAAAACACGGGTTTAAAGGTGTGATAAATGAGCTATATTTGCCTCGTTTGCGGGTCTGAGGTCGATGTAGACCTGGAGAGGAATTTGATTCAGTGCACGAAATGCGGGAACAGGATCCTCATGAAATCCCGCCCCCCTGCACTGAAGAAAAGAGTTAAGGCAGAATAGTCATCATCCATATTTTTCAAAATAAAATCTAATTTATACCTTTTTGTTCAACCACACTGACACTTTTTTGTTCAACTCAATTTAACCCAATCTTTATATCCTTATTAGCTCAAAATAGATTGGAGGGATTTTATGCTAGAAGCACTTTTTAAGCGAAATGTAGGGGGATATGATCTGTATTTAAGGACCTTAATCGGACTGGTTGCCATTATTGGCCTGTCCATGGACTATTTCGTGGGCTGGTGGCAGTGGCTGGCAGCATTGATAGGTTTTCTGGGGCTTTTTACGGCTATCACCAGACACTGCACACTCTACAACGTGACGGGATACAGCACGGCTAAATAATAGCAGGAGTTGTTTCATGGCGGGGAAAGTTACAGTAGCCTTAACATCGCACCGGGTAGAGGAATTGGAACAGCTGGAAGAAGAGGCCAGGAAAAATCAGGTCCTTATCCTGGAGGAGCCGGAGAACAAATCCCTTTACCGGTTCTTTGAAGGAGAGCTGGATATGGAGGAGTATATAGAGCACGTCAACACCTCTTTTCCCGTATTCACTCGCAGCTACCTGCAATTGCTTAAAGAGCTCTACGATGAAGGTTTAGAGATGGTGCAGATAGATCCATACTCCCAGAATCTGGAAGAGATCTACAGGGATATCGAAAGAGGTGGGGATGGTGATCTGCAGGGCAAGGAAATGGGTGTGGTGAAGAAAGTGGAGAAAAGGGTTACCTACACCTGGCTAAAGTACCATCAGGAATTCCTTAACCAGCATTTTGACGAGATTGTTAAAGGGACTGTATTGTTTGCCAGGGCGGATGCCCAGAGATTCAGGTCAAAGGACCTCATGAGAGCCAGACACATAGCCAGCTTTGTGGAGAACACTGAATCCAACATTCTGGTGGAGGCAGGAAGGATGCATTTCCTCCTTCCCGAGTTCTTGAAGAATATGGTTGAATGTCAAGTTGACACAGTTGATTTGGTGGAGAGAACGGCTAGAGACTGTGATCTTGAGCTGGTACAGAACCCGGGGAACGTGCTGACCGAAAAATACATCCTGGATGAGAAATTAGCAGATGATGAAGCCAAATTGATGGCGGCACAGGGATTGATCTATATCTCGCTAATAAAGAAAGAAGAGTTCCTGCCCACTGATGAATATCCCTGCCCACACCTTAAAGATGAAGTCGAGGTGGCAAAACACGCCAACAGTTTGAGCTACCACCAGTGTAAAGAGGAGTTCGAGCGAATATGGGAATTTGAATGATAATTGAAAGCTTTTAAATCGGGGAACAATACCTTAATTATGGGTAGGTTGACCGACAGGCAGATCGCCGATTATTTTCACCGCAGCTATACCGCAGTTGATGGGCTGTGGTTCATGAAGCTGGAAGAAGAATACGGTTTTGACAAGGCCCTTGAAGTTGATAGGAGAGTGTGGGAGGTATTGCCCAAGATACAGGCTCGCAAACTGAAATCCATCCTAAATACTGGTGATGGTTTAGAAGCTCTCAAGCAGTGCTTGGCAATCAAACTCGACCTGGAAGGGTTTAACTTTGAAACCCAAGAGTACGAGGGAGGATTCAGGATCATTGTCCATAAATGTCCGTGGCATGAGCTGATGGTCAGATCAGGGAGAGAAGAGCTCTCCGGAAGAGTGGGGAATGTGATCTGCAATACTGAATATCCCGTGTGGGCTTCTGAATTTGAGAATATCAAGTTTGAGCTGAGAGAACAAATTTGCGAGGGATCAAGTCTCTGTACACTCGATTTTAGGTTAGGGCAGGAATAACTTAGGTAATTGGTTGACCGTGAAGAAGGTGCTGATGCTGGGCAACCCAGGTTAAGAGAAGAAAGCTCTCCAGTGGAATTTGACTCTGAAACAGCTGAGATAATTCAGGACCTCAAGGATATTTAGGGTTGAAAGGTTCTCTGACGATCTACCTGAGCTACTGCAGCAGATCGACCACCTCTACGGTATACTGACTACTGACCATTTGAAGAACGTCAGAAAGATCATCTCCAGAGAAGAGTGGGAGAAACAGTTCCGGAGTTGAATATATTATTTTATAAGAAGACTATAAAAATATGAAAGTAATTTAGAGTTATCCGCTACTCTGGACAGCCTTATTGAACACTACTCTGTTGATATAGTTCTCAAAACCGCCTAAATAATAGAGATCACAGTCCTCAAAGTTTTTCAAGCATTTACCGTCGTGGTTTCCCTTGCAGTTCGCTAAATAAGGACAGATCATGATTTCCACCTTCATAAGACCTTAAACAATATTAAGCACTCCTTCTATAATAACCAGCATCGTTTAAGCCCTCATAATGTAAATGAAGCGATAACCCATAATTCTCGAAATTTCGGAATATTTCTTCTTCCGAGGTATAATAGAATTCATTAACAAGTGGACCTGGTTTTCTTAGACGATCAGAGGAAGGCAAGTCAGATGAAGACATTAGAGTACTTGAGGCAATAGAAAAAATATGCAATCTTTTTGGAAAATCCACAACTGTAGTCCTTGAATTAACCTCAACTGTAGATTATTATCTAATGTATGCCATTTATCTAAATACTTATCTAATTTTCTCTCGATGCTGTGGAACGGAATATAGCGGACCCGCCGGGAATTGAACCCGGGTCGAGGGGTCCGAAGCCCCTCAGGATATCCTCTATGGCCATGATCCGCCGGCTGCTGGCTGAAAAGAAAGTGGCCGTTCGCCTGATGGATGCTCTCGGCGGCGGGGAACGAGCACTGACCAATCTGCTGCACCTTGCAGAACTGCTGCAACAGGCATCCGAACGCC
>JAWODI010000047.1:0-4235 GCA_046483365.1 Archaeoglobaceae archaeon | reverse complement strand
TTCTACCCCACATTCACCATGGCCTTTGAGCAGAGCAAATACGCAGGAGGAGGTATTAACAGTCAGTGGTTCGACACCCTCACATGGATGCGCACCAACACCCCTGACCAGGAGTTCTACGACCAGTACTATTACCAGGTATACGAACCAAACCAAGAAGGCGAATACCCATACCCACAGGAAACCTATGGGGTGATGAGCTGGTGGGACTACGGCCACTGGATAGAAACAATAGCTCACCGCATCCCCAACGCCAACCCCTTCCAGCAAGGAATTGGTAAAAAAGACTCTTCCGACCTGGAGCAGCACCTTTCTTCACTGCACTCAACGAATCCTATGCCAACAACATATCCAACCAGTTAGGAGTTAAATACGTAGTTTCAGATGTTGAGATGGCCACTGGAAAGTTCTATGCCATGGGTGCATGGGCAGAAGGTGACGTAGGCAAAGTTCAGGACATTTACTACAGAGGTGGTGGCTACGTATATTCTACTCCTCAGGGTCAAATAGGGATCGCCGATTCACAGTATCAGATTCCCTCCGGCGGTGAAGTTATTACTACCATGAATATCCCCTCTCAAAACTATTATCAGAGCATGGAAGCCAAGTTCCACATATTTGACGGAGACGGCCTAAAGAACTATAGAATGGTTTACGAGAGCAATTTCGCCAGCACAAATAGTCAATCAGGCTTCATGGAACTAATGAACCGTCTCATCTACAACAGATATTACTCCCAGCAAATGGAACACGAACAAATGAACATTAGGTCAACAGGATACGTCAAAGTATTCGAATTCGTTGAAGGAGCCAAGATTATGGGAACAGTTGAAGAAGATATAGACCAGATAACCATCAACACCACCGTTCAGACCAACCAGAACAGAACATTCGCATACCAGCAAAAAGTAGAGCCATTAAATGGTGAATACCAGTTCACCGTACCCTACGCCCAGAACACCACACATCCAGTCAAACCCGTTTCACCTTACTCAATAAAAGCTGGTAATTATACCAAAACCATATCTCTAACAGAAGAAGACCTAAAGGGTAGAACAATCAACCTGGACTTTCCTTGAACAGTTAATAAATGACAATGACGATCAAAAAACTCCTTAAAAGTGTAAGCCCTTAAAAGATACATGGTACAACGATACAAAGCAAATTACTTTTTTAATTTCTCTGATTGTAGACCGTATTCTGAAAGCACCTCAAAATCTCTGTCGCAAGTCAATAAAGATTTGTCGTGTGCAATGGCGGTTGCAGCTATAAGAAGGTCTTTTGCAGGAGGAACTCTTCCCTTTGTCTTTAAGTCCCTGAACATCTCTCCACCGATCTTGGCACTTCGCTCTTCAAATTCAAGTTTGGGAAGTTTTTCAATCATGAGCTCCTCTTTCTCCTTTAAGGTCCCGCAATAAAGTTCAAAAAGCGTAATAGTCGTTATCCCGTAGGTAAGCTCTCTGTCACGCAGGTCGTTCAATATTGTTTTATTTCCTCCAAAAATCTCGATAACTACACTTGTGTCAATGACTGCATCCATTCTTCTACCTCTTTAAGCTCCTCTTTAAACTCTCTCATCTCTTCTTCATTTCTAGTTCCAAAGCCGATTAAGAGAATATCGGAATTCCCCTGTTTTTTTATGAGACTTCTAATAATCTTTGAGAAGCTCTTTTTACCCTTAATTTTTACCAGTTCGTTATAAACATCATCAGCGATTGTGATCGTTTTTCCCATATTTTCATGCATGCATGCATTAAATATAAATTTTACTTCCTTCCGCACATGAAGATGTACTTTCTTCCACAAATGAAGATGTGAGAGTAACTTTCATGGGAATAACTTTCCACAATCTAGTTAGCTAATTAGCTAAGATTTTTCTCATTGAACTTTAGGCTAAAGCATAAAACCAGAAGTCAGGACTTTTTCTCGTCTATTCGTTCCCTCAAAGCTCTGGCCACATCGATGATCGCTGGTGCCATAGCTTTATTTACCTTGATGGTGTATACTCCCACTTTTTTCTCTTCCTGATACTCCTCCATTCTGGCGTACTTCACATTCGCCCAGTAAGCAATTCCCTCCTCAGCATACTTTCTGGCAAAGTACTCTATCTTGGTGGACATGGGAACGCTGGAAAATACTACTCCTTCAGCCCAGGTAGCTGCCAGCGGCGCATCAGGAGAAACTCCCTGGATCATGGACTCCATGAACTCATCCACGGACTCGAACATCACATCTTCCAAAACCACGATCTTGTTTATCCCTCTAAACTCAACCTCAGTCATAACTCTCACTGGCTTTACTATTACTTCTTTTTTCTCCCCCCATTCATTTATTTTGCAGAATAAACTTCAATAACAGTTAAGTAATCCAAAGCCGATTTGAATAGATGCCTCTTGATACTCTAGAGTCAATTAACCCTCCGTTCAGCTCATCTCCCATAGATGAGATAAGGGAAGCTTTTCAGAAAATAGGGCTATCATCTCAAGACGTTCTCCTGGAACTGGGATGCGGAGAAGGGCACAACCTTGTCCTCGCGGCAGAGGAATTCGGTGCAGAGGGAATAGGATACGAATTCCTGGATAGCTTATATGACAGAGCGAAGGAGAATGTAGAGGACCGTGGTTTGCAGGAGTCAATTTTGTTGAGAAAGCAATCCCTCTACGAGTTACAGGAAGAAGATCTGGAAAGATCCACTGTGGCGTATCTCTACCTTTCCAACACTGCTAATCAAATACTGGAGCCAGTCCTAAAACAGTATTCCATAAAGATCCTCACCAGAATATTCGACCTCCCCACAAAAGGGAAAAAGCTTACAGAGCAAATCAAGCTATATGACGACCTTAATAACAGATGTAAGCAGCCGAAGATAGCCCAAAGCCTGGTGAAGATACTGCTCAGGAAAGATCAGGAATAATCCCTGTTTACAGACTTAACTATTAAAAATTGAACATAATCTCCCCTCTAAAAACTAACCAAAAAGAATTTTTTTAAACTGTTTTAGTCTCAATAAATGATAGATACCATGAAGATCGCCATCGTGGGTGCAGGAGTAGCAGGATCTTACCTGGCTTTCATGCTGTCCAGAGAGCATACGGTAGATGTATTCGAAAAAAAAGCTCTCGAAAATTTGAGTAAAGACTGTGCATGGGGGACCAGCCTGCGGATGCTCCAGAAATACGCTCCACTCATAGGCCGTAACCCCTCTGATTATCTGAAATTTGTGGGCAAAAGTTTCGTCTCCAAGGGAATTATAAATAGGGATACTGTAACCTTTAACAAACATCAGTTCTTCCAGGACCTCTTGAATTCCAGTGATGCATTAGTATATTACAAGTATAAAGTCTCCACAGACGACCTTAGTGAATACGACCTGATCATTGACGCTACAGGCTCTGCCCGCTCTCTTCTCCCTCCACCCGAAAATGGATTGAAAGATAGGTGGGTTTGTCCCTGCTATCAGTTGGACGTTAGATCTGACGATCTTCCCAAGGATTTCTTCTTTGAGCCTAGAGGCATCGGATACCTCTGGGTCTTCCCTCAGGGTAATGGAGTCTATAAGGTGGGATGTGGCTCTTTCGACCTTAACCCCCGGAAAGAAGTAGAGAAATACCTCTCTGGCATGAATTACGAAGTGGTGGATAAAGTGGGCGCAGGAGTCAGGCTTATCCCTCCATCAAGATCAAGACCGTTATACTCCTTAGGAGAACCGCCGATTATAGGGGTAGGAGAAGCTATTGGCACGGTATCCATGGTAAGTGGAGAAGGTATTTATCCCAGCCTGATCTGTGCTGATCATCTCATTGAATCTCTTAAAGAGAAGAGTATAGAGCAGGCAGCCGTAGTCTATGAATCAAAAGTCCTTAAGGAGTTCAAGTGGATGGATTCACAATTCGACTTCATTTACTCCGTGAGGTATGGAAATTACCTGTCGCAAGTGTGGAACTTACTAAGCCTTGAAATCCCCGATTATGCCTGCGGCACAGTCTCCAAGATCAAAATGATCATTTACAATAGATAGTTTTAGTTGATTATCGGTTGAATAAATTAAAAGCTTTTGTATCTTAGAGAATGAATTGGTATACACGCTTAGATCCAAAAGTGAAGCTTTAAAATAATAATGCAAGCAATATAACTTTTGGAGTAGCCAGAAAATTTTTTATCCACAATACCTTGTTACAATCATGTTTATTACTCTGGACAAATTTTTTCCAGTAGCTGAAGATGATAATTCTGAA
>JAWODI010000097.1:0-14127 GCA_046483365.1 Archaeoglobaceae archaeon | reverse complement strand
CGGAGGCAACCGGTAAAAAAGTTGTTACCATTTCCTTTAACAAAGCAGTTGCTGAACCGGATGATGCTGAAATCAGGTTGATGCGTGAGCCATCAACACTCCAGGTTTCTCATATTACTACTTCCTGGAATATACCGGCACGGCAGCGATAAAACCCTCTACGGTATAAAGAGGGCTCTGGTAGAGTTAATGGCGCAGTTCCCCATTTACCGCACCTATACCGATAGGAACACGTCCAGGGAGGGTGACAGAGAATATATAAAGGAAGCGATCAGAAAAGCGTGCCAGAAGATCCCCGACCTTCAGCACGAGCTCAACTACATTCAGGATTTCCTTCTTTTGGAGCTGTGGAGCTCTCTGAGTGAAGAGGAAAAAGAGCAGTTCATTCATTTCGTGATGAGATTCCAGCAGTTCACCGGACCTCTGATGGCCAAAGGGTTCGAAGACACTTTTCTTTATGTTTACAACAGGTTCATATCCCTTAATGAAGTGGGAGGAGAACCCGGTAACTTCGGTATCTCCTCAAAACAGTTCCATGACTTCAATCAAAATAAGACCAAAACCCCTCACACGTTGAACGCCACCGCTACCCACGACACCAAAAGGGGTGAGGATGTCAGAGCCAGATTGAACGTGCTCTCCGAGATGCCTCAGGAATGGGAAGAGAATGTGAGGGAATGGGCAGAGATCAACAGGAACAAGAAAAAAACAGTGGAGGGCGCCGAAGCCCCGGATAAGAACGATGAGTATTTCTTGTATCAGACTCTGGTGGGAGCTTACCCCTTTGATGATAATGAACTCCCTGGGTTCACTCAGAGGATAAAGGACTACATAATCAAAGCCATCAGGGAAGCCAAAGTTCACACTGCGTGGATAAAACATGACTCGGATTATGAAGAAGCATTTGTCTCTTTCGTGGAGAAGATCCTTGAGCCCGGAGATGATAATCAATTCCTCAAAGCCTTCTTACCCTTTGTTAAAAATGTCTCCTACCCGGGGATCTTCAACTCTCTCTCCCAGACCATTCTGAAGATAACCACACCTGGCATCCCCGATTTTTATCAGGGAACGGAATTGTGGGACCTCAATCTAGTCGATCCTGACAACCGACGCCCTGTAGATTTTGAAAAGAGGAAGAGATCACTTCAGTATATGAACCAAAGAGAAGACACTCTTGGTTTGATCAGGGAACTTCTTTCTTCTTATAGAGATGGCAGGATCAAGTTGTTCTTGATACAGCGAGCATTGAAAGCCAGAAAGGAGAATATAGAGGTCTTCCAGAAGGGTGATTACATTCCTCTTGAAGTGAACGGGAAATACAGGGACCATATAATCGCCTTTGCGCGAACCCATGGTGAGCGTGGGGCAATTACAGTGGCACCGAGATTTGTGAACAGCTTAATAAGTGAAAATGAGATGAGTGAAAATAAGTATCCACTGGATTCAATGTGGGAAGATACACACGTAGTTCTCCCCCAGGAATTGAAGGGATTGAACCAGCTCAAGGACTCCATTACAGGAATGGAAGTTGAGAAAGGCGAAAAATTAATGGTAGGGGATGTTCTTAAATACTTCCCTGTAGCCTTGCTTTTAGGTGAAAAATATGAATAGAAGAGGAAGCGGATTACTTCTCCACATCACATCACTCCCTTCTTCCTTTGGTGTGGGTGATTTGGGACCATGGGCTTACAGGTTTGCAGATCTTTTATCTAAAACTGGTTTTGACGTATGGCAGATCCTACCCCTGAATCCTACCGAGGTGGTCCACGATAATTCTCCCTACCACAGCTACTCCGCTTTTGCAGGAAATGTGCTGTTGATTAGCCCTGAGCTAATGGTTCAAGATGGATTGCTTGCAGAACAGGATTTGAAGCCTGTTCCCGACTTCCCTCAGGATAGAGCTGATTATCAAACGGTAACTGACTACAAGAAAAAATTGTTCGATATTGCCTACCAGAACTTCAAGGCGAAGCAGGTGGAGCAGGAAAGTTATCAATATGAGTACCAGAAATTCTGTGAGGAGCACTCGAGCTGGCTGGACGATTTCGCTCTGTTCGCTGCCCTAAAAAATCACTATAAAAAGACGTGGAATCAGTGGCCGCAGGAGATCAGGGATAGGGAAAGAAAGGCGCTGGAGCTCATGGGAGAGCAGTTGAAGGAGGAGGTCAACAGAGAAAAATTCCTTCAGTATGTTTTCTTCTCTCAATGGCTCTCCCTCAAGCGCTACTGCAATCAGAAAGAAATTCACATCCTGGGAGACCTCCCCATCTACGTCACGTATGACAGCTCTGATGTGTGGGGACATCAGGAGATATTCAAGCTGGACGAAAACAAGCTCCCCATTTATGGGGCAGGAGTCCCTCCGGATTACTTCAGCAAAACAGGTCAACTCTGGGGCAATCCGGTTTACAAATGGGATACTCTCAAAAAGAGGGATTACGATTGGTGGCTGCAGAGAATAGGACACAACCTTAAACTGTTCGACTACGTGAGGATCGACCATTTTAGAGGCTTTATAGCCTACTGGGAAGTTCCAGCGGGAGAGAAGACAGCCGTGAACGGAAAGTGGGTCGAGGCACCGGCGGAAGACTTCTTCCACAAGCTGGCCAAAAAATTCCCCTTCCTGCCCATCGTGGCTGAAGACCTGGGCACCATCACTCCTGACGTGAGAGAGGTCATGAAGAGATACGAGTTCCCGGGGATGAAGGTCCTTCTCTTTGCGTTTGGCGAAGACAACCCCAGAAATCCGTATTTGCCTCACAACCACCACAGGAACTACATCGTATACACCGGCACTCACGACAACAACACAGCCAGAGGCTGGTACGATTATGAAGCTGATGAGAGGGACATAGAAAGACTATCCAGATATCTGGGGAAGGACGTATCAAGAGAAGAGGTTCACTGGGACCTCATAAGGCTGGCTTTAATGTCCGTTGCCAACACGGCGGTCATCCCGGTTCAGGATCTCCTGGGTCTGGGAGAAGAGACCCGCATGAACAGGCCTGCCGGAGGCACCGGGAACTGGAGATGGAGGTTAACTCCCCGGCAATTCGATAACATACCTGGAGATGAACTGAATCATTTGCTGTGGTTGTATGGAAGAAAATGAATTACATGATCAAGGAGCTAAAATAATTGTTTCACATGTGGTATCTAATTATTGAAGGTGGGTGGTCCCGTGCCTTTGCCTGCAGATGAACTGGAAGACGACCCTCTGTGGTATAAGGATGCAATAATCTATGAAGTCCACGTAAAGTGCTTTTACGACAGCGATAATGATGGGATCGGTGATTTTAAGGGGCTTATACAGAAGCTGGATTACCTGGAAGACCTGGGGATCAATGCCATATGGCTGTTGCCTTTTTACCAGTCGCCTCTTAAGGATGATGGCTACGATATCTCGGATTACTTCAAGACGAACCCCGATTACGGTACACTGCAGGACTTCAAGAAGTTCCTTAAGGAGGCTCACAAGAGAAATATCAGAGTGATAACTGAGTTGGTCATCAACCACACCTCTGACCAGCATCCCTGGTTCCAGAGATCGAGGAAGTCGAAACCGGGGACCGTGTGGAGGGACTTCTATGTGTGGAGCGACACACTTGAAAAATACAGGGATGCCAGAATAATATTCAAGGATTTCGAGACATCCAACTGGACATGGGACCCTGTCGCGGGAGCATACTACTGGCACCGTTTCTATTCCCATCAGCCCGACCTCAATTTCGACAATCCCCGGGTCCGGAAGGAGATCTTTAGGGTTATAGACTTCTGGATGAAAATGGGTGTGGACGGGCTCCGGCTCGACGCTGTCCCCTACCTATTCGAAAGAGAAGGGACCAACTGCGAAAACCTGCCCGAGACCCATCAATTCCTGAAGGAGCTGAGGGAGCACCTGGACGAAAACTTTTCCAATAGAATGCTTTTATCTGAAGCAAATCAATGGCCGGAAGATGCGGCAGCTTACTTCGGAGATGGCGACGAGACCAACATGGCGTTCCATTTTCCTCTTATGCCCCGAATGTTCATGGCAATTCAGATGGAGGACCGTTTTCCCATAATCGATATCCTGGAGCAAACACCATCCATCCCGGAAAACTGTCAGTGGGTGCTGTTCCTGAGAAATCATGACGAACTGACCCTGGAGATGGTCACCGACGAAGAAAGAGATTACATGTACCGGGTTTACACTCACGACCCCCTGATGAGAATAAATCTGGGGATCCGCCGCAGGCTGGCACCTCTTCTGGGGAACGATATGAGGAAGATAAAGCTAATGAAAGCCCTATTGCTGACCCTTCCGGGCACTCCTGTCCTTTATTACGGTGACGAGATAGGGATGGGGGACAACTACTATCTAGGAGATAGGGACGGTGTAAGGACTCCCATGCAGTGGTCACCGGACAGAAATGCAGGGTTTTCTAAGGCAGACCCCCGGAAACTGTATCTTCCGGTCATTATTGACCCCATCTTTCATTATGAAGCTGTGAATGTAGAAAATGAAGAGAAAAACCCCTCCTCGCTATTGTGGTGGCTAAAGTACTTGATATCCATCCGGAAGAACTTCAAATCCCTGGGTAGAGGGAGCACGGAGTTACTGTTCCCCGATAATCAGAAGGTACTGGTATTCATCCGCCAATACCAGGAAGAGATCATTATTGTGGCTGCCAACCTGTCCAGACAACCTCAACCCGTTTTCCTCGACCTATCCAAGTATAGTGGCCGCATTCCTCAAGAGGTTTTCAGCAAGAACACATTCCCTCCTATTGAGAAGTCTCCGTACTTCTTGACCCTGAACCCATACGGTTTTTTCATGTTCACCTTAATAGAGGAGGAATCCAAGAGAGAGGAAAGAACTCCGGAGTTAAGGTCTACCAGCTGGAAAAAATTTGTGGGCAGTAGAGAGATAAAGAAATTGGAGAAAGCTCTACCCGCATACCTCAAAGAGTGCAGGTGGTTTGCAGGTCAGTCGAGGGTCATTCAAAACGTGGAAATTATGGATAGTATACCCATCAACAATTCAGCGGTTCTTCTGGTCAAAATAAATTATACTGAAGGCCTGGGCGAGACCTATCAGATACCCCTATCTTTTATACATTCTTCTGAAGAGAAGGTAGAGAGATCTGCGGATCAGCCGAAGTGTTTGATAGCGCTCTTCAGGACCGAGAAGGGTCAAGGCTACATCGTTGACGGTGTTTATGACGGCAAGTTCCGCAAAGACCTCTTCGCCCTTGCTTCTCAGGAAAAGACCTTAAAGGGGCAGGAGGGAGAAATGATAACTCACCTGAGCCCCAATTTTGGGAAATTTAAGAGGGTGAAGGGTCTTCCAGCGGAATCCAGATTATTTGAATCTCAAAAAAGCAACAGTCCCATCCTGTTCGAAGACAAATTCTTCATGAAACTTTTCAGACGTATCGATGAGGGTGTCAACCCCGACCTGGAGATCGGCGCCTTTCTCACCGAAAGGACTGGCTTTAAGCATTCTCCCTCATTTTTGGGGTCCATTGAATACAGGACGGATTCGAAACGGTTGATCCTGGGTATTTTGCAGGGATATGTGCCCCATGAGGGTGAAGCCTGGGAGCACATGGTGGACGCTGTGAAACAGTATTTTGAGCAGGTCCTGTCCAGAATAACGGAGATAGCCCCCCGATTCCCCTCCTCTCTTCTGGAGGTGAGCATTAACACTATCCCACTCCCAATGCACGAACTCATTGGAGGAGTGTATCTGGAAATGGCTCATTTACTGGGGCAGAGGACGGGCGAGATGCATGCTGCCCTTACGTCTTCTAATGAACCGGATTTTTCTCCTGAAAGCTTTTCCATACTTTATCAGAGGTCTCTTTATCAGTCCATGAGAGGTCTGGCGAGAAGGACCACAGAGTTCCTCGGAAAAAAGGTCAAAGATCTGCCCCAGGATGTTCAGGTAGAAGCTGGAGAGTTCTTCCCTCTGGAACAAGAGATCCTCGACTGCATGTGTTGCGTATTGACCAAAAAGTTCTCCGCCAAGAAGATAAGGATACACGGAGATTATCATCTGGGACAGGTCCTCTACACCGGCGACGACTTCGTGATCTTTGACTTTGAAGGTGAGCCGGTCCGTGCTTTAAGTGAAAGGAGGCTGAAGCACTCCTCACTCAAGGATGTGGCAGGAATGATAAGGTCGTTCCATTATGCCGCTTACACTGCCCTTTATCAGTACGTTCGTTCTGAGGACGTTCCCACGCTTAAGGACTGGGCTGATCTGTGGTATTATTACATGAGCGGCGTTTTTCTCAACTCTTATGTGGAAACAGTCAGAGGTATCTCTCTCCTGCCGGATAATAAAGAGGATCTCAGCACCTTACTGCATGTTTTCCTTCTAGAAAAAGCTATTTATGAAATCAACTATGAACTTATTAACCGACCGGACTGGGTTATAATACCTTTAAAAGGGATCAAGTTCATTCTGGGGGAGTACGAAAAACATGGAAAACACAGATAATGAGGGGGAATAGTATGCTGAGCGACTACGATATTTATCTTTTTAAGGAAGGCAATCATTTTCGTTTGTTCGATAAACTGGGCTCTCACCTTGCGGTCAATAATGGATATGAGGGAGCGCATTTTGCTGTCTGGGCACCCAATGCCAGCAGTGTTTCAGTGATCGGGGATTTCAATCAATGGAAACCTGAAGCCAATCCCTTGAAAAGTAGAGAGGACAGCTCAGGTATCTGGGAAGGTTTTATTCCCGGAATATCTAAAGGAGATACTTACAAATATCATATTGTTTCCATTTACGGTGACTACACTGTGGATAAAGCCGATCCCTTTGCCCTTTACAACGAGAAGCCCCCTAAAACCGCTTCTATCGTGTGGGACCTGGAATACGAATGGAAAGATGATGATTGGATGAACAACAGACAGGAATTCAATTCTCTTGACTCACCTATTTCTGTTTACGAAGTCCACCCGGGATCCTGGATGAAGGCGGATGAGGAAGGTCGTTTTCTGAATTACAGAGAGCTGGCGCCACTGCTTGCAAGCCATGTGAAGAAGAAGGGATTCACTCATGTAGAGTTCATGCCGGTAATGGAGCACCCCTTCTACGGCTCCTGGGGATATCAGTCGACCGGATATTTTGCTCCCACCAGCCGTTACGGAACGCCGCAGGACTTCATGTATCTTGTGGATTATCTTCACCAGCAGGAGATCGGAGTGATACTGGACTGGGTACCGTCTCACTTCCCCAACGACGAGCACGGGCTGGTCTATTTTGATGGTACCCACCTCTTCGAGCATGCGGACACCCGCAAGGGTTATCATCCTGATTGGAAGAGCTCCATCTTCAATTATGGGAGGAATGAAGTCCGAAATTTCCTCATAAGCAGTGCCATGTTCTGGGCAGGCAAATATCACGCTGACGGTCTTCGTCTGGACGCTGTAGCTTCTATGCTTTATCTGGATTACTCCAGAGAGAATGGAGAGTGGATTCCCAACGAATATGGGGGGAACGAGAATCTGGAGGCAATAAGCTTCATCAGGACTTTGAACGAAGAGATGCACAAGAGCTTTCCCGGCATACTGACCATTGCAGAGGAGTCCACTGCCTGGCCCATGGTATCCCATCCCACTTATGTGGGAGGATTGGGATTCGATTTCAAGTGGAATATGGGCTGGATGCACGACACACTCCTTTATTTCTCCAGGGACTCCATCTACAGGAAGTTCCATCATAATCAGCTCACATTCAGTTTATGGTATGCATTTACAGAGAATTACATGCTTCCCCTGTCCCACGATGAAGTGGTCCACATGAAGGGCTCACTGCTGGGGAAAATGCCCGGAGAGGATTGGCAGAAGTTCTCCAATCTGCGCCTGCTCTACGGGTATATGTTTGCTCATCCCGGGAAGAAACTCCTGTTTATGGGAGGTGAATTCGGTCAGGGCAGGGAATGGTCTCACGAAGATAGTCTGGATTGGCATTTGCTGGATTACTGGCAGCATCAAGGAATAAACAGGTGGTTCGAGGACGTCAACCACCTCTACAGGAATGAGAGGGCATTGCAGAACGACCTAAAGCCCGAAGGCTTTGAGTGGATAGACTTCAACGACTGGGAGCAGAGCACAATATCCTTCATCCGGAAAAGCAAAGACGGTGAGGATAACATGGTTGTAGTATGCAATTTCACCCCCGTCCCCAGGTTCAACTATCGAGTGGGGGTTCCAGAAGGAGGTTACTGGAAGGAAGTCCTGAACAGTGATGCCGAATTTTATGGAGGTAATGGATACGGGAATAAGGGGGGTGTGGAGGCGACATCAGTTTACTCCCACGGAAAACATCACTCTCTCTCCCTGACGCTGCCTCCTTTGGGGATTCTGTTCCTCAAAAAAGATAGTGGTTAAAATAATTAGAGCCAATGTGATCGATATGGAAAGCGAAGAAAAGATGAAAGGTGAAAAGGTACCTCCACTCCCGGACGGCACCATTCACAGCGTAAGGAAGAATTATACTCCCTTAAAAGTCTCTCCCTTAAAGGAATACGCAAAGATCGTTGGAGAAGAAAAGATAGAAAAGCTCGAGGAAGTTAGTGAAAGGATCAATGACCTAAGTGTTCTGGAAATGAGCTCGACACCTTTCGGGGGAGGAGTAGCGGAAATGCTCCGTTCTTCTGTTCCTTTTATGAATCAGCTGGGTATAGAGGACGAGTGGAAGGTCATCAGAGGCAGCGACGATTTTTTTGAGGTAACGAAAAATCTACACCATCTCTTACAGGGGAAAAAAGGAACTTTAACCCCAGAAGATGAAGATATCTACTTCAACACCATAAAAGAGAACGTTCAAGCAAATATAATCGATTATGAGCCTGATGTGGTATTCGTCCACGATCCTCAGCCTCTTGCACTTGCGAGGGAGCTGAGTAAGGAGAACCAGAAGTGGATCTGGAGATGTCATATAGATATAGATGAATACACCATGAGGATGAATCCCGATCTATGGGACTTCGTTACGTACTGGGCAAGATCTTTTGATGCAGTAATCTTTACGGCTGCCCACTTCGTCATATATCAGTGGCCGCTCCCCAAGTTCATTATACCTCCTTTTATTGACCCTCTTTCCGAAAAGAACAGGGAAATGGAACAGGAAGAGATCGACAGAATCCTGGAGCAGCAGGGTGTAGCCACCCATAAACCGATTATTTCCCAGGTGAGCAGGTTCGACCCCTGGAAGGACCCTGAAGGTGTTGTATCCATTTTCAAAAAAGTAAAACAGGTTGAGGACTGCCAGTTAATCCTTCTGGGTGGTTTTGCTCCCGATGACCCCGAAGGGGAGAGAATTTATCTCAAGCTCAAGGAGATGATAGAGGGAGATGAAGATATTTTCATCTTCAATGAATGGAATGATACATTTGTCAATGCCATTCAAAGAGCCTCAACGGTGATAATCCAGAACTCTAAAAAGGAGGGGTTTGGGCTTACAGTCACCGAAGCCATGTGGAAAGGTAAACCTGTATTGGCAAGACCATCGGGAGGGATAGCCCTGCAGATCAGGAGCTACGACAACGGTTATCTTTTCGATAATGAGTTCGATGCAGCAGATATTATTGTTAAACTGCTAAGAGGGGAAAAGGGAAGAGAAAAAATCGGAAAAAATGCTAGGGAGTCTGTAAGACAAAATTTTCTGATGCCGGTGAGGATGATCGACTATCTACTGGCTATAGATACTATTAAAAAAGCAGAAGAACTCCCCAGAGAAAGTATTGTATCTTTCCACCCCTGGTACAAACTCTCCAGACGATGGTGACCTTGCAACTTAGGTTATCAATTTAGACGGAACATTGTACTGACATCGATAACAATTATATTACCCGAGAGGAAAAACCAGGATATGAGGGTTTCATTATCTTTTGAAGTCCACCAGCCTTACAGGATAAACAGGAATTTTAAACCGGAATACGCCCAAAATAAAGAAGACTTAACGGATGTTCTCTTCAACTATTCCTGGAACGAAGATATGTTCAGAAAAGTGGCGGAGAAGTGCTATTATCCAGCCACCCGCATAATGATGGAAAAACTGGACGAATTTCCCCAGTTCAAAGCATCCTTTAGCTTTTCTGGAATTTTCGTGGAGCAGTGCGAGAAGTGGGATAAGGATCTGCTGGACTTATTCGCTCAGCTGGTCAAAATGAAGAATGTAGAGATCTTAGGTCAAACGTACCATCATTCTCTGGCAGGTCTCTTTAAGGATAAACAGGAATTTATTGATCAGATAAACCTGCATAGTGACCTCATGCAGGAAGTATTCCATATCCGTCCCACGGTCTTTGAAAATACGGAGTTGATCTATAACGACAGCATCGCTCGCACCGTAGAGAGCTTGGGGTTCAATGCCATATTCACCGAAGGGGCTGAGAGGGTAATGGGACCCAGAAATCCTAATCACGTTTATAGGCTTAAAGATGGCAACATAAGACTTCTCTTGAGGAACTATAAGTTATCGGATGACTTGGCGTTCAGATTCTCCAGCTGGAAATGGGAAGAGTTCCCTCTGACCGCCAACAAATTTGCTCAATGGATCAAGGAAGCTCGTGGGAGCTGTATCAACTTGTTTATGGATTATGAGACATTTGGAGAGCATCACTGGAAGGAATCGGGTATCTTCGAGTTCTTGAAATGGTTCCCCGGTGAAATCCTTAACGAAGGGATGGAGTTCGCATTACCTTCTGAACTGGCTCTTAGAGAGCCCATAGACGAGATAGGTGTGGATGAACAGGAAACGCTGTCGTGGGCTGATGTTGAAAAGGACGCCAGTGCATGGATAGGGAACAACATGCAGAAAACCTGCTTCAACCATCTGGAAAAAGCCCAGAAGATAGTGGAGAGAACAAAGGACAAGAACATGCTGGATCTGTGGAGGTATCTGCAGGTCAGCGACAACATATACTACATGTACACCAAAGAAGATTCTCCCGGTACAGTTCACAGATACTTCAGCCAGCAGAGCCCCTTCGAGGTTTTTGCAGCCTATATGAGGATATTATCCGATCTTTACTCCAAATGCGTAGAGAAACTTGAAGAACCATACATGAGCGCAGCCCACTACCTTCGACCTCTACCTCCCGAGAAAGCTCTTATTTTTTACTACGATAAGACGTATGCCAATATTGCAGCCCACAGTATGGATGAGCTGGCTGAAACTTTAAAAATAATGCATGAAGGTCACTTCGACTTCCATAATTCCGCCAGCGATTTTTCTAAATGGACTAAATATATAATAGGAGATAAAATATTGTCGGAAAGAATTAATAATTTAGAGAACAAGAAAATAATGAGGGAGGTTGTAAAGCAAAGGAGTGATGAACTGTGGAAACACTTCGAATAGGTTTCTTTTGTTGGGAGTCCCTATACTCGGTAAGGATTGGGGGGTTGGCTGCAGCAGCTACTTGTCTGGCCGAAAATCTGGCTCAGGATCATGAGGTTCACTTTTTTACTCTGGGTACTGGGGAAAAGAAAAGTGAAGAGATCCAAAACGTCACCTATCACTACTGCCATCCAGCAGGAGACAATATTATAGATTACTGCAAAAACATGGGCATCCTGATGGCGGAGGACTTCTCCCATCTGGAAAAGGAACGCAGTTTTGATATTCTGCATTTCCATGACTGGCATCCTACGGAAGCTCTTCATATATTACAGGACAGGCCCACCGTCATAACCCTTCACTCTACAGAGTACGGGAGGAACGGTAATTCCTTCGGGGATTGGTGGGAGTTCAAGGAGATCTCCAATAAGGAGTGGTACTCTTCTCTGGTATGTAAAAAAGCCACCACAGTATCCAGGACCCTGAAGAGGGAAGTGATGTGGCTCTACAATATTCCAGAGTGGAAACTGGATGTCGTCCCCAATGGCATACACCCGGAGAGGTACTATATGGATGTTGACCCCGATGAAGTGAAAAAGGAGTACGGCATGGACCCTCAGGACCCTCTGGTGTTCTACATGGGAAGGCTTGTCCGCCAAAAAGGTCCGGACATGCTGCTCGACTCGATACCCAGCATATTGAAGGACCATAAAAATGCCAGATTCCTTTTCGCCGGGGACGGAGATATGAGGAGCATTTTGATCGGTAAAGCAAGCACTATGAACGCTGTAAAGTTTCTGGGTTATTTGCCTGATATAGAGCTGGTGAGATTGTTGAACGCCAGCGACCTGGTGGCAATACCCAGCAGGAACGAGCCCTTTGGACTGGTCTTGCTTGAGGCGTGGAGCGCCAAGAAAGGAGTAGTAGCCACAGAAGTGGGAGGGCTTTCCGAGAACATAGATAATTTTGAGAACGGGATCAAAGTATATACCACCCCCCAATCCATTGCATGGGGAATAAATTACGTTATGGACTCCAACTCAGATTCAAAAAAGATGGGAAAAAGAGGAAGAGAAAAAGTAGAGAGAAACTTCAAGTGGAAAAAAATAGCTGATTGCATGGGAAAGACCTACAGCAAAATGGATTTCTGAACTATAAACTATCTGAACAATACTCTCTTTTTTTCTTTTATGCGATTTCATTAAACCGTCGATTAACTTTTAAGTTAAAATTTTACCATCATCAGTAGTAACCGTTGGATTTATCCTTTCTTTATATAATTTTTGTGTTGGATGACAATATAAACTCTATCTAATAAACCTTGCGGATACCATGATGAAAACATAAAAAACAAAAACCTGATGTCTACCACTTACTCTGCTCTAGCAACTCGTGGGTGGCAGATTCTTCTTTCCTCAACTCATCCAATTCCTCTTTAATTCTCTCTATCTGATCTTGCACTATCTCTAACACTTCATCCTTCCCATAACTATCCTTAAGCTCAAGTGCAGACATAACTACTGCAAGCGGGTTTCTTAGTCTGTCGGCAGCCATATCGAATTGGGACAAGTTTTTGGCGAGCTGCTCCATAGCAGCAACCTTATCCTGCTCCACCTCGTGCGCGCTCAAGGCGAAGGCTATGTTGCTTGCCAACTTATTCAGTAGTGTTACTTCTTCGTCGGTGAAATCCATGTTGGAGTGAAGAGTGATGATTCCTTGCTGTCCTCCATGTATTAAGGGGATGGATAGCGCATACTCATGTGCTTGTTCAGTACATCTCTGGCACAATTCACTAACCGTTGATATCTTCATCGACTGTCCTTCCAATGCTCTATGAACTGATGGGCAGTTCTCAATTATGTTTCTTATTGCTTCAACGCTGACTCCTTCTGACTTTACAGGGACTGATTCTCCGTCCCTTATAACACAAGCAAATATATCTTCATAAAGCAGCTTTAAATTCTTGCAAACAGCATCCAGCACTATTTCAGGCTTCTTAACCCTGGCAACTACCTCATTGATATCAGTTATAGCTTTGAGCAACCTATTTAATCTCCTAATATAAGTTATATCCAAAAGAGATGCTACAGACTCCCTCGTACCTGGTATCAAGTCGATGGTGATAAACACATCCTTGAAAATACCTTTTCTATCTATCAACCTGAATTCGTATTTATTAGGGATCTCTTCTTCCTTTCTTCTTTTAGAGTGGTAATTCAGCATCCTTTCCAGGTCATCGGGATGAACGAATTCGGTCCACTTCATATTCCCTTCAATTTCTTCTTTACTGTAACCAGATAACTTCTCGCACTCCTTATTTGCCATACTTATAGTAGTATCTTCATCGATGACGATCATGGCTGTTCCAGTGTGCTCAAAGGTGGCCCTGTACCTGGTTTCACTTTCTTTAAGCCTCTCTTCTGCCTTGAATTTTGAGCGTGCGAAAACCAGGTCTTCAGCCACCTCTTGGAGCAAACTAATCTCATCTTCACTTATTTCATTATCTTTGTCAAGAGTAACAAAGAACAGACCAATTATCTGACTAGTCTCTTTCATGGGAATAATTAAAGTGCAAAAGTTCCCATGAGCTTGTTCCCTGTATGCACATCTCTCGCAGACTCTATTATTAACAATATATAATTCTCCTGTCTCAATAACCGCCTTCACAGAGTCGAACTCATCCTCATCGGAGCTCTCTGAGGACTCTGGAGGCATCATCTGCTTCCAGGGGCTCTTCTCGTCAACCGGGCCGGTCTTGTTGCGCCAGAAGGCGATGACTCGAT
>JAWODI010000089.1:0-25150 GCA_046483365.1 Archaeoglobaceae archaeon | reverse complement strand
GGACAGCATGCCCGAGCGGCAGCGAAAAATGTTTCTGACCATGGCGAAGGACCCGGATATTCGGAAAATTCCAAAGAACAAACTAAAGCGATATTGAGCAAAGCGAAATACCCCATTCTGTTGTTCGACCTGACTGCAGGTCGGGGGATCAAATCCCGCCGAGTCCATCCAGAAATGCGTTCTGAGGAGGGAGATCATATCTTCTAATGCACCTTCTGATCTCCCTTCCAACCCTCTCCGCAAGTAGACTTAACAGATTTACACTAGAAGATACGTTAGAGAGGGTTAGTCAACTTCGTTGACAACTTTGTTAGCTCCGCTAACTAAATATTGAACGAAGTGAAATACCTCGGTTTGATGATCCATCTTTCTGAAGATGGTGTTCGACCTGACTGCAGCTCGGAACAGCTTTTTGAGGGTTTTATTTGTTTTGGACGTTGATGTTGATTCTTTTGACTTCCTGGTCGTTGACCATTACTGCAACGGTATAGTTGCCTTCGTTCAGTTCTCCCAGGTCAACTGTTTCGTTGTAGGTTTTGATTACCTGGATGCATGGCTTATTGGGGTCAGGTGGTGTGTGCTCGTAATTGAGGAATATTTTCTGTGCGTTGGTCTCCTTGCTCAGGAACTGGATCTTATGGCAGGGGTTGGGTAAAGTGAAGGTCACTTGAGCCTTCCACGATCTTTCGTCCTTAAAAACAGCGATTTGGGTTTTAAAGCTGGTCTGTTGATCACTTCCCCCTTGTTCGTCTTTCTCGCTGGCGCATCCGATTATCAGTAGCGCTATCAACAGTACCAGGATTTTCTTCATTGGAACATAGAATAATGAGAACAAATAAATATGTTTCTGATTGAAGGGTAGAAAATGGTTTTGAATAACCCATAATTGAAGCACAGAGCTCTTGAAGCATTCTAACAACAATTAGATGTTAATGTAATGAAAAATATTCCAAGTGTCCCTTCTGTCCATTGGCTGCCAGTGATATCCAATAATCCTTATATTTAACTCTAAAATTCGTTTAATAAGTGTTGGAAGCAGCCGACCTGCGAACCCTTCCCTTGCTTTACACATCTACAACAGAGGTGGATTTTACATTGTCGATGAATGAAATATGTTTATCCTGATGAGCAATCTTCTGAAGTGATAGGTGGATAGTAACTTTTTTTATTGCTAAAGAACCGATAATTATTTGATGATGGCTTTGATAAGGTGAGAAAGAATGGGCAACAGTGACGTGGCAAAGATATTTTCCATGAGGAAAGCTTTCAAAACCCTCAAAGAAAGGCAAAAGCATAATTATTTTTCCGGTCTTGAAGATAGGAAGCATTGGCTCAGGAAAGTAAGGGAAAAGAGCGTGGGGAACGATGAGCTTTTACAGCAGGCCATACAAAATCTGGAGAAAAACATTAGGGTCATCCAGGCTTCCGATAGTGATGAAGCAATTAGTGCAATAATCAGGGAGATAGGGGACGAGAAGCTGGTAGTTAAATCCAAGTCCAATGTCACAAAGGAGATAGGGCTAACTAAAGAGCTTTTTGATAGGGATATAGAAGCTGTGGAGACGGATGTTGGTGATAGGATCATCCAGATAATGGATGAGCTGCCATCTCATTCGACCGCTCCTGCCGCTCATCTCTCCTCAAAACTGATGGCGGAAGAGCTGTCCGATTATTATGGCCACAAAATCGAGCCTTCACCCCAAAAGATCCTGGAGGTTCTGAGAAGAGATATTGAAGAGAAACTGGAGAAAGCAAAGGTCGGTATAAGCGGTGCCAACGCCATAACGGCAGAGGGGGCCATTGTCCTTTTGCATAATGAAGGGAACATATTTGAAGTGATGAACAGGCCCCAAAAATGGGTTGTGGTCACCGGCATAGACAAGGTCTATCCTTCCATCGAGGATGCAGTCAACTCCGCAAAGATCCAGAGCTTTTACGCCACGGGCAGCATATTGCCCTCCTTTATAGAAATCATCAGCGGTGTTTCCAGGACCACCGATATAGAGAAGAGACTGTTCACCGGTATCGCCAACCCCAGAGAAGTGGTGGTAGTACTGGTAGATAACGGAAGGAAGGAACTGATACAGAGTGGGTTTGAAGAGCTCTTTTACTGCATAGGTTGCGGATATTGCATGGTGAATTGCCCTGCCCACAACACCTATGGCAACAAGTTCAAGGGAGGTAGATTTGCCCTTCACTCAGCTCTGCAAGATGGGGGAGATTCCTTGAAGCTATGCCTCACCTGCAGGCAGTGTCAGAAAAACTGTCCTCTCAACATCGACTTACCCCAAATGATCAAAGAGGTCAGAAGTGGAAGCGGAAGCGGTAGTGAATTGAGCTTCTTTTTTTATTCCCACCTCAAATGGCTGGTGAACACCACCTACCTGGAGTCATGGGCACTGTATCACAGGGTCTTTGATAGAAAAGATTAGATTGGAGTATAATTGAGCAGGACTTTCTAGTTTTCCCTTCAAATTGATTGTCTAATTAACAGTAGTAACTTATTGGTTCCTCAATAAGAAGTAGAATATTGCGAATACTGCTGCAATAACTGCCATTACCACGAAAACTGCTTCAGTAGAGTATATTAGAGCAAGAGATGCCACAACGGGTCCGAGAGTTTGTCCAATCTTAAGGACCCAGCCGAAGGTGGTCATAGCTATTCCTCTATGGTTGTCGGGAGCAGAGGATAGTATGAGGTCCTGGATAGCGGGCAGGGTCATGCCGTGTCCCAGTCCCAGAATAAATGTGGATACCAGCAGGAGCGGGAAGGGCAAAAGAGCTATACACAGCATGGATAGGGAGTAGAGGACAAATCCGTATCTTATGGTCTTGATGGAGCCAAATCTCCGCACAAAATATTCCAGTCGGGTGGAGAACAAGGCTGCAAAAATGTTCATGGATGCAAGTATAAGGGAGACGAAGAGGGCTCTAATGCTGAAGTCGTCTTTAAGCAGCATGGGGAAGTAGCTGATGAAAGCCCCGTAGAGGATTATGAATACTGCTATCCCCGAAGCGTAGTGAAGAAGAAGCGATCGGTTGGAGAGGAAGGATACGGTGTCAACAAAATATTTACTTATGGATTCCTGTGAGCTGACCTCAGGAGTGGATATAAAGTAAACAGAAACCCCTATGGGCAGGGCGATGGAGAAGGTGATAAATATCAGCCTCCAGTTGAAATCAGCCAGTAATCCACCTAATACCAGAGAAAATACTACTCCCAGAGAAAGGACTGCTGCATTGTAGCCTATGGCCCTCACTCTGTCCAGACCCTCAAAAAGATCTCCTATTAGAGTTGATGAGAGAGCTACCAGAGCAGAAGCCCCTATACCCTGTAAAAACCTCAGCACCAGCATGACCTCATAGTCCACGAATGCAGAGAGCGCACCTGCGATGCCAAACAGGAAAAGGGAGGGTATGAGGATCTTCTTCCTTCCGAACCTGTCGGCTATCACACCCATGACGGGAGCAAAAAACACTCCTGGTAGAGTAAATGCAGTTATCAGCATGGCGGCTTCTGGTTTGGTTATGAGCAGCCCGTCCCTGATGTTGGCCAGAGCAGGGGAAATGATGTTGACCCCCAGAACACCCATCCAGGTTATGCTGAAAATAATGGCCAGAGTAGTTTTGCTCTCCTTTACGGGCATGTTCCCCTTCCTATTCTGACATTTTTAACACTTTTCACTTCAACTACCACACAACGCACAACTGATTGATAAGAACTAAATTATTTTCACAGAGAGGAGCACCAGGACCACAATTGCGGTGAATATTACATCCAGAAGAGTGGTCAAAGCAGCGATCTTTAAACCCAGTTTCGGTCCGAAATAGGCTATCTTACCCGGTAACGAGTGCCTGAAGAACACCAGGGACAGGGAGACCAGGCTTGCCAGCAATAAAGCGATCACCGCCTGGATAGGAGCGATTGTACCTTCGGAGAGCAGTGAGCCAGCGGTAGCCAAACCGCTTACCGTGTCAGCGAACCCCACGGCAATGATCACCGAAGCCTCGCCGGGAATACCTGCAAAGTCAATACTTTTGAGGGGTTCAAAGAGGTTCAGACCCAGAGCAATCGCTACCAGCACATACACTATGACCAACCTGGGTATAATTCTCCTCAAAACCTTCATCGACGCTTTAACGCCGTCCTTCACCTTCTGCTCCAGAGTTCTCTCATCCCGTTCTTTTTCTCTTTGAGCCCCGCCAGATTCACTATCTCCAGCGTGAAGCATAAAATGACCGGCGAGAGCAGCAACAACAGTAACACATATGCTGATGAAAAAGCGGGAGCCCACGTAAAGAAGGCCCGCGGTAAGGCCCAGTATGGGGATGGCTACAGGTATGAAAAAGATGATGGCGTGATTGAGGAAGCTGAAGAAATTGCTCAAAATAGAGCCGATTATAGTTTGTTTGCTGTCCAGAATCTTTCGCTCATGGAAACTGGCGAGCATAGCAGCACCGCCACTGGCACTGGCTATATAGGTTATAAGAGAAATCCCAGCCTCATCAGGAAGTCGGGCAAAGCGGATCAAGGGACGAACCAGGAACACTACCCTCTGGATCAAGCCCAGCTCGGCAAGTATATTCGCCCCAATTATGGCCACTATAAGAACAGGTAGAATATTGTACAAAAGATAAAGAAGCTTGGTAATCACCAGCTGAGTGATCTCATCCATCCACAGAATTCAAACAACTACCTCTAAAATAACTTTTGGTATCCTAAAACAGCTTTCAAAACCCAAAAACCTGAAAAACAAATAAAAAATAAAGAAAAATAAAAATGATTATTTTACTTTACAGGTTTACTCGCAGGCGTCGTTGGTGATGGCTTCGTTGGGACATGCCTCCACACAAGAGCAGCAGTCATCACAGTCATCCATATTCACAGGCTCCGACTGCCCCTCACCATTCAAATCAAAGACGTCATTCGGGCAAACAGACAAGCATTCCGCGCAACCATCACACAATTCATTATTGACCACGATATTTCCCATATTTTCATCACCTCTAATTGCTTTTAGATTATAAGATTATTTAAGTATTTTCCTATCATCAACAGACAGATTTCCCTATTGAATGATTAACTTACAGGCTGATTTATAAAAACATCTGTAATAAATAAAAATAAAAGAGAAAGATATTATATTATTCACAGGCTGCGTTCAGGATGGCTTCGTTGGGACATGCCTCCACACAAGAGCAGCAGTCATCACAGTCGTCCACGTTAACAGCGTCTGACTGCCCCTCACCATTCAAATCAAAGACGTCGTTGGGGCAGACGGAGAGGCATTCCGCGCAACCATCACATTTTTCGTGGTCAATGGTTATATCTCCCACTATTTCACCTCCAATAATCCACGAGTTCTGAAAAAGTAATTAAAGTTTTTGGAATTAGTCTTCAGCCTGTCAACTAAACAAACCTCTCTGCAAACTGATTGAAGTGTAGCTGATAGGATAAACGGTTAGTATCAAACAATATTTAGAACAGTCAAGACGGGAAAATAAAAATAAATTAAAAAAGAAGATTACTCGGATCTTCTCTTTTCCATGTCTGCAAGGTATTCTGGGGACGTTACGTATGTTGTAGATCCGGAGGACCAGTAAGCTGCTTCTTCCTTCTGTATTAGATCCTGTACTACTTGTTTGACAACTTTCTTGTCAATCTTTGTGACCTTGGCCAAATCCTTGATTTTCCAGGCCTTTTGACCTAATTTGTCCTTTATTACTTTCTCATCTTCTTCAGTATAATCCGCCATCTTTGGTCACCATTTTTATTTGAGTTGGTGGTTATTTAAATTTTCACCATCTGAAGTTGGTAGTAACTCTTAGCTGCTGGTAGATGAATGGTGTTACATCGTAGTCGTTTATCAAGTGTGATGAGAACTCAAGACCTGTTTTGTCGAAGAATTTCTCCCATCCGATTCTTTCTGCCCACTCTGAAACTCTCTCGTGCTTTTTGGCATCCTTGGCCCATGCCTCAAGGATCTGTTTGACCGTCTTTACGATCGATGGCCATCTGGGAGGCTCGTTAGGCAGCCAGGGTACAACTACTTTAGACAGTTTGGGGTCATCCCTTGCTGCTGAGATCTTTCCTCCCACCATTATTGCCGCACCGTCATTATCTGGATCGAAAATGGGTAGTCCGGGGCACATGGTGTAGCAGTTTCCACAATACATGCACTTCTCGGTGTTTATCTCTACGGTCTTTTCCTTGGCCTTCATCTTGATAGCTGCATTTGGACAGGAAGCAACGGTTGTGGGAAGCTCACACATTCTTCTTACACCATCATCGTCGACCAGAGGCGGTGCTCTGTGAATACCTACAATGGCTATATCGGATGCGTGGCATGCTCCACACATGTTGGGACAGCATGCAAGTGCAATCCTGCACAGGCCAGGAAGCTTCATGTCCTTGTAGTATTCGAAAAGTTCATCCATTACTGATTTAACGATACCGGATGCATCAATAGCTGGGGTATGGCAGTGGATCCATCCCTGGGTGTGAACAATATTGGATAAGGCATACTTACCTGAAACGGCATCGTGAGTTCCACCCACAGGCCAGCCTTTATCTTCCAGGTCCTTTATGATATCGTCAACTTTACTCTCGTCAGTCGTCATGAACTCTACGTTGTTCCTGGTGGTCCATCTCATGTATCCATCGCAGTATTTATCTGCAATTTCCATAAAGTCCCTGATCCCGTCAGTGCTTATCAACCTGGGAGTAGTTGCTCTAACAGAATACACAGTATCTCCACTCTCGGCCACGTGTTTGAGCACACCAGATTTGGGCACCTCGTGATACTTCCACTTGCCCCAGTTCTTCTTGAGAACAGGTGGGATCATCAAGGCGTAGTGGGGAGGACCAAAGTCTGAAACATAATCCTTTGCCTTTTTCTCGTCCACATGGTCCTGATAGTTCTTCAATCTTGCATCCCAATCAACTTTTGTAGGATCTGTCATTTTACCACAACCCCCTCTTTTCTAGCTCTTTAAGATATGGTGATTGCACCAGCTCTTCCTTATTGAAGAACATGAACGGGTTGTTCCTGGGGCTGCTGATGTGATATGGTTTTGCTTCCAATCCCATTACTTCCAGCAGGTTGTTCATGCCCTTTCTCCACAGAAGCTCTCCAACTCTCTCTCTGAACTTTCCTTCTTCGTCCCAGAAGTCCCACAGCTCTTCAGCGGTTTCTTTAATGTATTCATAAGGCCACTTTATTCCTTCATCTTCATCTTCATTGCTCAGGAAGGGGAACAGCACCCATCCAATGGTGGAGCCCATCATGAACGGTGCCTTTCCACCGACGAGTATAGTCGCTCCCCTGTCATCTCCAGGTCTCAGGGCTTTGGGCATCTTGTTGATGCAGTGCATACATCTTACACAGTTGGCATCATCGATTTTCAGTTTGCTGCCGTCCCACTCCATGCATTTGGTGGGACACCAGTCAATAACTTCTTCCTGAATATCCATGTCCTTGGCATATTCTTTAACTTCATCCTTATCGATCTTAATGTTGTCTTTCCAGGTTCCAATAACTGCAAAATCTGATCTTGCCTTTGATGCGATACAGTCGTTGGGGCATCCTGAGAATTTGAATTTGAACTTATAAGGCCACATAGGCCTGTGCAGCTCGCTCTGGAACTCTCGAGTCATCTCGTAGCAGAATTCAAGGGTATCATATAATGCCCACTCACATCTTGCCGGGCCTATACAGGCACTCGGCGTTCTCAGATCTGAACCGCTTCCACCAATATCGAAAGGTGGATCCATCTGTTCAAGCTTATCTCTCACAACTTGCAAACGTTCTGAAAAGGTTCCTAAAAGAACCATATCTCCTGTCGAGCCGTGGAAGTTGGTTATCGAGCTTCCCTGCTCATCCCAGATATCGCATATTTGCTTCAAGGCCTTTGTAGTGTAGAATTTTCCATTGGGCTGGTTTATACGCATGGTGTGGAAGTGCGCGACTTCGGGGAATTCTTCAGGCAGATCACTATACCTTCCAATAACTCCCCCACCATAACCTTTCACAGCAACAATTCCACCATGCTTCCAGTGGGTTTTTTTGTCTTCGTAGGATCGCTCTAGAACCTTCAGTAGGCCACCTGCCATATCATTTCTTTTGGCGGCTCTTTTAATTTCTGAAACAAAACTAGGATAGGGTCCTTTTTCTAATTCATCAGACATAGGCGTTTCTGACATAGTTCACCTCCAATTTACGAATCAAAGCACTTATCGACAATATATAAGGTTTTCGAATTTAAAAATAAACATTATCAATCATTATAAAATAGATTATCCCATAAACCAAAAAGTATTTAGACTTCTCACAGGCTTTAAACCTAAATGCTCCGCAGTGATAATAGTGAGAATGGCAAAGTGTATCTTGTAGGCTCTGGACCAGGCAATCCAGAGCTTCTTACGGTAAAAGCCCTAAGGGTTATTGAGAGGGCAGATATTATTTTGTATGACAAACTCGTTGGGGAAGATATAATAAAAATGTTAAAAGATATGGATAAACAAATAATTTATGTGGGAAAGAAGAGTGGTGAAAGAGGGGGTAAAAGACAGGATGAGATTAACTTATTACTGAAAAAGTTTTTCGAAGAGAGAAAACACATAGTTAGATTAAAAGGTGGTGACCCTTTCATTTTCGGCAGAGGTGGTGTAGAGGCGGAGTTCATGGTCAAAGAGAAGATACCTTTCGAGATCATTCCTGGCGTCAGCTCCATCAGCTCGGTCCCCACCTGCGCAGGAATCCCTCTCACCCACCCCAACATGTCCTCCACGGTTCTGGTGGTCACGGGAAGGGACGATATTGATGCCTGGAGCAAGGCCCCCCTTCAGGGGACGATTGTGGTCCTCATGGGACGGGATACCATAAGAGAGTTGTGTAACAGGCTGATCAAAGCGGGCAGAGACCCGTTAACCCCCGTAGCGATCATTGAGAGCGGATCCACCGATAAGCAAAAGATGTTGACCGGCGATCTCTTATCCATAGCCGATGTAGTTGACAAGGAGAAATTGAAGGGTCCGGTCCTGATAGTGGTGGGAGACGTGGTCAAACTTTCGGATCAGTTCAATCACCGCTGAAGCCCACCAGCTCTTCTACAGCCTTTAACAGGTTTTGCTCGCTTTTTACGATTACTGCATTATCACAGATCTCTCTGAAGAGTGCTCCGGCCTCTTTTCCACAATAATCTCTTTCTTCAAAGGGCGTAGAGTTTATCACTATCAGTTTCCCCTGTTCGGCAGCTTTTTTAGCAGCTTCCAGGTTCAACAGGTTTCCACTGCCTATGCACAGGTTGGCCAGCACCACCGCATCGCTGGCGTCAATCAATTCCATGTTCTTCTGGTGAGACCCCTTACTTATGGGGGAGAACGGTGCTTCACTGACCACATCTCCTACATCCACCACCGCTTCCAGGTCAGAGTCCAGAGCGTTCAGTACTCCAGCTGAAACTTGGTAGCCGGCAAGATAGAGAATGTCTATTACATCCTTACCGCTCCCTCCGCCACATATCACGTGAACGTATTTGCCATTGCTCTCCAGTTGCGGTGCAGCAGTTGGTATCACAAAAGGTCTGCCAGCCTGCTCTCTGACCTTTACGTGAGCTCCGAAAACATCCTTTATGCTCTGGGGGGTTACAACTTCAGGACCTCCAGAATAGGCGATCTTTCCGTCTTTCACCATCAGTATCCGGTCGCAGAATGTGGTGGCCAGATTTATATCATGCACTGCTATCAGAGCTGAGAAATCCTCCAGCGTCCTCTCTCTCAGGATCTCCATTATCTCTATCTGACTGGATATGTCCAGGTGAGCGGTAGGCTCGTCCAGAAGTAAAGTGCTGGCCTGTTGAGTGAATATTCTGGCCAGCAAGACCTTCTGCTTTTCCCCCCCGCTCAAATTGGAGTAAAGTCTGTCCTTCAAGCTCTCAATACCTACTTGCTTCAAACAACGCTCAGCAATTTCGAAGTCATTCTTTGCGGGCTTTCTACCATAAGGGGTTCTGCCCAGGAGGACCACGTCCATGACCTTGAGGAAAGTGTCCGCCTTTTCTTGAGGAAGATAACCCAGGTCCTTCGCCACATGCTCCAGTTTGAGCTGGTTGGTGTTCTTCCCGTCCAGATAAACTGCTCCCTTGTCCGGTGCAAGGACTCCATAGATCGCTCTCAGCAGCGTGGTCTTCCCGCTCCCGTTGGGACCTAATAGGGCCACCATCTCCCCGGTGCTCACCTTGAGGGTCACGTCTGAAAGAATTTCAGTACTTTCCAGATACAGTTTTATGTTCTCAACTTCCAAAAGCATATTTTCTCCTCCTCAGCAGGAACAGGAAGAACGGGGCTCCCAGTAAAGCAGTGATTATTCCCACAGGTATTTCTCCTTCGGTTGCCGTTCTGGATACCACATCTATCACCGGCATAAGAGCCGCTCCACAAAGCACCGTAGCCGGCAATAAAACCCTATTGTCTCCACCCACGACCAGTCTTACCGCATGAGGAGTTACCAGACCGACAAAACCTATAGCTCCACTCACGGAAACAGCCACTGATGTCAAAAGGGCCGAAACCACAATCATTTTTCGTTTGAATCTCTCTACATCTAATCCCACGCTCATGGCATGCTCCTCACCCATCAGGATGGCGTTGAGCTTCCAAGAACTGTATAAGGCATATATGACGCTTCCGATCACCGGCAGTATGATCACCTGAAATTTGAACCAGCCAGCGGTCCAGAAACCACCCATGATCCAGAACACTATCTGGTGCATGTCCCTGGCCGCAACATAAAGAAGGAGCGATGTGACTCCCGATAGGAAATATGCCATAGCCACACCTGCCAGCAGTAGGGTCAAAACGGGTAGCGTTGCATTCACCTTCCCGATGCGATAGACCACGAACATGGTAGCAACGGCAGCCAAAAAAGCTCCTATGGTGATATTGATGGTGGATGCCAGCCCAATGACCATAACCAGTGCCGCACCCGCACTGGCGCCGCTGGAGATACCCAGTATGTAGGGGTCCGCTAAAGGGTTTCGGAACAATGACTGCATGATACATCCTGCCGTAGCCAGAGCAACGCCCACAGACATTGCCACCAGCGTTCTGGGCAGCCTGTAATCCAGAACTATCTCTTTGGCCGTTGGGCTTATCGTAACATCCAGTAAACCCACATCGGATGAGCCGAAGTTCAGACCAATGAAGACTGCCAAAATATCCAGTATTATGAGAAGTAAAATGAACTTAGCTTTCATATTTCCCGGAAGCTCCACAGCTATTGAGGTGAATTGGTGAATGCATTAGAGGGGGTCTGGAGAAATGAATTTAACAATTTCGTACTTCTACTCGAAATTTTATTTGAGTCAAAATCGCCGCCCGGGTGAGTCGAAGTCTATTTCCGCCCATTTAGATTCTTTAAAGTATCTACAAAGTCTTTTGTTATCTTTATGAACTTCTCATCTTCGGTTGCGCTTATCCAGTCGAATCTAACCCTCTCCTCTTCTATCCCTGCATTTTTAAGGGTATTCTTCAGCAACAGATATCTTCTGTAGGCTTTTTTATTTCCGCTCTTGAAATGGCAGTCTCCGGGATGACACCCCAGTATCAAAACACCTTCAGCTCCATTTTCCAGAGCTCTTAATACGTGCTCCAGATCGACCCTCCCCGAGCAGGGGACTCTCACTATCTTTATTTCCTGAGGATAACTCTTTCTCAACCCACCGGCTCTGTCAGCTGCCTCATAACTACAGTAAGAGCAGCAAAAAGCGATCGCATTTACGCTGGAGTTCGAGCCTTTAGTCATTTAGCAACCCCTCTATCTCAGCATCGATCTGTTCAGTGGTGTAGTTTTTGGCCTTTATGGCCTCCACAGGACAGGCAGAAGCACAGACCCCGCACCCATTACAGAAGGTCTCATCGATCTCACAAGCTCCATCGTGGAATTTGATGGCGCCATAAGGGCAAACCTCCATACATAGCTTACAGCCGGAGCATTTCTTCTCATCAATTATACAGGATTCCGGATTCAAATGAAGTTTTTCCCCCGGGCGAAGAGTGGATAAGACCTTTCCAGTTGCTGCCAAACCCTGTTGAGAAGCTTCTTCAACACTACAAGGGCCTGTAACACCTCCAGCGGCCACTACTCCTGGTGCAGCCTGTACCGACAGATCTTCCACCTTAACAAACCCCAAACTATCCTGCTCCACATTGAATTTCTCTGCCAGCTCTTCAATATCAGAACCGGGGGCTATACCGCTCATGAAGACTGCCATATCTACTTCCAGGGACTCATTTTCCCCATAATCTACCACAAGTTTTCCATCCACATCTTTTACTGCTGGCTGGCCCTCGCTTCGATGGAAGCTGGCAAACTCTTTGACTTCGTCGTGAAGTTTCTGCTCACTGGGCGACAGCACCATATCCGAGTATATGTGGTGTATCCTGCACTGGGGGAGCTGCCGGTGGACCATATGAGCGTATTTCAGGGCGGTAGAGCAACAAATTCGGGAGCAGTATCCCAGCTCCTCTCTTCCCGCACAATGAATTACGGCTATTGACTGAGGCTCAAACACCCCCTCAGCTCCTCTCGCCATCACATTTCCACCCGTTGGGCCATCGACCGCTAGCAGCCTCTCGAACTGAGGAGAAGTGTATATATTGCTTGATATCCGATTGAAGTCAGGATAGGTGGAAAAGCCGGTTGCCAGCACCACCGCCCCACACTCGATATCTACATCGGTTTCCTGCATCTCAAGTTCTATGGCGTCGAAAATACATGCCTCCACACACTTCTGGCAGTCTTCATAACAATTTTTCCTGTCGATGAACGGAGCGTTGGGCAGCACACCGGGAAGAGGGAGAAAAGCAGCACTTCGCTGTTTCATGCCGAATTCATACTCGTTGGGGACCTCTACGGGACAAGCGCTAACGCACTCGTTACACCCTATGCACTTATCTACTTCCACGAAACGGGGCTGACACTTCACTTTGAGTGAAATGTTGCCGGGTCCACCTCTAGCATCTATAACCTCTGAATTGGTGTAAAGAACGATGTTATCTCTCTCCAGAACATCCTGAAGGGGTTGAGCAACCAGACACTGAGCGCACTCGAGGTCCGGTGTGAGCTCTTCGTAGGTTACTGTTTTCCCCCCTAAAAAGGGACTCTTCTCTATCAGATGCACTCTTCTAGAGCCTTCGCTCAAGTTGAGCGCTGCTATCACTCCAGTTATTCCGCCGCCGATAACGGCAACATCTGTATTAACGTCGATGTATTTCTCTTCCAGCTCTTCCTGTCCTTTTATTCTATTTAAAGCAGCATTTACAAGGCTGAATGCCTTATCAGTAGGGTCTTCGCTTACCCAGGCGCATTGCTCCCGGAGGTTGACAATATGCGTTAAATAGGGGTTCACGTCGGCCTTTCTGGCCACATCCCTCAGGGTTTTCTCTATCCTCTTGGGAGTACATCCGGCAAAAATGACCCTGTCGTACTGCACAATTTCCCTTGATAATTGCTCCAGGGCTTCGGGAGTGCACAACATGGGAACTACGTTTACCTCTAAATCCTCATCCCGAAAAATATCTCCGATCTTACTCAGGTCAACTTTTTGGCTTATCTCTCCCCCACACTGGCACAAATACAGCCCTATCTTTTTATTCATGCCGAATAACCAACTCTATACTTTGATCCTTGCAACCCATGCGTTATCGGTCTTCATGCATTCCAAAATGGCTTTCCCCGTTTTGGACGCCCATATATTCAAGTCCCTCTCAAAACTGGAGCAATCTGCAGATACTTTAAGTATTGTGCCCGTGGGAAGCGTTGAAGATTTTGACTGTATCTTCAATATTGGTTGGGGGCACTTCAAACCTCTTAAATCCAGATCTATTTCTTCATTCATATTGCTCCTCCCACAATTCATTATGTTTTTGTACTAATTTAAATTATATTATAAGTTCTAACACAAGATCTTGTTGTAATAATAAATAACTTTATACTATTATTCAAGTTTTTCGAATTGTTCAGATTGCTACAATTTTTCCAGGCTTTTTTCGGTCAATTCATACGTCTTTATTTCTTCTTCTCTCATTATATCCAGCTCTTTTTTGATCTTCTTTGCGTGCTGGTCCACAGTTTCCATAACATGATCTTCGCCCAGCTCGTCCTTTAGTTCCAGACTGGTCAATATCACTGCCAGCGGATTTCTCAACTTATCTGCCGAAGTTTCAAATTGGCTCAAATTGGCTGCCAGCTGCTCCAGTGCATCTTTTCTATCTTTATCAACTTCATAGGCGTTTTTAAGTGCATTGTTGATCCTCATTATGATCTCTTTGTATATTCCCGGCATCTCCCACTCCACTTCTGTATTGAAATCGCCTTCGGCTATCTTATTCACTGTTTCCGAAATGTTCCTGAGACCCAGATCCAGAGAAATTGACATTTCATTTGTTACATTCCCTATATCTGCAAATACACCATTTAATTTAGAGACGTCAACCATTTTATCCAGATCGCCGTCCCTTATTGCTATAGAGACATCCTGTATTTGGTGAATGACATTGTTGAGCTGTTGAATTGCTTGATTAATATTGGATGTGATTTCACTATAGACTCCCGGCATCTCCCACTCCACTTCGGTGCTGAAGTTGCCTTCGGCTATCTGCTTTAAGGTATCTGAAATGTTCCTGAGACCCAGATCCAGAGAAATGCTCAGAGTGTTCAAAGCCTCCCCTATCTCTACAAAATCTCTATGGAGCTCGGAGACTTCAAGTGTCTTGGATAAGTCCCCTTCAGCCAGGGAGACAATGTTATCCATGATCTTTAACGAGGATTCTTTAACTTCAGTGAAATCTTCGAATAGCTCTATTACCCCACAAAACTCCCCTTCCTTAGAATATATGGGTGCATGATTAGCCCTGAGATATTTTATGCTCCCATCCGGAAGACTGACTCTAACATCCACGTTTTCGGTGGTCTTGAGGTCATCAGAATATATCTTGAGAGGGCACTTCGACGTATGGCAATTTTCAGATTTGAATACCTCATAGCACATCTTTCCGATCAGTTCACCGGGATCTGAAAGATTAGCCAGCTTTGCACATTTATTATTGGCAAAAATAACCTTTCCTGTAAGGGTTACAATATAGATAGGGACAGATATATTGTCAATTCCAGCGATCACCTGATCCAGTTCTATTCCTTCTTTATCTAACAATCCATTAGACTTTTTTTCACCTGTCCGAGACATTATATCCCTCTTGGACTCAAGCTACAATTCTGGCAGTATAAGCCCCGTTATCTTTAATGCATTCAAGAACTGATTTTCCAGTTTTTGTGGCCCATAAGCTAAGGTCTCTTTCAAAAGTGGGACAGTCTGCTATTACTTTTAGTACTGTACCTTTTTCAACGGTCATTATTTTGGAGTGGATCCTCAAAATTGGTTGGGGACATTTAAGACCCTGCAGATTGATCTCCAGTTCTTTGTTCTCTTCGTTCTTTTCCTTTAAAGATTGTTTATCGTCATCTTCTAAAGGTATCTCCTTCGATGATGCATAACTGGGTATCTCTGAAAGGGGAATACCAAGGCTTGACCTAACACCCAGATAATCTGGAGCGACCTGCAATCTTAAAATAAATGTGGTCCCTCTGGGATCGTTATCTTCTACTTCAATGCTCCCTCCGTACCTTTCAATCGTTTTCCTAACAATATATAACCCTAAACCTGATCCGCGACCATTTCCCGAAAAACCTTCATCAAAAATTTCTCCTTTGATATCGTCAGAAACTCCTTTTCCATTATCAGCAATTTTTATATCGCAAAAAGTGCCTTTTTCCTCAACAGTTATGTCTACTTTATCTGCTTCTCCATGTTTTATAGCATTCCCTATTACGTTCCCCACAACCGAACTCAAGGCTTCATCAGCAAGAACGATCCCGTCTCCCTCTACATTAACTTCAATGTCGTAATCATTTTCAATGTTGCTCACTACATCTTTAATATTATAGGGTTTTAAACTCCCCCCAGAAGAGACAAGAGATTCTAACTCTTTCATCCTTTTTACCAGATTGATGCTCTTCTCGATCGACCTGAAAGCATTTTCCAAAAGTTTTTCGTCTTTACTTTCTGTATAGAGCTCCAAAGAATTGCTGACCACATTTAGATCGTTCAAAACATCGTGTCTCAGGTTCTTGTTCAGCAACCTCAAGACTCCATTAAGCTGAACTATTCTCTCTTCCATCTCTTTACGATCAGTAATGTCTCTTGCAGCTCCCAAAATAGCCTGCCGTCCTATATAAGGAACTCTAGTTAACGCCAATTCAAAATACCGGATCTCACCGCTTTTTGTAATCGCTCTCGTAACATAGAGGCTGGTTGCTTCTTCGTTCTGCTCTTTATCTCTCAATTCACTTACCTTATCTCTATCTTCTGGGTGGATCAGGTCCCATATACTCATATTGTAAAGCTCTTCTACGCTATACCCTGTGACTTCACACACTCTTTTATTGACAAATTTAAATCTGTTATTCCAGTAAATGAAAATCGCGTCATGGGTCTGCTCCACAACAGTTCTATATTTCTCTTCACTTTCTTTCAACTTCTCTTCTGCTTTCTTGCGCTCTGTGATATCTCGAAAACTCCAAACTCTCCCCATATATCTGTCACCTATTTTCATAGGCTGAGAATATCGTCTAAAAATTCCGCCGTCTTTAAATTCTACTAGATCTTCGCTCACAGCATCCGGCTGATTGTAAATCTCCTTGACCTTTTCCGTAAAACTATTGGGGTCCTTTAACTGATTTTGAACGAATTCGAGAGCTTTTCCATCATCACGATACTTTATAACCGATTCGGGTATCTGCCACATTTCAAGGAATTTTTGATTGTAATCGATGATGTTCCCCTTTCTGTCCACTACCAGAACGCCGTCGGCGGTTGATTCAAGGGTTGCATAAAGGAGAGATAGGGATTTTTCCAGCTCATTCTCATATTGTTCCCTTTCACTTATCTCTCGTTGAAGCTGCTCGTTAAGGTTTTTCAGCTCATTGGTGCGCTGTTTGACCTCTTCTTCCAGATGGGCTCGATGTTTCTGTAGCTCCTCCTCCACGCGTTTTCTTTCCGTTATATCTCTGAGGATGCCTATGGCACACCATTCTCCTTTCAGCTTGACAGCCGAAATGGACAGCTCAACAGGGAACTCGGTGCCGTCTTTCCTAACTGCCTCCATCTCCAGCGTCTTACCTACAGAATGACCTTCCCCACTATCCTTGAACTTGCGAAAACCTTCTCTATAGGACTCGTGATATCGCTGGGGAGCTATGATCATATGCATTTCTTTGCCCCGAACTTCCTCACTGGTATAACCGAATATCTTTTCAGCTGCCTTGTTCCAGTAAGAAACTTTTCCCTCGTTATCTATAATGATGATAGCGTCTAAAGCGGCTTCAGCAGTTTTTCTAAACTTCTCTTCACTCTCAAAAAGGTTCTCACCGGATTCTTCGTTTTCTCTTATCTCAGGTCTGCTGACCCGCCTCTTTAAGTCAAGCAACTCATTGATTAGTTGGTCTTTACTCTTATGTTCATATTGGAAGTATTGGCTAGACATAATACAACGCCTCTGTAACCATAACGGAAGGTTTCTTTTCATTATGATAATTATCCGATAATTAATAAGAATATTCAATTTGGCATGGTGAGGTAATTGATATCCCATATCCTGAATCCGGTATTTGAGAATAACAGCGGTAGCACTACCGGTCAGTGAAGGGAAAATCTATTAGGGAATACGTTAAAGAAACCACATGGAATTCTCACACATCAAAGGGGAGAGAAGCAGAGCAGTAGATATATCTCATAAAGAAGATTCTGTAAGAGTTGCTGTTGCCGAAGGCGTTATATATCTGAGAAACGAGACCATTGAAGCGATTAAAGGAGATAAAATTGCCAAAGGAAATGTTCTGGCAGTAGCGAACACTGCAGCAATCATGGCAGTAAAGAAGACCCCTGAACTGATACCCATGTGCCACCCCATCCCCCTCACCTCCATAGAGGTCGAGTTCGATTTTGAGGAATTTCACGGTGGTAGGGAAGGGATAAGAGCTACCTGCACAGTCAAATCGGTAGGAAAGACGGGAGTCGAGATGGAAGCCCTTACAGGAGCGAGTACCGCACTGCTGACCGTGTGGGATATGGTGAAATCTATAGAGAAGGACGATACAGGAAATTATCCTGAGACCGCTATAAGCGACGTAAGAGTGGTCAAAAAGAAGAAACAAGAAATGAAAAAAGATTAAACCCAAAATCTTAAGAGAGCCGCATTGCTAAAATCCAAGATTATACCATTATTCTCCCCATTTTGGTGAACAGACCGGGGTTCCTGGAGAATATTTTGAGCAGTGAGGGTATTATTTTTATCAGGGATGAGGGTGAATCCATGTGGAGATCCTTCACCAGCTCTTCTATGTTGCCTTCCTTCCCCAGTCTCACCAGGTTATTGTATTCTTCATCTGAGAGGGATGAGTACAATTTCAATATTTTTGAGCCCACCTTATACTCTCTCTCCATCTTATCCAAATATTCTTTCTTGAAGCCCCGCATGTTGGGGAACGTCTCTCCCAGGATCTCTGCTGCTATGAGATGATAATATAGTCCTCCACCTGTGTAGGGCTTCACCATACCACCCGAATCACCTATAAGAGCCACATTATCCTTCACGAAATCGATTATGTTGGTGGGTATTGCGCCCGCATTCAATTCCGTGATCTTCCGGGGATTTACTCTCCTGCTAACAGAAGGGTGTTTTTCCATCATGTTCCACAGATAAGATGAGGGATTTTCCCGGGCAACCACTCCCACTCTGGCCGTGCTCTCATCAATGGGGATAGCGTATCCGAAGAAGGAGTCGGTATACTCACTGCCAAAGAAGAGCTCCACAAATTGAGGGTCAACAGGCTCGAACTCGCACTCCACTTGCAGGGCAGAGAGGAATTCGGGTCTTTCAAAGCCAAAGGTTCTCCCTACCGATGAGGTACAGCCGTCCGCACCAATGAGGATATCGTGGGGGAGCTCTTGAGTCCCTTTAGGGGATGACACCACAGCTCTGGCTTTACCACTCGAGTCAAGGTTCGCTCCTTCAAATCTGGTCTTGGGTTTTACGGCTGCGTAACTGGATGCTCTTCTCAACAGCTCTGAATCCAGCACCTTTCTCTCTATGACCACTGCACCGCTCTTCCCCTCCATTTTAATATGATTACCGTCAGGGGAAAAGAGAAAAGCCCCTCTAATGTCCCGGAGATGGCATTTGTGGGAGACATGATCCCTGAGCTTTGAATAGCAATCTTTGCTTATCAGCCCTGCACACTGGACCGGGAATCCGGGCAGAGGATGCTCCTCCACAATAGTAATATTATGTTCTTCACTTCTGGAGCCGATCTCGATCGCTGAAAGAGAGCCTGCAGGTCCTCCTCCCACTATTAAAACTTCCACAATCTGTCCTATTCGTAGTGGAAATATATAATTTTATTAACTCGACTGTTTTATCAGCACTTCCATTTTTGATCTCTTTCCGTTATGGGGACACACGAACCGGAAAACTTTACAACCATTTATGCCATCTTTTGCCATGCTCAGATTGGCTGTCACCGGGAGACCTGGTATAGGGAAAACCACGTTCTGCCTCAACGTATTCAACTCCCTCAAAGATAGAACCGGTATCTGTGGTTTTATAACTGAAGAAGTGCGGGAGGAGGGTAAGAGAGTGGGTTTTAAACTTAAAGACCTTAACACTGGTGAACAGGCCTGGCTGGCGAAGGTCGTTAGCGACTCTCCTGTTAAAGTGGGTAAATATGGAGTTATGGTCGATGCCGTCGACAAATTCTCCCGGGAACTGGATTGCCAGAGGTCTCAACTGTGCATCGTTGACGAGATAGGGCCCATGGAGCTGAAGAGCAAACAATTCATCCAGCTCATCGAGCATCTTTTATCTACCAACATGTCATACATCTTTACCGTTCACCTCAAATCCAAACACCAGCTGCTGGAGAGGGTGAAGAAAGAGTGTGAAGTTATTACTCTGGATGAGAGCAATAGGGATTCTCTGGTCGATGAGGTAGTGGAGCGATTCTATGATCCGGGAAGGTAAGGCAGAGATCTATGTGGATGATGTTTTCTACAACCCTAAAATGAAGTTCTGCAGAGACATGGATATGCTCATCTTCTCCCAGCTCCCCACCAGAGAGTATCTGGATGCCCTGGCCGCCACGGGCATTAGGGGCATTAGGGCGGCTCTTGAGTGCGGATTTGATGTCACGTTCAATGACAAGAACTGGGATGCTCACAGAGTTATAACGAAGAACGTAGAGCACAACGGGGTTAGGGGAGAGGTGGTGGGGATGAATGCTCCCACATTGATGACCCAGAGGTACTTTCAGCACGTGGACCTGGATCCATTCGGCTCTCCCTCTGAGTTCGTTGATCCTGCCTGCAATTCTGCCACCAGATACCTCAGTGTAACCGCAACCGATACGGCTGCCCTGTGCGGGAGCTCCAGAGTGTCGGGGTTGAGGAAATACTCTGCATTCGCCCTCAAGACCGATTACTACCCAGAAGTGGGTTTGAGGATGCTTATCGGCAAGATAGCCAGAGAGACTACCAAATACGATAAAGGGATTGAAGTGGTCATTTCCTGGACCAGAGAGCATTACTATCGGGTCCACCTCAAGATCAAGAAATCCGTCTCTTTTGCCGGAAAGTTGTTCAATAAGATAGGCTACCTGTTCCACTGCTGGAACTGCGGAAGAAGAACTTGGTCCTCAATGAAGGACGCTAAAGCTCCATTATGCGGATGCGGAAGTCCATACACCATCATGGGTCCTTTATGGTTGGGAGAGCTACACAACCGGAAGTTCGTCTCCAGCATTGTGGATAAAGTAGATGGGGAGGGGATAGACGATGAGAGAGGGAAGCTCCTCTACAGGCTCCTCCACAGGATCGAGGGAGAGCTGGAAATTCCGTTCCATTATGACCTACACCTGGTCTCTAAGGCTGCTGTTACGTCTCCACCCAAGATGAGGGACCTCAAAGAGATGATGGAGGATGCCGGTTACCAATTCTCCCCAACCAGGTTCTCCGGGACCAGCTTCAAAACAGAAGCCGATGTCGAGGAGATCATAAAATTATTGAAAGAACAATAGGATAGATTCAAAGTGAATACCAATGAACCAAAGTGAATATAATAAATAGAGTAAAATAGATTTATTGGGTTTACAAGTGGTATCGTTTACCAGTAGAACCATCCGAAGGCTATCATCACGATGCCCCAGAAGATTCCCGCCTTTGCCATGTCCGCTTCAAAAGGTATTTTTCTGCTCCTTTTAATGGCATAAATACCGTAGATCAGAGATAAGATTCCAAATAGAAGGAACCAAATGGCTATATATTGATTGAGAGCCATCAACTTCAAATGAGCGAATTCTTGTGCAACTTCTGAAAAGCTGAGCCCACCCAGCAAGCCGCTTGCCGACTCCGTTACTCCATTCCCTGCAACCATGTATAACACCAGTGGATTGTCAGAGTGGTCAAATATAAGTATTTCGTTTCTTACTACTAATTGTTAAGCTCATTTAGACCGATCCATTTGACCATATGGACCAGAAACGGCACATTACTCCTCGTTCCCCAGGACGGACTTTAGCTCTTTCAACCTGTTCTCGCATAAGCTGAAGACCTCTTTTGCCTCCTCCTGGGTTAAGCTTCCGTCAGCAATGTAGGAGCCTATGCCGGGATAGACCATGTAGTCTATCTGGTATCTCACTTTATCATAGGTGACGTTGTCGTCCTGCATCAGGTCATCGAACATTTTTTCCATGGAGTTCAGCAACTCGTTCTTCACATCTTCCATGTTTCAACCCATTCACCCCAAAATAAAATTTTACCGAAAATTGCATATGTAGACGATAGCTATTTTTATTATGGTCAGTTTCCGGGAGTTTGCAGAATTCTGTTCCGAGATAGAAAAGATCTCTTCTACTCTCGAGCTTGCTTCACGTATCGCCGATTTCATCCAGGGAATTGAGGATGACGAAGACCTTTACAATGTTGTTCTATTTACTATGGGGAAGATCTATCCTCCCTGGGATGAGCGGGAAGTTGGTATTGGAACCGGTTTGATCTACGAAGCCCTCAGAAAATCTACGGGATTTAAAAAAGAGCAGATAGAGGACATAGTTAGAAGAACGGGGGACATGGGTCTTTCCTCGGAAGAAGTTCTCCAGAGCAAAGAGCAGACCAGCTTATCGGGACTGATCTACACACAAGAAGAGACCACTATCAAGTTGTTAAGAGAGTCTTTCGATGAAATGAGCGGGTTAACGGGTAAGAACAGTCAGAAGAGAAAGATCCAGCTGTTGTTCAAGATATATAATATTTCATCCCCTATCGAAGCAAGATATCTGACCAGACTCATACTGGGAGAGATGAGATTGGGTGTAGGAGAGGGGATAGTCAGGGACGCCATCGCTAAAGCCTGGGGCATCACTGCAGAGATAGTGGAGAGAGCGTACATGATCACCAACGACTACGGTAGAGTGGCTGTGGTAGCCAAAAATGAGGGTGAAAAAGGGCTCAAGGAAATGAACATAGAGCTGCATACCCCTGTTAGAATGATGCTTGCTCAGGTAGCAGAGAATATGGAAGAAGAGCTCCACAAGATGGAGAGTGCTGGCGTGGAGTGGAAGTTCGATGGTTCCCGGATACAGGTTCACTGGGGAAATGGCAAGGTGACGATCTACTCCCGCAGGCTGGAAGATGTGACCAGAGCGCTCCCGGAGATAGTCAGAGAGGTCAAGGAAAATGTGAGAGAGGGAGTTGTTCTGGATGGCGAGGTGGTGGCCATTGGCAAGAATGGGAGACCCATGTCCTTCCAGCACATCCTCAAGAGATTCAGAAGGAAGTATGATGTAGAAGAGATGGTAGAAAAGGTCCCGCTTATCGCCCAGTTCTTTGACATTCTCTACGATGACGGAAAGGAAGTCATCGACCTGCCATTAGAACAAAGGAGGGAGATCCTGGAGTCCTCCACGCAGGATACAGATATAATTAAAGTTGCCTGGCAGGACGTCACCTCCAGCTATGAAGAAGTTCAAAAGGTATACAATCAGGCTTTGTCTGCCGGGCATGAAGGTGCCATGCTGAAGAACCTGAAGTCAGCTTATATCCCGGGTAAAAGAGGAAAGCACTGGTTGAAGCTGAAAGCAAGCGTAGAGAGCCTGGACCTGGTGGTCATCGGTGGAGAATGGGGTGAAGGCAAAAGAAGCCATTTGCTGAGCTCCTACGAGCTTGCGTGTAATGATCCTGTGAGCGGTGACCTAATTCCAGTGGGTAGAGTAGCTACCGGATTTAACGATGAACAGCTAGAGGAGTTTACGGAACTGTTCAAGCCCTTGATCGAGTATGAAGAAGGTAAGAAAGCGGTCTTCCAGCCCAAAATAGTGTTCGAAGTCGGCTACCAGGAGATCCAGAAAAGCCCCAAGTATGACGGAGGTTACGCCCTCCGCTTCCCCCGCTTCATCAGGATGAGGAACGACAAGGACGTGGACGGAGCCGACACCATAGAGAGAGTAGCCAAACTATTCGAGGGCTCCAGCTAATTTCAATCGAACTATATCAAGCTTACCAGTCAAGCTGGGTTACCACTCAAGCTGAGTGCTAAGCCTGAACACTTAGTCTCTTCAGTGCCTGCCTCTTATCGTATTGCCCCAGCTCTGCCTGTTTTACTGCATCCTCCATGAACTGATTCACTTCATCATAGCTCTGTCTGTCAACAGGGAACGGGATTCCGTCTTTCCCTCCTACAGCGAAGCAGTATTTGGCGGGGTCCTGAGTCTCGTACTCCACATTATACACCAGATCGGAGATAAGCGATAAGGCCCTGATCGCCCCCCTGCCCATGCCGTTTATCATCAGCAGGTCCTCAAAGCTATCTACTTGAAGATTGAAGGCTTGCTCAAAAGCCTTCCAGTTCACTCTTCGGGGAACGCTCAGCCCTTCTCTATATCTGGTTATCGACAGGAGCCTATTGTAATCCTTTTTGTAGGTGCCGTCCCTCACAAGGTCCACCGATAGCTCTCTGCTGTCCTGACTCCTATCTGCCACTAAATCCATCACCGAACTTTCTTTCCGCTGGGCGACTATTCCGGAATGAATATCCTCCTTGATACCCGGAAGATGGGATTCAAAGCTCCAGTGATACCTTCTGGCCATCCTGTCATTGTCGTTCAGCCCCTGCTGTACCACAGTCCAGTACCTGGGAGAGAAGATGAGTATGTGGTGGTAGATGTTGTATCCGTCCTGCAAAGCAGCATTATCGATCTTGGCGGACAGCTTGCTGATAGTGGTCAGCTCTTCACACTTGTTGTCAACTCCCAGCTCGTCGCAGAACTGGGTGATATGCTGGGGGGTCTTCCTGCCCTCATTGCCTTTGCCACCTGCCACCCGAATATCAAAGTCCGATGTGTTGAGCACGGACTTCAGCACTCCAGTTAGGACTGTAGTGGTTCCTGAAGAGTTCCAGTCGAATCCCAGGACGTTGGAGAATGATTGAAAGAAAATGGGGTCGCTGAATCTCCTGAACAACTCTGCTTCCCCGAATTCATCGATTATTAAGGTTATAATTGGTTTGGCCAGTTTTTTCATCCTGCCCAGCAGCCAGTGAGGAGCTTTACCGTGGTGCAGTGGAAGGTAAATTGATTTGCTCACAACTTCCAGTTCTCAACCCATAATTTCACTTTTTTGTGTGGTCTGAATGTGTTTCGAGGTTTGCACAGATAATATTTAGGGATCTATAGTCTAAGTTTTGGGCTCCATATAATCTTTGGGAGCGGCCTCGTTGGGCTCCAGGAACTTATTCAGCTTTTCAGGGATCTCTACTCTCCCGTCTTCCATCTGAAAGTTCTCCACGATGGCCGTGATAGCTCTGGAGGTGGCCATGGCGGTGGAGTTCAGGGTGTGGACGAATCCCTTGGATGGTTTACCCTTTTCCTCACTGTATCTGATGTCCAGACGGTAGCTCTGCCAGTCGGTGCAGTTGGAGCAGGAAATAACCTCCCTGTACTTGCCCTGAGAAGGCATCCACATCTCTATATCGTATTTTTTCGCA
>JAWODI010000066.1:0-4718 GCA_046483365.1 Archaeoglobaceae archaeon | reverse complement strand
TATATAATCATAGACAAGTTATTTTCATTCCACAGGAAGTTTCGCTCCACAGGAAAGGATTATTAACCAAATAACCGCAATTCTTTTAACCACTTAGTAAAACTGGGATAGTCATCATGCAGAGCAGTCCTGAGGTGTGGAAAGACTTCTTTGAAACCTATTACAGGGATGAATTGAACAAAGCTGCCGAGAAAACTATTTCTCTTAACGGCAGCACTCCCATTAATGTAAATTTCCTCAAAGACCTGGTCATCTTCAAAGAAGGTATTGTAGCTGAAGAGCTACTGGATTTCCCCGATATGGTTTTAGACCATGCAAACCATGGTATCGCACATTCAGAGAACATTCACAACATTAAACTGGAGAACTCCTGTGCCAGAGTTTACAACCTTCCCATATCCAGGCGAGTATTGATCAGAGACCTCAGGAGCGAGCATATATCCAAATTGGTCTCCATTGATGGAGTGGTAAGAAAGGTTACGGAAGTCAGGCCCAGGGTAATTGAAGCAGCGTTCGTGTGCAGCTCCTGCGCAGTAAAAATGTTCATCCATCAGGAAGATTCTACCATAAAGTATCCTTACGAGTGCAAGAGCTGTGGATCCAGGAAATTCATCTTCCTCCCCGAAGAGAGCAGATCTATAGACAGCCAGAGGATGAGGATACAGGAATACCCGGAGAACTTGAGGGGCGGTGAGCAGCCCCAGACTCTGGATGTCGTGCTGGAGAACGACCTCACCGGAGTTATAAATCCGGGTGATAGAGTGGTCATCAATGGGATAGTGCGAGCCACTCCCAGAAGTTTAAGCGGTAAAAGATTAAGGCACATGGATATAACCCTTGAAGGGAATTCCATAGAGGTTCTCCAGCAGGAATATGAAGAATTCGAGATAACCGAAGAAGACAAGAAGATGATACTGGAGATAGGGAACGATCCTGAGATCTTCGAGAAGATCGTGAAGTCCATCGCTCCCGTCATTTACGGCTACGAGGACATGAAAATGTCGGTGGCACTCCAGCTATTCGGAGGAATACCCAAAAAACTTCCGGACGGAACTGAAATAAGAGGAGACGTCCACGTTCTGCTTGTGGGTGACCCAGGTGTAGCCAAATCCCAGTTGCTACGCTACGTGCATCGTATCGCTCCCAGAAGTGTTTATACAACGGGTAAAGGAACGACCAGTGCTGGCCTGTGTGTCGCTCCTGAAAGTTTGATCTTTGGGGAGAACAATGCTTACCATATCGGGGAGCTGGTGGAATCAAGTGATTTGACCAAGTACGAGGAGGGGGTTTACAGATCAAAGTTAGATGAACCAATAAAGGTACAAACTATAAATCCTACAAAGACATCATTTAAGCCCTCGAACACCTTGTGGAAGATCAAATCGCCAGAGAAGCTCATTAAAATCAGGTCTCAGACCGGTAAAGAGGTGGTAGCAACACCAAACACAAAGATCCTGGTCATGGAGAACGGAGAAATCAAATGGAAGAGATCAGGAGAGATACAGGAAATCGATTTTATTGCAACTGCCAGAAAGTTAGATCATAAAGGAGAAAAAGTCCTGACACTTGAACTCATCAGGGATCTGGATATAACCATTTATAGCGCAGAAAAACTGGTAAAAGATCTTGTTGGGGTAATTAAGACCGAAAAAGGATTGACAACAAGAGAGCTGGCAAATAAACTTGGTGTCAACGAGAACAATTTGTATCACAGTTGGGTTAAAGAGGGCGCGGTTGGCAGCATTGACCTTAAAACTCTTATTAAACTGGCTGAAGAGGCAGAATACGATCTGGAAGACATTGCCCAAAGAATTGATTGTTTTTCCCAGTATCACGGACATAGAATAAAACTTTCCCCGCATCTTGATGAGAGGTTCCTCTACTTTGCTGGCCTAATCGCTGGTGATGGGGATATATCAAGGTCTTCTACAGGAGGATATGTGATCAGGTTCTCTAACGGAGACCCCGGTCTTAGAAGAGATTTTATGGAGCTAACTGAAAAGCTCTTTGGAATTAAAACTAAAGAAGAATCGGATGGAGTGAGAATTCCGACTATCAGATTTGGTTCAAAAATAGTAGCTAATATATTGAAAAAACTGGGTATTCCTGAGTCTCCCAAGTCCCATAAACTTGACATGAGTGAGATTTTGCTATCACTACCCCATAAAGAACTGGCAGCATACATAAGAGGATTATTTGATTGTGACGGATCAATAATGATAAGAAAGAGTGGTTCTTCCTGTATTGAATTTGATACTACTAGTAAGAAGCTCGCCGAGAAACTTCACCTCTCACTGCTAAGATTTGGGATAATATCCTATATGAGGGAACGAAAATGCACGGGAGAAGTTACAGAATTCGAAACCAATGGTAATGTAAGACAAATTACCAAGAAACACAACAGATATGAGTTAAAAATATACGGAAAGAATATTGAGACGTTCAACGAAGAAATAGGAACTGGGCATCCTGCGAAGTCAGAAAAATTGCATGAACTACTCACTGAAATCAGTGTTAGAGATACAGATAACACCATAGCCAATTTGGGTGGTTTAATTAAAGAGATAAGAACATTTTATGGTTTTAGCATAAAAGAAGTATATGAATCAGGTATTGGGCAATTAATTGAGAATAATAAACGGAATACTTCTACAAACATTTTGAAAAAAGCTGTTAAAAATCTGAGTAGAGCAAAATTAGCAGAAGTTAAAATCGAGGTTCCTAAAGAGCTAAGACTTAGGTTGGGTAAATCAATAAGTCCAGACGAGCTGGAATTGGGTGGAGCAAGGTTTTACGAATACTTCAAGAGACAGAATAGGTCGGTAAGAATTCCAGCAGGTCTCCTTTTTAAGGCTAAAGAAAAAACCGAGAACAGAGATGAATACGTTTATAATGGGTTATCGAACCTGGTGGACAATTTAGCTTATCAAGAGGAGTTAATTCGAGAGAAACTGGAATATCTAAAGAGATTAGCCTATTCAGATATAGTGTGGGAGAGAGTTAAAGAAAAGCAAGAAGTACAAAGCCCTTATGAATATGTTTATGATCTAACTGTGGATGGATCACATAGCTTTCTGGCCAACGGTATAGTAGTACACAATACTGCCGCAGCAACGAAGGACGAATATGACGGCAGGTGGACCCTGGAAGCGGGAGCTCTGGTCCTGGCCGATAAGGGAATCGCGTTGGTGGACGAGATCGACAAGATGAAAGCGGACGACCGTGGAGGGCTCCATGAAGCGATGGAGCAGCAAACCGTTAGCGTAGCCAAGGCGGGAATCAATGCGGTCTTGTGGGCGAGGTGCGCCATGTTAGGAGCCGCGAACCCCAAATACGGGAGGTTTGATCGCTACGCTCCCATTGCGGAGCAAATTGATCTGTCCCCTACTTTGCTGTCCAGGTTCGATCTCATATTCGTCATGACCGACGATCCCGACGAGAGTAGAGATAGAGATCTGGCACAGCACATACTCGACTCTCACGAGCTAGGAGAAAAGCTGGAGAAACTTAAGAACATTGTTTCCACAGAATACGATCAAAACGCTGTCATGTCCGAAGCCAAAAAGATAGAGCCGGCCATCGATCCTGAACTGCTGAGGAAGTATATTGCTTATGCGAAACGAACCGTATTCCCCGTTCTCACCAGAGAGGTGAAGCAGACAATAGAGGATTTCTATTCCTCACTCCGTTCTCAAGCAAAAGAGAATACTCCCATGCCCGTGACCGCAAGACAGCTCGAAGCACTTATCAGGCTGGCCGAAGCATCAGCAAAACTGCAATTGAAAGATAAAGTGACCATAGAAGACGTGAACAGGGTCATCAGCATTGTCAAGAAGAGCTTAGAGCAAATAGCCGTCGACCCCGAGACCGGAGAAATGGACATAGACTACGCATTCTCCGGAACATCCAAAACACAAAGAGACAGAATAATGGTCATCAAGAAGATTGTCGAGGATATAGCAGCAGTACACGAAAGAGGTGCCCCAGAAGACGAAGTCCTGAACTCCGCCGAACAACAAGGAATAAGCTGGAACAAAGCAAAAGACATCCTCCAGAAAATGAGAATGAACGGCGAAGTCTACTGTCCCAAACCAGGATACTTCGACATCACCCACAACTACTAGACTATACGAACAAATTGCTTTCTAAAGCTTCCTTCAGGGGTTTTACACTCAAGAATACTTCAAAGCGGTATTGAGCGAAAGCGAAATACCCCATTTTGATGGTCCAGCTTTCTGAAGCTGGGTCCCAAACCAGGATACTTCGACATCACCCACAACTACTAGACTATACGAACAAATTGACTAGACTATACGAACAAAATTGCTTTCTAAAGCTTCCTTCAGAGGTTTTACACTCAAGAATACTTCAAAGCGGTATTGAGCGAAAGCGAAATACCCCATTTTGATGGTCCAGCTTTCTGAAGCTGGGGAGGGAGATCATATCTTCTAATGCACCTCATGATCTCCCTTCCAACCCTCTCAGCAGATGGGTTATTCAGATTCAGTGAAAATTACACTAGCAGATTTTACTAAACTCCCATTTGACTGGCAAGTGTTCATACCTACCACAGGTTAACGTTTCCATTTAGTTCACCTCGTTCATAAGCCTTATGTATTCTTTGACTAGGGATATGCTCATTTCTAGGGTTTGAGCGATTTCCTCAGCTTTCATTGTTTTGCTTAGCTTAACAACTTTCTTGTATGCTTTGATGTATC
>JAWODI010000063.1:0-12150 GCA_046483365.1 Archaeoglobaceae archaeon | reverse complement strand
AAGGACGAACACAAGAACCTGGTCACCATCGGTTACGGGCCCGACTTCTCCATCATCAGGAGCGAGGGCGTAGAAATGGATATACCCCGCCTGGTAAGAGAGCTCCAGCAAGAGATAAACGCCGGAGTAGAGGGCGGAGGACATCTGGTAGTAGGGTCCATCAAGTTCATCCCCGCCAAAAGAAAGGATGTATTAGCTAGATTGGCCTCTAAAATTGGTGAACTTTGATTATCTTTAATTGAGTCTTTTTCCTGGTTTAATATCAAATATAGTATTTGGTTCAACAGGAAAAAAAGAAATTTATAAATATAACTGTAGACAAACATCATGAAGTTACCTGTAACTTCAGGTAGATTAATAGTGAAATTTTTATTAAAAAATGGTTTTAGAATAGTCGGGAGAAGAGGGAGCCATATAAGGTTAAAGAAAAAATCTACAACACATATATAGTTGTAGTGCCTGACCACTCCGAGATCTCAAAAGGAACTCTAAATTCGATTATTAGACAATCAGGAATAAATAGGGAAGAGTTTATAAAAGATTTAAAGAAGATTTGAGATTTAGATTTGCTAATTTTTAAATAATCTCAGTGAAGAATTATTAGTAATGGTGAAACTCACGGCCGTTGTCAAAAAAGACCAGGATACTCAATTATATTCTGCATGGTGCCCTTAGGTTGATGTTGCCAGCCAGGGTGAGAGTATTGAAAAGGCTTTAGACAATCTAAAAGAGGCTCTAGAACTCTATTTTGAAGATGAGGATGCTGGAACTCCTTCTGATGAAGTTATGGTTACTGTGGTAGATATTCCGGATAAAGCTGAAGTAAGGACTTAAACCTGATTCTATTTTCCATCTTTAACTTATCTCATAAATATCTGAGATAAATTTCTTGCTGTCAGCAATCTTTATATTCCCCTTTTTGTCATAAGCACCAGATTGGTTAAAAATTGAAAATTGCAGACTGGCAAAGCCTCTGATGGTGAAAAGTATGAGATTGGTCATGAAGTTCGGTGGGACGAGTGTGAAGGATGGGGAGAGTATTCTCCATTGCGCGCAGCTGGTGAAGAAGTTCGCTGCTGAGAACGAGGTAGTTGTTACTACCTCTGCTATGGCTGGCGTAACTGATTTCCTTCTGGAGACTGCGGAGAAGTGTTATTCTAATCCTTCACCGGGACAAATTAAAGTTTCTGTCGCCGAGCTGGCCAAGAAGCATTATGATGCCATCAATTTTGCCGTTTCAGAGGAGTACAGGTCCAAGGTCATTTCTGCCATCGAGCGGTTGATGGATGAGCTGGAAAAAGTGCTTCTGGGGATAACTTACCTGGGTGAGTTGACCAAGAGGAGTGAGGACTATATCGTCTCTTTTGGTGAAAGATTGTGTGCTCCCATCCTATCAGCCACGCTGCTCTCATTGGGAGTGGATTCAGTTGCTCTCACCGGTGGGGATGCAGGGATCGTCACCGACGGGAATTTCGGGAGAGCAAAGCCAATCCATAATGTTAACAGCGTAATCGAGAGCAGGCTGGACCCCCTTCTCACCATCAAGAAGACCGTGCCCGTGGTATCAGGATTTATGGGGACCACCCAGGACGGCAGCATTACCACGCTGGGTAGAGGTGGAAGCGATCTTACCGCCACTCTCATGGGTGCTGCTCTCAACTCGGATGAGGTGTGGTTGTGGAAAGAAGTCGCAGGCGTGATGACCACTGACCCCAAGATCGTTCCTGAGGCAAGGTTAATACCGCAGGTATCCTATCTGGAGGCCATGGAGCTATCCCACTTTGGAGCAAAGATACTGCATCCCAGGGCTCTGGAGCCGGTGATGGCCAAGAAGATACCGGTGAGGATCAAGAACACCTTCGACCCCGATGCACCCGGAACAGTAATAAAAGAGAGAACAAAATCGGCAAAAGAGATCGTAAAGGCTCTTAGCTTGATAGAGAAGACAGCTGTCATCAATATTAGCGGTGCCGGTCTCAGTTTTGCGGATATAATGGCAGAAGTGTTCAGGAAATTGTCTGAGGCAAAGGTCAGGGTTATCATGCTTTCCCAGAGCTCTTCTGAGCTCAGCTTGTCAATAGTTGTGGACCAATCAGACCTGAAGAGAGCTATGAAATCCTTAAAGAGCTTCCAGAATGGGGTTAGAGTGATCAAAATGGAAGATATTGCAGTGATCAGCGCTGTGGGTGCAGGCATGGCAGGGACAAGAGGCGTAGCCGGCAGAATATTCTCTGCTCTGGGCACCAACAACATAAACGTTATAATGATCAGCCAGAGTGTATCTGAATACAATATATCCTTTGTGGTGAATAAGGGTAGCTGTAACGATGCCCTAAGAGTGATCCACCGGGAATTCAAATTATCTGAAAGCTGAAGTCAGTTAAGAGTTCAGAAAAATACACAAATTACACAAATAACTGGTCAAGTTTAGATAGCTGTTCGACGGTCAGATAAAATTATCGAGCCAGAAAATAAAATAATTAAAAAAGAACGAAGGAACTTCCAGATTATTTACGATACAGTTCTCCGATATCGAAGTTTATTTCGTTGCTGATCGTTTCTACAACCTCTCCCAGCACTTCCATGAATTTGCTGTAGGAGTCACCCAGACTGACCATAGAATCCTTTTCCTTCAGCTTTTCCTGAATGTCGGTCAACTCGTTCACCAGCTCTTGATCAACCTCACCGGACTGTCTTTTGGAAATAAAATCCTGTTGTTTATTTTGAAACTCGGAAAGTAATTCTTGAGCTTCAGAATCCTGCTTAAACGTTTCTTCCTTTTCCTTCATTTCTTTATATTCTTCTGTTTCTTTAATCTCAGAAGCGAGATTAACAGCTTTTTCTTTAATGGTATCAGAAACCATAATGAATCACCTTTTTTTCCTAAACTTTTTTCCTTAACCCTACTTTACACCTTATTTTAGTTTTTTCCTCGTGACTGGAAAAATAATTGCCCTACTATTAATTATCAAGCATTATAATTTCTTATTTTCCTTCATGATCGTTACTACTTTCCCGAAGTCAAATTCAAGAATTTTCGGGTCCTTAAAAGCGAAACCTTGCTGCCACCAGCATATTGGATAAATAAAGGAATTCAAAAGAACTGAAGTGTATAGAATTGATTATCTCGAGCAGATTCAGGTTCATATGAGATTTTCAGAAGATCTGTGGGTAGCTGAAGAATGAATATTTTACAAACCCACCGGACACGTTAAAAAGCGGTTAACGTTTTCTTTTTAAAGTCAAGTATATATTTTTTATAATCTAAAAATTGAAGTCTGGTTATAGCTTTAGGTTATAGTTTTTTAGCAGAAAGCTTATATATTATCATAATGGAGGAAACATGGGGTGAAATTATTGGCTGAAATTAAAGTTGATCGTGATTTATGTGGTGAGTTCCTTAGTTTTTGTCCTCAGGATGTATACGAGCTGGATGACGAGGGTATAGCATTTGCCGCCAGGCCAGATGATTGTGAAGAGGATTTGCTCTCGTGTGGGAGCATGCCCACCGGGCGCTATATAGGTGGATGTCTGTAAATAGTGGAAATAAAAGAATAATTTGGATTTGATGTAAATATGCCAGGTCTTTTTGAATTGGATGATAAAGATAAAGTAATACTGGAGATACTGGAAGACAACCCTGAAGCTTCTCAGGATAGGATCGCCAAACTCACCGGACTCTCTCAACCATCTGTTGGTGCTAGGATCAAGAAAATGAAGGAAAGAGGTATTATAAATCACAGTTATGGAGTCAACATAAAGGAGCCGGGCCTCTATATTTTAAAAGTAGATGTGAAATGCAGACAGCCCAGAGATCTTCTGAAACTGTTCGATGGCTGTCCATTCTTCCTCAACGGGTTTATAGTGGCAGGCAATATGAACCTTACCATGATGTTCATATGCGAAGACCTCTCCACATTAGAGGCAATTGTCGACCAGCACATCAGACCGAGTTCAGATGTTCATGATATAGATGTAGGAATCATGGTCAGAGCCGAACGGGATACAGTAGTTCCCATGAAGATCCATGTGAAGCACGCCAAAGAACCACCATGTGGTTCCAACTGCGGGACCTGCGATTACTGGACTGATAAGATCTGTTTAGGATGTCCCATAACAGGGCATTACAGGGGAAAAGTCTGGAAATAACAAAACTAACTGGAATAGAGCAAAAAACTAATTTTTCTTATAATAAGTTTTTAGAATCTGGTGTGAGTTCAGGTTCAGGTTTTGGTTCTGGTTTGGATTTTAAAAAGAACATGGGGAGTATGAGTCCTGTGGAGAACCCTGCATAGTGGGAAGGAATATTTATAGCAAATTTATCATAAAATATTTCCGGAGGGAACATTGTCTGCACTCCTATCTGGTAGAGTATCAGCCAGACCAGTATTATTGTCAGATGTCTTTTTTCCAGCACGGAATTCTGTGTGGAGAAGATAAATGATAAGATGCACAAGAGGAACAACAGGGCACTGGGGAGGAGTTGGCCGTATATTGCAGGTACAAAGGCGACTCCGAAGGTAAATATGGCTAGAAAGGCTGAATTCTTTTCTGCGTTTAAGGACTTGAGGTAGAGAATAATACTAAATCCGAAGAGCCCTATAGCTGCGGACGTAATGGTTGAAAAACCGTAGATCTGCAAATTACCCAGTGGAGAGTAGACCTGGCTTGCCAGAACCCATGATAGAGAGCCGATGAGCGGAGCCAGCAACAGAAAGACGGCATAGGATTTCCAGAACATTGGTTTGTGGTGGGATCTGGCGAAGATCATGTATGCTGCCAGTACAAAGATGACATAGATCAACAGGCAGGAGCTCAAGTGCTGGAAGTCGAAATGGACAAATTGAGATGCATACAGATGATATAAATTAAATGAGTTCGGTATGAAAACCACAGATTTTTTGATGGTATTCCCGATGTTGAATACCAGCAGGGATATAATTGCTGGAATAAGGATCCAGAGAAGCCCTGGTATGTTTTCATAAGTCTCATGTGACCAACTCTTTACGTCCCGGGTGAAAACCGAATCCATATTCCCATATTATTATATGTCATACTTATTGTTTCCTGAAAATTTTATGTTGTCTTTGAGATTTTCACTTCAAAAATGCAGATAATTTTCAATTTTTAATTTCTGCTGAAAATGAAAAATATGTAAAGATCATTGTTACTTATGGGCTTCATGGAATCGAACCTCGATAGAATCTTTCGTTGGCTACCATAGAAACGCCAGTGCATACTGGAAAAATGAAAGATATCAAGTTTGTTGAATGCATTCAGGTTCAACTTCAACCTCTGAAGGACTGGTCAAACTGGCCCTTAGGTCGAAGAGATCCTGAAAAAGCTCTTTTACTTCGTCACTAAAGCTGTGGAAGCAGTAGAAAACATCTTCGTTGTATGGACAAAGCTGGTTTATACATTTAAAGTCGTATCTCCCCTTCTGGTCATCCTGACAAGGTACCTCTTCTAGATTTGAGACTATCATGATTGATTAATGTCTTTTCCCTAAGGTTTAATAATTGTGAAAAGAAAGGAGAAAAAATCACGATACCGCTTTCACTGCCCGAAAGAACGGATCTCCAGCCGGATTGTACATCATGTGGTTGTAATGATAAAAAGGATATGTTTTTCCCTATTTTCGCTAAGAATTTCACAATTTTAATGGTATGAAAAATATCACTTATTGGTATGTATAAGTTGTCCAGAGAGGAAGTAAGAAAGTTGTACTCTATCCTGGAGGAAATAGAAAATTTGTATCCTCGCGTTTCTGGTATAACAAAAGGTGCCTATGATCATAAAGCGGCACTAGATTTACTCAAGGAAGTAGAAGAAGAAATTAACTATAATAAGGAATCCTTATGTCTTCAACTTTCTCCAGAAGAGGTAGATCGTATACTTGATGTTGGTTGCCAGCCGATCTGTCCTCTATGCGGTAGCGAGCTGAAGCATGTAAAATATGAGTTTTGTGGCGGGGAAGGTATTAGTTATTTCCGTGGTTACACAGCTTATTGTAAAGAATGTAGAGAATTACGGGAAGTCAGATCGGATAACCCCCTGGGCTTTATTGCTCTAGGAGTGATGAAGGGTTACGATAACAAAAAAATTAGCTTTGAAGTAATTCACGAGAGCGGGGGTAAGAGTATACTTGAAGTGAGTCACGACCTAAGCCCCGTAGTTCTGGAGTTCTACAGCAAACTGGTCACTATTTTGGAGATAATAGTAGTTGACCATAAGCTCATTTGTATCAGATCTTTTATTTGAAATTTACATAATAAAAGTTGTTTGATAGAGGAACAGAAATCGTTGAGGGGTGCAGTGAGAGATGAGCTTTAACATCTTCATTTCTCTTTTTAGGAAATAAAATAAGTGATTATTATATTTTGGGAAGCTCTTCGACCTCTCTGGAGATTTTAGCCGGAATTAGGTCTCTTCCATGTACCTCTTTTAGGTGTTCCATCATTACAGAAATAACCTCAGATTTGAAGCTACCTCTCGATTCGAATCCGCATTGGTTACATTTAGCGGCGTACATCATCAATTCTCTTTGCCTGATCACATCCTCAAACGATAGACCTTCCATTTTCATTACCCCACCCAACACTAGCTTTTTCTCTATCATTAAGAATTATGAAAAATAAAGTGAAAATAAGCAAATCGAGCTGTGGTCGGAAGCAAAAACCATTGCACGCCTGACACTCCAATCCATCACTTAAGCCTATTGACAACACCTATAGCGTATCCCAATCTTTCTAGAAATCTTGTTTGAGTAAACTGTTAACACTGAACTGAGTTGCAGGATCCATTTTCCAGTATCTAAGTGTTTACCAGTAAATTAGTGCGGGGGGCGGGATTTGAACCCGCGGACCCCTTCGGGACAGGGTCTTAAGCCCTGCGCCTTTTCCTATCTCGGCAACCCCCGCTTTGGATTGATTTCGCTTTGGATTGATTCAAGCCGCACCTACCACTCAGGCGGTATCGGAGATACCGCGTCACTGATGCAACGAGATCGTTGCTCTCGGCACCAACGCTTTGTATTAGTTTCGCTTTGGATTGATTCAAGCCGCACCTACCGCTCAGGCGGTGTCTTTGATATCACTTTTCTGATGCAACGGGACGCCGCATTCAGCTCTGTTTTTGTTGCTTGTTTGTCTTATTTTTTAAGGGCTTATCGTTCTTGAGTTGGATTGTTTTTAAAACTATTCGTTCTCTTGTTTAAGATAGTTTGACTGTTTTGAATGCTTTTTCTGGTTTCGTGTCTTTATTAGGCATGCTCCTACCCAGTAGCATGTGGGGGACGGCTTGATCTTGATCCAAACTGAACTGTTCCCCGTTTCTTATGAGCCAGGTCTTTTCAATATTTCTGACCTTCATGTCTTTTACCTGTTTATCTTTTTGGGTGTGTGGATGGGGCTGGGTAGTCTAACTTTTTATTGGGGGAATAAACTCCCTAAGCAACGTTAGCGAAGTAAAAATTTTCTCTATCGGCTTTGATTATGCTTAGGGGGCATTTCCATAAATAGTTGCATACCTATCAATCTTCTATAATTATTATAATGAAAAAGTTTATTAAGTTATAGGCAAAAACAACAAAAGAATGTTCAATCTCAAAAAGAAGTTAAATAACAAGTCCCCGAAAGATGAGGAGGAAAACAGACGGGAGACCTCTGCGGAGAAACAGGTACCTTTTGAAGATGATGAGAGAACAGAAGATTTTATTGAAAAAGAGACTGATATTTCTGAAAACCTTATTGGGTTAAAAAAGCCTAAAAAGGATTTGGTCCAGGAAACGAAAAAAGAAGAACACATTGACACTGAAGAAACCGATGGAGAAGAAGCTGAAGATGATGTAGAAAAGGCAGTAGAAACCATTGAAAAAACGAAAAAACTGGACAAGTTGTTCAAAGGAAAAGGATCCAAAAATCGTCTCGCCGGTGACGAACCTCTTTTCGAGCCGTATGATCCTGAATTTCATGGCCCACTTATTGAATACTCTCCCCCAGAAGATTGGGAAATAGTTCAGCAGTACTGGCTTCATGAGCCCTATAATAAGATCTACGTAATATATAATGATACAGAAAATGAGCATAAGTACATTGTAGTGGAGCCAGAACTAACCGATTATGAAAAGGAAGTTGTAGAAACACTGAAGGAGTGCTTAAAAGATATTTTAGAGGGTAGAGAGGTTAAGGAAGACACGATAAAAGAGGAGATCCTGAAAGACAGCATAGATTATTTGATCCGTGATATTGGCATTCCGCTGGAGACCAAGTCCTATTACAAGATAATATATTACATCAATCGTGATTACTTAAATCTGGAGAGGATCACCCCCCTGATGAACGATAAAATGCTGGAGGATATTTCCTGCAACGGTTATGACCTCCCCATATTCGTTTATCACAGAGAATTCTCCAATATAGAGACCAATGTGGTTTTTGATGAACCTGAAAAACTGGACTCTTTTGTTATATCTCTTGCCCAAAAATGTGGTAAACACGTATCCATTGCTGAGCCGATGATGGATGCTACTATGCCCGACGGAAGCAGGATCCAGATGACCCTGGGTAAAGAAGTCACCGATCATGGTTCGACGTTCACCATAAGAAAGTTCAAGGAGGACCCCGTAACTCCTGTTGATCTGGTCTCATGGGGAACCTTCTCTCCTGAAGTGATGGCCTATATGTGGCTGTGTATCGAGAATAAGAAGAGCCTCATCTTCGCAGGAGGTACAGCCAGTGGTAAAACAACTTCGACCAATGCTATCGCTCTTTTCATCCCTCAAAAATCCAAGATAGTAACTATTGAGGATACTAGAGAGCTTACTCTCCCCCATGAGAACTGGATTCCGGGTGTTACCAGAGATGCCTTCATGGGTGAAGAGGGAGCGATCGATATGTATGATCTGCTGAAGGCTGCATTGAGACAGAGGCCAGAATATATAGTTGTAGGTGAGGTCAGAGGTAAGGAAGCTTTAACCCTTTTCCAGGCCATGTCCACGGGCCACACCACCTATTCCACCCTTCATGCAGATACTGTTAACGGAGTTATTCATAGGCTGGAAAATCCACCTATCAACGTGCCTAGACCCATGATAGAGGCACTGGACATCATCAGCATCCAGAGCCAGACCTATATAGGCAAACAAAGAGTAAGGAGGAATAATGAGATCGCCGAGATCATCGGCCTTGATCCCTACACCAAGATGATCCGAACCTCTTCTGTGTTCAAGTGGGATAGTGTAAAGGACCAACACTTAGTGATGGGGAACTCTAAATCGATGGAAGATATCAGAAAGACCAGAGGATGGAGCAGCGCACAGTTAGAGGAAGAACTCGAAAATAGAAGAAAGATAATCGAGTTCATGGTAGAGCAGAACTTGAACGACTCCAACAGTGTTTCCAACATTGTTCACGCTTACCAGGTGAATCCTAAAAAGATTTTGAAGAAAATGAATATTCCTACGGGTGATTAGATGATTAAAAAGGCTAATTATTTCTCTTATTTGGGTTATAAGCTGTTCGGTGAAAGCATAAGAAAGAATGCGCATAAATACTATGAGCTGGAAAAGTCCCTGATACAAGCAATGATCTCCATGCCTCCGGAGATGTATATTGCCACCGCCAGAATGATCTCGATTATATTCGCTATTGTGGGTGGCATAATCGGTTTGATCGTATCTTTTGGAGTTATATATCTGATCGGTCTTCCAGAGACTATTTTCCCTATAGCACTGCCCGATCCGATCTACGGTATTTGGATGACATTCAGGCCTTTAGTATTCGGTGGACTCATCATTGCAGTAGTCAGCACAGCTCTTTATTTTATAGGACGTTTCGCTTTCACGCTATACCCATCTACGGTCATTAGCGACAGGAAGAGTAAGATAGACAAGGCCCTTCCTCACGCTATAACTTACATGTATTCTCTGAGCCAGGGCGGCATGGACCTGATCAAGATATTCAAATCAATCTCCAACTATCCCGAGGTTTATGGTGAGATCTCAAAGGAAGCAGCAAGGATTGTCAGGGATATGGAAATACTTGGACAGGATTTGAGAACAGCTTTATCGAATGCGGTTGAGTTGAGCCCATCTGAAAACTTGAGAGAGTTCTTTCACGGCCTTATAACCCTCATAGATAGTGGTGGGGACATGACCAAGTACTTCGAGAATAGGGGCGAATTCTATCTGGAAAGATCAAGACAGGACCAGAAGAACTTTCTGGAGTTCTTGGGACTTATGGCGGAAAGCTATATCACCGCATTCGTTGCAGGTCCTCTCTTTTTGATCATAATTCAGACGGTCATGGTGGTTATGGGTCAGGGAGACGCCACTTCTCTTTATGCTGTGATATACCTGGTCATTCCCGTTGGTTCATTCTTCTTTGCCATGATAATCAAGCTATTAACTCCTTCAGAGTCCGGCAAGCCTCTAAAGCTGAAAGAAATGCATCAGCGAGAGCCGGGAGATAGTGAAAATGCAAGGTTTATGGAGGAGAAGATCAGTAAATGGAAAAGGATGAAAACAATATCTAACCCTCTGGAACCAATAAAGAGGCAGCCATCTTATGCTTTAATATTCTCTCTACCTGTGGGCATAGGATTCGTATTATATGGATTTCTGAACGGTCCAAACTTAACTGCAGCAGGATTCATGGATTGGTTCTTTGCAGTTGATGATTATATTTTCATCTCTTTATTGATCATATTCGGTCCTTTCGTGTTATTCCACGAAATAGGGAAGAAGAAGATCAACCAGACATTGAGGTTGACCCCTGTTTTCCTCAACAAGCTTGCATCTGCCAATGAAAGCGGTATGTCAGTTTACAGAGCTATTACCATGATAGCCAATACGGATACCACTCCTCTCAAAAAAGAGATCAAAAAGATCAAATCAGACCTCGATTGGGGTATTAGCCTCAATAACGCCCTCATCAGGTTCGCCAACAGGTTGAGGGTTTTCGAGCTCTCCAGAACTACCACCCTATTGAATGAGGCTCTAAAATCTACGGGTAATGTCACTGAAGTGTTGATGATCTCGGCTAAGGACACTAGCAACGCCGAGCTGCTTCGTAGAGAAAGGCTGACAAACATGTTCATGTATGTGGTGATCATATACATCTCCTTCTTCGTGTTCATAGGGATCGTCTACATCATATCCACAACCTTCTTGTCCACCCTGGCTGAGAGTGCAGGAGAAGCCACTAAGAGTGGTGCTTCGGCTTCCATGGGTGGTATGATGAGCGAGATCGATACCAATCTATATAACAACATCTTCATGCACGCCGCAGTGTTCCAGGGCATTTTTGCCGGAATCGTCGCTGGAGTGATGGGTGAGGGAAGCATCTCCTCAGGAATAAAACACTCTCTGATCATGCTGGCGCTGGCATACGTCCTGTTCAACGTGCTGATCTAAGCTCTAGCCCTGAATCTCACTCTTTCAATTTTTTTCCATGCTAAAGCAACACTGATCAGTATGATTAATCCTCCTACCATCTGTTCGCTGCCCAGTATCTCCTCGAACACTATATATCCAATTATTGCGGCGGCGAGAGGTTCAATAAGGCCGAATAGTGGTGCCTGCTCCACATTACAGTACTTTATACCGTAGTAGAATAGAGTAAATGCTATGGCTGAAGGTATTAACCCCAGCCCTAGGAGCCACAGGATATCCACGTCGCGTAGAGGGAAGATGAGTAGAGAAGGAGAGATCAACAGGGAAGCAAATCCCAGATTAACAAATGTGATGTGCAGGGAGGACATGGATCTCCTGGCAGTCTTCATTAAAAAGAAGATGCTGGCAAGACAAAGACCGGAGACCACTCCGGCGACCAACCCTATGGAAAGCTCGCCATAAGGGGTCAGCATGAAGTAGAGCCCAATCAAACCCACGGGAAGGGCTATCCACGTCCCTTTATCTATTCTTGCTCCCTTGAGGTAGGCAGCAGGTAGAACGTAGATGGGCGCCATGTAGAGGAGTAATGCTGCGGTAGCAGCCTCGATCATCTGGACGGCGGTTATGTAGGAAGTTATGACCACCGTATTGATGACTATGATCGCAGCCATGATCCGGTGGTTGTTGATAACCGGTTTTTTGCCGGAAAGGATGATGGGAACGCTCAAGAAGAGGAACCCCAAGAACATGCGGAAAAA
>JAWODI010000007.1:0-45262 GCA_046483365.1 Archaeoglobaceae archaeon | reverse complement strand
TACACAGCATCAATAGCACAACAAAATCAGGCCTTTGTATCCATCCAGGTACTGCTCATACTGCTCAACATCTACATTGTCGCCTACCTGATCAAAAGAGGTCTCAGAAAAGACAAAAAAAAATTTGGTTAGCAAATCGATAAGAGCTTAACTCGATCAAGAATACACGTCACTCTTCGCAGGTTTCGCATTTGAGGGAGTCGAAAGTGGCGAAGATCCTTTCCTCTTTTTCCTTTTCCTCTTCACAGAGTTCTTGGATACTTGGTCCCTTCAGTGTCTCAGTCGATTCAGTTCTCGATGGTACCTTAAAGTCATAGCTAGTCTTACCTTCTATAACGTCTATAAATACGGAATCACTTCCGTTGGTTAGAACGGCAAGGGGGAATGGAGTGGCATCGATCACTCTGGCGATTGCTGCGGTCCTTCTTTCCAGAGGCGCCAGCGGTCTGTTAGAACGCTCGAACTTCAGGAGAATGAAATTAGCTCCCTCAGGCTTTAAAGCCAGCTCTGCGGCCATCTCATGCTCTTCACCATTAACAATAATCGTCCTGGAGAGGTTGTGAGCAAGATCCTCCTCCAAATAACCTTTGTGCTCCTTGAGATAATTTTTCCACCTGACAACCATTTCCTCGATCTCCGGTAGCATGTCTTCTCGCTCCTCCGCTCCTCACTCCTCAACCTTATTTTATTATTTCACCTTTACCGTAAGAGACTGCATCTCCTTCGGCAATGACCTCTCCATCCTTGAAGACCCTTGTCCTGTAGAATCCAACCCTCCAGCCACCATGTACCTTTTGGGACTCGGCCATAAGCTTATCACCTGCATAAGCAGGTTTGTAGAAATCCATCTTGATGGTTACAGCGAATCTCTTAACATTATCCGAGTTGGCAGCCAAACCGAGAGCAAAGTCGCCCATAGCCATCAGAAAGGAGCCGTGAACAGTTTTGTGGAAATTAGTATATTCTTCTCTTACTGTTCCTGCCACCGAAGCATAATCCTCCCTTACCTCAACGATATTTACACCCAGATGCTTCCTAAAATTATCCTCCTCAAGAAACTGGAGCAAATTATGGTCCATGACACAAACTGGATTACGCTCTATATAACCTTAAAGATATTTTGTACAATTGATGTGAATATATTATACCACCTATTATACCACCTGTCCTACCAGGTAGTTCTCTGCGAAATCGGCGATCTTAACGTCATAGAACTCTCCGATCTCAGCCTTCTGAAGTATAACGGGGCGGTAGGAGTTGGTTCTGGTTAGGATGGTCCCGTTTTTACCGTTTCTGGTGGCAAGCACCTTTTGTTCACTGCCCAGAAATCTTCTGTTGGTGGAATAGCTTATCTGTTTACACAATCTGGTGAGCTTTCTGGACCTCTCTTTCTTGATCCAGTCAGGAATATCCTTTAATCTATATGAGGAAGTTCCGTGTCTGGGTGAGTAGCGGGTTATATTGACGATCTGGGGTTCAACTTCCTTTATGAGCTCGTAGCTCTTGTAGAAAGACCCCTCGTCTTCAGTAGGGAACCCCACAATTATATCCGTGGAGACCATAACATCCTTGAAACTCTTTCTGAAGTGGGAGACCAAATGTCTAAAATCTTCCGGAGAGTGATCTCTACCCATATCCTCTAATATCTTATTATCTCCGCTCTGCACGGGCACGTGCAAGAACTTGTATATCTTTTCACTCTTAAAAGCATTTACGAGCTCTTCGACATTGTTGAGAGCGTGTTCGGGATTCATCATACCTACTCTAACTCTGAAATCCCCTTCTATCTCCGAAATAGCTGATAGCAGATCCGGGAGGCTGAACTTGTTCTTATCCAGCCCGTAGGCTCCTGTATCCTGAGAGGTCAACTGTATCTCCTTAAAACCCTGCTCCACAGCTCCTTCTATTTCCTTCTCAATGTTCTCTATGCTGAAGCTCTTGAGCCTTCCCCTCGCCCTTCTGGTGGCGCAGAAAGTGCAGTGGCCCAAACAACCCTCAGAGATAGAGACGATGGCTATGGCATTATTTTCCAATCTCCGCTTCAGGCTGCACAGTCCTGCTTTGTCGGCATCGGCTTTATCTACAAAGGAGGCATTCTCTCCTTTTACTGCACACTCAATAGCCTTATCTATGTCATAGACATTGGTTCCCACCACAACGTCCGAGATCTCTCTGACCTTTTCCCGGGATATCTTGGGGAGACAACCGGCTACAACAACCTTTTTATCGGGTTTTAGTTCTTCGATCCTTCTCAGGATCTTCCTTTCAGTGAATTCGATAACTCCGCAGGTGTTCAGCACTACTATGTCCGCATCCTGTTCTCCTTCTTCCGCAATCTGATGTTTTTGGGAGATGATACCCCTCATTAGGTCAGAATCTGCCTGGTTCATAGTGCATCCATAGGTCTCAATGTGAACTTTTACCATCTCTGTAGATTGGTAAAATAGCATTAAAAATTTTGGCTAAAACTTATATCCAGTAAAACAGAGGAAAGTTAGTCATGAGTTCAGAGGGAGGAAATCAGGGGCTTCTCTGGGTGGAGAAATATCGGCCCAAAACAATAGATGATGTTGTTGCGGGGAAAAAAGTTGTTGAACCCATTGTCAGCTGGGCTGAAGAGTGGAAGAAGGGTAACAAGCAAAAACCCCTTCTTTTAGCAGGTCCACCGGGATTGGGTAAGACCTCCATTGCCCTGGCTGTGGCGAACACTTACGGGTGGGAGCCCACTGAATTGAATGCCAGTGATCAGAGGAACTTGAAGATAATCAACAGGATCGTGGGTGAAGGTGCTTTCAGCTCGGTGTTTGAGGGAGGATCAAGCAATCATAGACTGCTTATACTGGATGAAGTGGATAACATTCATGGAAGAGAAGATTATGGGGGGGAGAGCGCCCTAAGAAAGATACTGAAGAAAAAACCTCCCCAGCCGTTCATTCTCATCGCCAACGAGCCTTACAAGCTTTCTCATAGCTTGAGAAGTCTATGTAAAGTGGTCAGTTTCAGAAGATTGACTCCCAACCAGATAGCATCCGTTCTCTCCAAGATCGTTAAAAAGGAGGGACTGGAAGCCAACAAGGATGCACTTATGGCCATAGCCAAAAACTCGGGAGGAGATTTGAGGGCTGCCATCAATGATCTCCAGGCTATAGCCCGTAAAAAGACCAAGATCAAGGCTGAAGATGTTAAGCTGGCAAAAAGAACTCAAGAAGGCGATATATTCAAGGTTCTGGTCAAGGTTTTCAAGAAGCTGGATCCTGAAGTGTATTACGACTCCATGCAGCTGGATGAGACTCCTGAGGACCTGGTGGCATGGATGGAAGAAAATCTGCCCCTGGACTACTCTGGCGAAGAGCTTTTCAGGGGATATATGGTCCTGTCAACCGCAGATATCTTCCTGGGCAGAGTGAGAAGAAGGCAATACTACAGACTATGGAAATATGCCGGTTATCTGATCACAGTAGGTGTGCAGCAGGTCAAGGATGAAGAAAGAGGTGGGTTCACCAAATACAGACGTCCAGAAGTGTGGAAAAAACTGTTCCAGACCAAATCCCGAAGAGCAAAAATGGACAAGATCCTGGCCAAGATCGGTAAAAAATCCCACCTATCCAAGAAGTCTGCCTACTCCCAAATGTACTACTCTGTATCCATGCTTCTCTCCAGACTGGATACTGAGAAGGCTGCCGGGATAGCCGCTTTCTACGAATTCGATGAAGAGGACCTGACACTCATCCTGGGAGACGAAAAAAGAGCCGAAGAGATGATGGGGTCCCTGAAAGAAATAAAAGAGCAAGAAGAGGAAGAAAAAGAAGAGGAAACCCCATTTAAGGAATTTAAATCAAGATCACAAACAGGATCACAATCCTCCAAACCCAAGTCCAAACCCAAGTCCAAACCCAAATCCGAATCTAGATCCAGATCCAGATCCAAGCCAAAGGAAAAAGGAAAGGAAAGGGAAAAAAGAGAGGAAAAAGAAGAGGAAGAGGGAAAATCGAAAGATAGGGAGGAAAAGGAGAAAGAAGGGGAAATGGGGGAGGTAGAAGGCGAAGAAGATAAGGATAAGAAGAAGAGTAAGGGTAAGAACGCTACTCTGGACTTCTTCCCTTGAACTTGTCTCTTTTTACTTTATGAATGCTCTCTTCACTGCTTTCAGTCAGGCAGGTCCCACTTGGAGCTGGGGTCTCCTTCAATATATTTCTCTGTAATTTTATCTTCCAGGTCAACTCCAAATAAATTGGCTATGCTCAGCGTCATGAAAAGGACGTCAGTAAGTTCCTGCTGGACCTCGTTTTTATCTTCTTTTCTGACGGCTTCTGCCAGCTCACCGACTTCTTCGAATAATACTACCAGTAAAAAGAGGTGTCCGGAAGCTGCATCGGTTTCATAGTACTTATCTTTTATGTGCATCTGGATGTGGTTTAAATTCATGTTTTTACACTAAAATAAAACGATAAAACAGTTTTGAGATATGGAGTTAGAAGCTAAATTTTTAAATAACATCTGTCCGAGTTAGTAAGATGGCAGAAAATGAGGTTGCAGAGGAAGAAACTGAAGAGAAAAACTACGATTACATAGTTATCGGGTGCGGAAGCCTGGGTTACGGTGTGGTAAAAGAGCTTTACAAGAGGAATAAGAAGGTTCTTGCCATCGACCCCTCTAAGGAGAGGGTTGAAATGCTCAGAGATGAGCAGTATGACGCCATCCAGGGTGATGCTGCCGAAAAAGACCTCTATTCTGAACTTGATCTCTCAAATGTTTCATCCATTTTAGTTCTCACATCCAATATTGAGGTTAACAAGAATGCTGTAGAATCAGTCAGGAAGATCAACAAAGATGTTTTCCTCGTCACCAGAGGTGAAGACCCCAAATCCAGGAAGGAATTGGAGCAGGCAGGGGCAGACTACGTGGTCATCAAGGCAGAAGCAATGAGGTATACGGTCATCAATGCTGTGGGCAGGATTGAGACATCGAGAAAGATCAAGAAGTTCAAAGAGGTTCTGGAAGGTGTCAAAGGAAAGAGTCTGGCCATCTTCACTCATGATAACCCTGACCCCGATGCCATATCTTCTGCCCTCGCTTTGAAAGAGATAGCCAAGCACTATGGAGTTGAAGCTGATATAATCTATTTTGGAGAGATATTCCATCAGGAGAACAGGGCTATGGTGAATATTCTGGAGATACCTTTGAAGAGAGGTAATGACATCAGCCTTTCTGATTACTCTAAATTTGCTCTGGTAGATGCTTCTGCTCCTGGAACGAACAACTCCATACCCGTGAACACCAAAATGAACATTGTTATAGATCATCATCCTGCTTCGGGAGTAGAAACAGAGTTCCGGGATATCAGAGAAGAAGTAGGTGCTACTGCCACCATTGTGACCGAATACCTTAAAGAGCTGAAAATAAGTCCCAGCCGAACACTTGCCACTGTCCTGTTCTTCGGTCTGAAGTCCGAGACCGATAACTTCAAGAAGAATACCAAGACATCTGACTTCTCTGCAGCCGCTTTCCTCTATCCCTTCGTTGATAATGAGTTGATAGAGAAGATGGAAGGACCAGCAATATCCACAGAGACTCTGGACATTCTGGGTACGGCAATAAAGAACAGACAGGTGTATTCTAGCTTTTTAATATCATCTGCTGGATTCATTAATGATAGAGATGCTTTACCTCAGGCTGCCGACTTTCTGCTGAGGTTGGAGGGGATATCTACTGTCCTGGTATTTGGAGTAGTAAAGGAGAGAGTATATATCTCTGCTAGGAACAAGGACGTAAGAATAAATATTGGAGACATCCTCACCCAGATCTTCGGTGAAGTTGGCAGCGCAGGTGGTCATGCACACTCGGCGGGTGGCCAAATACCTCTGGGGATCTTCGGTGGAGCCTCGGATAAAGAAGCGATAAACAAGCTCATAACCGAAGCGATAAAGAAGCGATTCCTCTCAGCCGTTGGTATCGAGCTAGCAGAATGAATGGAATACTTGATAAATAATGATGACCGGGATAAAAAAAGGACCAGTGAACTATTAGAGTTTCTCCATGAGGGTCAGGAATTCCTCGATCACTGGAATGACCTTCTTTCCGTTTTCGGTTAATCGGTAATAATTCTCTTCTCTCTCCACTATACCCATATCTGAGAGACTTTTCAGGTGTCTATCCACCACTCCGGGATTAAGTCTGGTCTCAAACATCAATTCCGAGAACTTCATCGGTTTTGAGTCGAGAGTGAACAATATAGGACAAATGCCGTTTCTGGATATGATCTTGAGTATTTTCTCGTGTCGTTCCTTGAAGTTCATGCGAGGTGTCTCTACGACAGTATCCAGACCTTCTCTGTCTGTATCTGGTTCTATTTCAGATCCATTGTAGTAGTTGTGTTTGTCCTTATCAAACTTAATTTCTTTTTCCATAATTACTAATCGGTATTATTAGTATTTATTTCTTGTTGTAAAAATAATAAATAATTTAATGATATAAACAAATCTTGTTTTTAAAAAATCTTTTATTAAAATTGTAATACGCCATTGACTACCAAGTGTCCCTGGTAACAGGCAACAAATATCGAATTCCGTGATCACAGGAGATCAACAGTAATTCTGTAGCCGGTCATCCATCTGTTTTGTCCCAATTCCCGACCTACCTCAAGTTCTTACCCATTGAGAGTCAAGTAAGTAGTAAGTACCCTGCATCGATCTAGATAAATAAAATCATCATCCCATCAGTGACAGGGCGTGCTCTTTCGGAAGAGCCCATAATTTTAATCTTCTTTGGAAATAAGTGTGTATCTGAATGACCGTATATGCAATGAGTGTATTCTGGGAACTACTTTCATTCTCCCACTTAAGTAAAAAAATTTTAATAGTGAACCGGTTTGTGAATCATCGGTGATCACGTTGAGCGAACCGGAGGCAGATCAGGAAGAAAGTGTGTTTCATAAAAAACTTAAATTGAAGCTCAAGGATAAAGGTAAGGAGGGCAGGATAATTTTCCTCAAGGATTACCTCGATTATATCTTGAGAAACGATAAGACGATGACACCCGATTTCCCCACTTTTGTGAGGGAGATAATGGGATTGGATGACAGGAAGGGGTTCATTCATATCAGGATATGGCATGAACACAGCGAGCTGGTGGAGTTTGCCCAGATGATGGGTTACGAGTATAAGATAGATCACTATGATTGACCACAGTTATTCAGTGGGAGAAGCCCTTATCGGAGAGGAGCCGGAGCTCGCTCACATAGACCTGACCATAGGCAGCAAGAATGGCCCTGCGGGGAGTGCTTTTGTCAATTCCCTGGCACAACCTCAGATGGGGCACACACCTATTTTGGGAGTTATCAGACCGAATCTCCCTACCAAACCTTTGACCCTCATTGTGCCCAAGGTAACGATCAGGAACCTGGAGGATGCAGAAAAGATATACGGGCCTGCACAGAGTGCTGTGGCAAAGGCCATTGCAGATGCTGTGGAAGAAGGCATAATCCCCAAGGATAAAGCTGAAGACCTGGTGGTCATAGTTTCGGTGTTCATCCATCCACGTGGTAGAGATTATCAGAGGATCTACAGGTATAATTATTCTGCAGCTAAACTTGCTTTAAGGAGAGCGCTGGATAGTTTCCCCAGTATAGATAAAGTTTTAGAGGAGAAGGATAAAGCCATGCATGCTATGATAGGATTTAGAATGAACAACTTAAAGAATCCTCCTTATCTGGAAGTGGCTCTCGACATTCCAGACTGGAGGAGAGTAGAGGGGATCATCAGATCTTTGCCCAGAAGCGATTCAGTAATAATTGAAGCGGGAACTCCCCTTATCAAGAGGTATGGGGTGGAAGTGGTGCAGAAGATCCATCAGATAAGGCCAGAGTCAGTAGTTCTGGCCGACTTGAAAACCCTTGATACTGGAACCGTTGAGGCTAGAATGGCAGGAGATGCTACCGCAGACGTTGCCGCTTTCTCCGGATTGGCACCCAAGAAGACCATGGAGAACTTCATTGAGGAGTGCCAGAAAGTAGGTATCTACTCTTTGATGGACACCATAAATGTTCCCGATGCGGTGGAAGTAATAAAGAGCCTGGAAGTCAAACCGGACATCGTGGAGATGCACAGAGCCATAGACGTAGAAGAAGCACAGGAAAGCGCATGGGGTAACATAGAAGAGGTCAGAAAAGCCTGCGGAGAGGACACTCTCATAGCAGTAGCAGGCGGCATCAGAGTGGACAAGGTAGAAACAGCTCTCAATTCCGGCGCAGATATACTGGTGGTGGGTAGAGCCATAACCGGAGCCAAGGACGTGACCGGGTCTGCAAGAGCCTTCCTGCAGGAAATGGGGGTGTCTGAAGTGGACCAGTTCAGGGTGATGACCGACTTCTAAGTTATTTAAAATTTAATTGTGGGGGTTGTATGGGAGTTATTATAATAAATTTCAAGGCTTATGAAACCGGATTCGGGAAGAAAGGATATGAAATAGCAAAAGCTGTGGAGAAAGCTTCTGATAAGATAGATGACTATATAGCCATAGCGCCACCAATGCTGGATCTAACAGAATTTACGAATTCTCTTTCCATCGACGTTTACTCTCAGCATGTTGATGCGGTGGATTTCGGCAGCAATACCGGACGCATGGTACCGGAAATGCTCAGGGAGATAGGTTCCAAAGGCAGTCTGATAAACCACTCCGAGAGGAGATTGAGGCTGGCAGATATCGAATACCTCATAACCAAATTCAAAGAACTCGACCTCACATCGGTTTTGTGCACCAACAACATACCTACTACGGCAGCAGGTGCGGCTATGGGACCCAATTACGTGGCGATCGAGCCTCCAGAGCTAATAGGCAGCGGTATTCCAGTATCAAAATCCGAACCTGAGATTGTAGAGAACTCGGTTAAGGCAGCCAAGAACGTGAACTCCGACGTCAAGGTATTGTGCGGAGCAGGAATAAGCAGGCACGAAGACTACGTCACCGCCATGGACCTCGGTGCAGAGGGAGTTCTGCTGGCAAGTGGTGTGGTAAAAGCAAAAGACCCCAAAGCAGCTCTAGAAGAGCTGGTTGGGCTGCGATAGACGCTGATACTTTGTGCTAATCCAATTATGGTCTAATGGGACAGTAGATAATAGGTCTCTTTTTTCTCTTTAGAGTCCGTCTTATCCACTATCTTTAGCCCTGCTCTCTCAAAAGAAGGTTTGTTATCATATCCTTTATCTATTCCTGTTTTGTGGACGAAAAGCACTTTCCCCTGAGCCTTAAGAAGAGGCAGGAAATGCTGGAGCGCTTTAAGGGCTGATTTTCCCTCCAACGTCAGGTCGGTCAGGATGAGGTCCACCGGCTCGAGTGAGGAGATGTCGAAGGTGAATGCATCACCCATGAATATCTTGACGTTATCGATCTGCTCCTCAAGTTCCCTCAACTCGGGCTCGAAGTCTTCACTGAACTCTATTCCGTAGACCCTGGATGCTTTTTTGGAGGCATAGCGGATGAAACCACCGGAGCTGCTTCCCAGGTCCAGAACAATATCTCCCTCTTTGATCAAATTCCACTGGGAGTCGATATTCTGCAGTTTCCAGTAGCCTTTCGGCCTCTCTGCCTCTGCAAGCTCCACTTTAACGGAAGGCTCAACTTCCATTGCCGGCCTGGTGACCACCTCACCATCAACGAGGACATGACCCCGTCTTATGGCTTCCTTTGCCTTCTGTCTGGTGGTGAACAATTTCCGGGTAACCAGCAGCTGATCAAGTCTCATGCTTCTGAATTATTAGTTGTTGGGTCAGGTGTCCCAGAAGAGTTTGTCCTGCTTCTTCTGGCGAGGAAGCTCTTCTTCTTCCTGGCCGGAGGTGTTGGTCCACTTGATCCATTCCTGTGGAGCGTTTTTGCTTATTCCTCCGTGACTGGTGAGCCTCTCTCTCACTCTCATTAATACGGGTGAGTTTATGGCCACACCTGCAACAAGTGCCTGTCCTTTGGTCAGCCCGGGGAGCTCCTCTATCATATCCCTCCCGATGCTTTCTACGCTTGCCTTGATGTTCTCCTGGTCGGCGGGATTAACTATCCTCATGATTATCTGGGACATGCACTGGGAGAGGATATCAGGGTCGATCTTTGAAGGTCGCTGGCTGATGAGGCAGATACCTATCCCGAATTTTCTTCCCTCCGCCAGTATGGTCCTCAGCACCTTATAGCTCCTGGCATCTCTGGAAGCAAATCTGTGCCCCTCTTCGATCAGCAGAAAAGCCGGATAATCGAGCTGCTCCCCGTTGAGATCTTTTTCGGCATTTATCCGGGCGTTGAGGATCCTTTTCATCAGAACGGAAGTGAGTATCTGCTGCTCGATATCACTTACTTCATTCAACTGCAGAACGCTTGCCTGCCCCGGCAACAAGAGGTCCTTGAGCTCCAGATGCACGTAGTCATCTACTATTTCCACGTTGCTGATGTAACGGTTGATCCTCCATATGAGTCCCTTTGCGGAGACATCATCATCACCCGCTATCTCCAGTATCTTATCCACCAGATTCTTTGCGGTGAATTTGGACCCTTTCATCTCCCTGAAAGCCCTGTTGAGGAGGGCTTCCATCCTATCTGTAAGGTCGGGAAGCATCCCCACCAGCTCATCGTATTCCAGCTCGCTAATCCTTATCTTGATCTCGTCTTTGCCCAATATCTTCACATTTGGCCTATAACCATCGTTTCTGAGCTCTTCTATACCCTCTACTTCGTTTAGAGTATGGTATTCTCCGTGAGGGTCAAGTATGAGAACTGCGGCAGAATTGTTGGGCTTGAGGAGCTCTTCGACCAGAACACCTGATAAGTAGCTTTTGCCACTGCCCGTAGATGCCAGGATACACATGTGCTCGCTGGTGATCAGCGAAGTGTCCAGCACGACGGGAACATCCTCCTCCCTGTTGAGGAGGTTACCGGTGTTTACCGAGCCGATATCTTCCTTCTTTTTCTTCATCAGGACTTCCTGAATGGTATCACTCTCAGCAAGATAGATAGACTCGCCCGGTTTGGGAGGGATGCGGGGGTTGATGAACCCTATTTTGGAGTCGAAATACCCCATAATGCTTGCATTAATATCAAAAAGCTCGAACTCTCTGGCATTGATCCCCAGAGCCCTGATTATCTTTTGAGGATTTATTTCCGGCTTTGAAAGGTAGATATCAGGGTACAACCGCAAGGGAGAGCGTCTTGTTATCCTGCAAATGACCTTCTTATCGTTGTGAAGATAATAGATGTACTCTCCAGTCTTGAGAGCTGTCTTGTCAGGAGTTATGAACCTGAACTCGTGGTGCGACTCAGAAGGACCCTTTACCAGCCCGATCGGTTTCGCTTTAGTCATAGTTCGGCACCTCTCATTCTACTGTACTCGATCTCAGATAGTATGATCTCCAGGAGATCTTTTTCCTCCGGTACGAGTTCTATCAGCTTGAGTATCAGTGCTCTCACGGTCGAAATATCCGTTTTCTGGAGCAAAGGGATAAGATAGGGAATCCGGAATTCATCCTGATAGTGTATGTCCCGAATCTCCTCATCGGTTACTGTTTCAAGTTTGTCCCCTACTCTGGGAGTGCTCTTGATATCCTCTAGATCAACAGTGCATAATGATAGGCATCTGCCCACCCTCTGTGGCTGAAAAATATCCGGCATGTAGTTCTTGACCTCCTCCTTCTCCATATCACCCATATACCGTATATAATCGGGCTCCTCCTGGCGGATCGAAGTGACCATGGTTACAATATCGCCCGTTTTCAGTATATCCCCTACATCGGAATCTATTTCGGCTTCGAACTCCATATGATTTAAAACCCTCAACACCTTCATTATCTCACTCCTGCTCCTGCTCCTGCTCCTGCCTGCTTGCTCATCCACTTAAAGGATGTATCCCGGGAAAATGCTTTCATGAAATCCATCCTCTCATTCCTATCAATTTGACAGCAAGTGTGGGCTCTCTCCAGCACGTAGGGATACCCTCTGGTGCTCCCCAGCATGCACTCCGCCATCACCGATCTCACTATATCGTGATGAATATCCTCCATCCACAAGGGATACTCCAGCCTCACGGGCTGATTGGGATTCGCCCTCAGATAGGAATAGCACAGCTCATCTTTTTCAGATCTGAATGCCTGAGTATATTCCAACAAATTAATGGTGGACGAGAGGAGATATGAATCGTATGCGTTGACCCCCATGCTCTTTGCCAGGTCCCTGGCATAGCTCCTATCCACGTATCCCACGAGAGGTGTTTTGGTCTCCTCACTCTCCCTGATTAGGGTATTGATCCATGCGGCGTAATCCTGTCTCAGCTTCTCGCTCAAATCTGCAGTGAAAGAGGTTGATAGACTACCATCGAAAAATAGAAGGCTCTTCCCGTCCATTTCATCCAATAAAGCTTCAACCTCCATCTTGAACCTGGCCAGACTAACGTTCTCATCCATATCGATGAACGCTGAACGGTATGAGAGGTCGTGGTGACCAGTTCCATGCTCAATGGAGAGCTTGGCTATCTGAATACCTCCCAATGGTACGCCGATGTCCTTCAAAGGCTTTACCTGGCTGCCGTCCACACCCACCACTCTTTTTCCGTTGAGCTCTTGAAGGAACCATTTACCATCTTCGTTAATCTGGAAAGTGGGGATTTCGGAGAGTTTATCTAAAAGTAAGCTCCTTTCTTCTTCCATCTTGGCGTAGTGGTCATCCAGCGCTTGCTGGAATTTCCTTACTCCTCCCATAAGGCGACCCTCAAATTCAATCATATACGCCTGCCTTCAAATCAAATGTAAAAAATACTTTTCATGTGCAGCGAAAGTCGAACCCCAATGAACACAAACATGAACATGAACATAAACATAATAAATTCTAAATACCGATTTCACAAATTATTATAGAGGTAACCAATGTAAGTTACTAGCTCGATGTTCCTCATTGGCCGATCGACGAAAGAAAACCAAAGCGTTGGTGCCGAGTCAACGGTCTCGTTGCATCAGTGATGCGGTATCTTCGATACCGCCTGAGTGGTAGGTGAGGTTTGAATTAGTACAAAGTTAAATTAATCCAAAGCGGGGGTTGCCGAGACAGGCCAAAGGCGATGGACTCAAGATTTGGTCTGAAATGGGACATCCATTCCCGAAGGGGTCCGAGGGTTCAAATCCCTCCCCCCGCACTCGTATTTTTAAGTTTTGGTCTCTTTAGAAAGGAGTTCAGTCTTAAGGATTAATTCTCACTAACTTATCTCGAATAATCTTTTTGGCTCAGTTTATAACCTTCCTTATAAGTTAACAAACACAACAAAGCGGTATTGAGCGAAGCGAAATACTCTATTCTGACCAGAAGCGTTCTGAAGGGGAAATTATAATACTAGTTTATCTCTAATTTCCCTCTACCCTTTTTGCAATTAGCTTTTCCGGAGTTTACGCTAGTAGGTACGTTAGAGAGGTGTTGAACGGAGTGAGACACCTCAGTTTGATGGTCCAGCTTTCTGAAGCTGGGGTTACGAATTCCTTCCCTCCCCCGCACTAATTTACTGGTAAGATTTTCTCGCGGTAGAAGCAAACTGAACCTTTTTTCTTAAAACCAATTCTTTCCATGTCCTAGATTTAGGTATCGAAATGTTTTTTGATGCATGGTTTGTCTTCGTGTTTGAGTGGTCTAATGCTGGGGCAGTTCAATGGTTTGAAGGAAGTTCATGGAATGGATAACTTGGTCTTCTCTTGGGCCGAGTGGTGCCAGAATTACCGATCAGTAGATGAACTCACGAGAGCGCCGGTTAAAGTGAAGGTGATTGAAGGTGATTGAAGGTGAGTGAAGGTGATTGAAGGTGATTGAAAGTGATTGAAGGTGATTGAAGGTGAGGGTGAGTCTTTCTTCTTGAGCAAGGTTGATGGAGATATCTTTTTATGAGTAGGGATAGGGTTTGGGTTTTGGAGTTCCCAAGTGCTGGAGAGGCTGTAGATCTGTGTAGGTGGGGTAGTGGTTGGAGGTTGATCCAGGTTTTTGGGGAGTGTGAGGTGTGGTATGAGGGTAGAGCCTCCAGCTCCCTTGGTTTGGGGGACCGGTTGATCGTGGTTAAGCCTGATGGTAGCTTACTTGTTCATCAGGGATGGGGCAGAGAGCCGGTTAACTGGCAGCCACCAGGTAGTAAACATAGGTTCAGTGAGAATGAGGGGAAGTTGAAGGTCAGTGGTTATAGGGTTAAGCCCAAAGAGGAGCTGGAGGTTCTCTTCAGTGAGGTTTATTTGGTCACTTGTTTGTTGCTGAAGGATGATGAGGAGCTGGTGTTGAATGGTTCGGAGTTGGAGTACAGTAAATGGATCCATGAGAACCCTGAGTTCATTGAGAAGGGGTTCAAACCGATTAAGAAGGAGAAAGAGACCGGATTTGGGTTCATTGACGTGTTAGGTAAGGACTCGGAGGGAAGAATCGTGGTGATCGAGGTGAAAAGAAGAAGAGCTGGACCACAGGCTGTTAGCCAGCTCAAGAGATACGTTAATTACATCAGCCAGATCAAACACCACAACAAACAAGAAAAGGTTAGAGGGATCCTGGTAGCTCCATCCATAACCAAGAAAGCGAAAGAACAATTAGAGAGTGAAGAAATGGAGTTCATTGATCTGGAACCCAAAAAAGAGACCAGGACAACTCTCAAAGACTTCTAACCTGACCTGATTACGACACTAGATTCTGAAAATAGTTCTTCTACTATTTTTACCTCTTACTACCATCGCATGCTATGTGCATGCTGGTTCACAATAGTTTTAGTAGTGGACTCCTATAGACTCATTAAGCAAAAAGAATAAGGGATTAATTGACCGCTCCGAGGAATGTTTCAGCCGAAACCTAATGGTCTGAAGTCCCGGGGGGTGACACCTCTCCAACCGGCACAAATGGTTAAACCCTTTTTGCACCGGGGCTTTTTCAGGATACTACGTAGTCTTGTGGTAGTGAGAGTATCTTCACGGGAGGTTGCTCTCCCAAACTTTTTTATTCCGATTTAAAGGCAGTGATGAGTCACAAGGAAATTATACTGGTTTAATTGAGTTTTCATAATTTCATCGGATTTACTTGGAGCACTGCTGGCAACCGCGGGGGCTTTAACCTCAGCCATCGGACTAACGTTCTTTGTGAGGAAATCTATGGTCAAAGGAAACCCCCTTGACGCCGCAATGGTCACTTTACTGGTCAACGCGCTAATATACGTTCCCCTTTCCATTCTATTATACTTCCCGCATTTCGGTTTGACCTACGGAGCCTTCCTGGCTTTTGGGACTGCGGGTCTGCTGGCATCTTTTCTGGTCCGCATCCTGGTTTACACCGGAACCAAGCCATCTTTTGATCTTCTAATACCTCTGGGAGCCATGCTGTTCTCCGGTTTGGCCAGAGCTATAGCCAAAGTAGGTCTTCTGGAAGGCACTCCCTCGTTGTTGGTCTGGCAGTTAAATTTACGGTGGCACTTATCGCCATTATCGCCTTGAACGCATACTTCCTGTGGAAGGGAATGTCCCCCATTGAGCCCTTCAGGTCGGACGAGAGGAAACTTTATGTGGGAGCAGGTGTTTTCAGCTCCATCACCATGGGCTTGTTCTACCTATCTCTTGATATCTCCAGAGTGGTGGTGATGATGCCCTTCCGCAGTCTCAGCCCTCTTTTTGTTGTGATCATCTCTTATGTCTTCCTGCAGAGACTAGAAAAGGTCACCAGACTCCTGGTCGTGGGCTCTATCCTGGTTGTGGGGGGCACGGCTCTGGTGGGAATGAACCTGTAATTGCTTGAATTAAATGAACTTGTTGAGCATACTTCTCCTCATCAAAATGTGCAGTTCCCCCCCCAAAATAGCAATATTTTTAACGTTTTGGTATTCAGTTGTTCTATGGGATTCAGCTTCTGCTTGGAGTGTAATAATTTTGAGGACAGAAAAGATCTGGACGGAAATGTAGTCTGTGCAAAAGGTCATTACCCCAGAATCGCCTGCCTGGATTTCAAGAGCAAGTACACTACCACCGAACATCGAGCAAGATTCTGCATCGAGTGTGAGAACTTTGAGGATAGACGGGATGGGCCGGTTTGCGCCAAAAACCACAGACCCCAAATTTCCTGCCTGGATTACAGTGAAAGCCTGAAGGATGCTTTCTACAACTACATATACCATGCATCCAGATATCTTCAAGGAGACAGGGACTCCGGTTCGGATTACCTGGAGAAAAATATGACAAGAACCCTATCAAGCGAAGAGCTCGCCTACGCATGCCTGTTAGAGTACTTCCAGCGGTGGGGCTTCAAGGATTTCATAAACTGCTGGGAAGTAGTGGGGGAGAACTACGGCAGCACCCCTCAGTTCAAGGTTCTTCAAGATGCATACGACCAGTACAAGAGCAGTGGAGAAAAGAGAGATATGGTCACTGTATTCAAGGAACTTCTGGGTCTAAAATAAGGTCTTCAAGGAACTTCTGGGTCTAAAATAAGGTCTTCAAGGAACTTCTGGGTCTAAAATAAAGAATAGAGTTGAGTATTGGATTAAATTTTAAGTATTTAACATGTCATCTATTGCTTTTGCTGCTCTTTGTCCTGCGCCCATGGCGGAGATAACGGTTGCGGCTCCGGTGGTCACGTCTCCACCGGCATAGACCTTTTCTCTGGAGGTTTTACCTACATTGTTCACGATGATGGTCCCTTTTCTCTCGTCGATCTCCAGGTCTGAAGTGGTCTTCATGGCTGTGGGGTGCGGTCTCTGACCGATGGCTATGACAGCCTGATCCACATCGAGTGTGAAATTGCTTCCTTCGATGGGATGCGGCTTCCTTCTGCCGCTCTTGTCGGGCTTCCCCAGTTCCATCTTCACTAGCTCGATCTTCTCTACACTATCTTCTCCTATGAACCTCACTGGGTTGGTCAATATCATGAACTCAATACCCTCTTCCCGAGCTCTTTCTATCTCCTCTTCTCTGGCGGGCATTTCGTTCTCGCTTCTTCTGTAGATAATGTAGACCTCTTCAGCACCTAGACGGAGGGCACTGCGGGCTGAGTCCATGGCAACATTTCCTCCCCCGATAACAGCCACTTTTTTGCCCACTTTGATTGGGGTATCGTACTCGGGGAACTTGTATGCTCCCATGAGGTTGACCCTTATGAGGTATTCGTTTGCAGAATATATGCCGGCCAGATTTTCTCCCTCTAATCCCAGGAAGGTGGGGAGTCCGGCTCCTGTTCCCAGGAAAACGGCATCATACTCATCCAGAAGTTCGTCGACGGAGATTGATTGGCCGATAATGGTGTCGGTCTTTATTTCGACACCCAGACTCTTAACGTAGCCAATTTCTTTGTGGACTATTTCTTTGGGGAGGCGGAATTGGGGTATTCCGTAGACCAGAACTCCTCCCGGCTTGTGGAATGTTTCGAAGATGGTCACTTCATGGCCCTTCTTTGCCAGGTCGGCTGCACACGTTAATCCTGAAGGACCGGAACCGACAACCGCTATCTTTTTTCCGGTGGGAGCGGCCTTTGGAGGGACTTCCAATCCTTTTTCCAGCTCCAGGTCGGCAATGAATCTCTCTAGAGCACCAATGTTCAACGGCGATTCCAGTACGTTCCTGCATTTTTCTGCGCACTGCGTTTCTTGGGGGCATACTCTACCGCACATGGCAGGTAGAGTGTTCTTTTCCTTTATCTTATTCGCTGCTTTCTGGTAGTCCTTCCTTTTTATCAGCTCGATGAAGCCCGGAATATCAACTTCAACGGGACAGCCCTCGATGCACCTTGGTTGATAGCACTGAAGGCACCTGGAAGCCTCTGCCAGAGCTTGCTCCTCGGAATAGCCTACAGCTACCTCGTCAAAATGCTCGATCCTATCGTCGACCCTTTCTTCAGGGGTCTTTATCTTCTTGTATTCAGGTCTGAACATATCAATCGATAAGAATTCTCTCCAGCTGGTCGCTATCTGCTTCTTCAGGGAGTGAGATCCCGGTAACCTTTGATGCTCTTTCCGAAAGAGCTATGAGGCTTTCCCTATCCAGCAAGTCGAGCTTCCACTTTCTTGAGCCTGCCATAAGCTGTTGCAGTCCGACCTTTATCCTGTCCACATAACAGTGGAATCCCACGGCTTCTAAAGGAATATCATTGTATTTGCTGCCGTATTCTGTCTTAAGGTCAGGTGCTGTTATGAAGAACTTCTGGGGATCGTGTCCGTATCGTTCAGCGAAGTTCTGAGGCAATTGCCCTTTCTCTGCGAGCTCTATGAAATATGAAGACTTCATTACCGCTGTAAGGGGTGATCTACCCAGCAGTACTCCCTTGACGTGAGGACCATCTCCAAAATTGCTCATGGCTATCGACTTGTATATCTGGGTCTCGTTGGTGAATCCGCCTGCCATAACGATATCGGGGACGTGCTTTCCTTTGTTCCTGAGGATCTCTGCGCACTTGAGCACTGATGCCTGTAAATATACAGTAGGAACACCCATCTCTTCCATCATGGGAACAGGGCTCATTCCGGTGCCTCCACCGGCTCCATCAAAGGTTATATAATCTATATTCGCTTCTGAAGCCAGTTTCATGGTGAAAGCAACTGCAGCGGGTCTGTAAGCCCCAGTCTTGAGCGAAACGTATTTCGCTCCTTTATCCCTCAACTGCTCGATATCTTCCACGAAATCCTTCTCCTTGGGCATACCAACTCTGGAGTGCCTCTCAAACGTTCGGAAAACTCCGTTCCTGAAGGATTCCTGGACAACAGGGTCTTCTGGGTCGGGGCAGACCACATAACCCCTCTGTTTCAACATTATGGCCTTGTCCAGATCGGGTATTCTTACTTCCCCACCAATTGCCTTTGCTCCCTGACCCCACTTCCTCTCTATAACGTTGAGCTCGAGGTCGTTTATGGCGTATTCATCAACAGCAAGTCTGGAGTCTTCAACATTCGTCTGAACAGCGATCTCCCCATATTTGCCATCCCAGAAATCCCTGAAAGCGTCTACTCTTCTCTTAAGCTCTTTAGAATAAACAACTTTTCCATTCTCGATCTTGGACTCTTCGTCCATTCCACACACATTCTCCCCTATGGTCAGTATAAGACCCGATATTGCAGAACCAGCACCGATCCCAGCCCAGTATCGTCTGGCGACCTCGGTAGATCCGTAAGCTCCAATTATCAGAGGCGTCTTTAGAGGAATACCTCCAATGTTTGTGCTCACATCTGCATTGGGAAAAATAGCTTCATCAGGATTTTCTTCAATGCCCTTAGCGCCGATAAGCTCTGACTGTATGTTGAAATGAGACCATGTCAACTCAAAGTCCTTTAATGCCGAAGCAGTGCTTTCGCCAAAGAATTCAGGGTCCGGATAAAGTGCTTCCCTCCCTCTGAAGGTTGAAAGACCGATTTCACAGAGGAAAGGGCATTCTCTGATACATAGAGGACACATACCGCTTGTACAACTTCTATCTTCAACTCTGGTAATAGTACCAGTTGTGGATTTGCCACCATCGTAAGACGAGTTCATGTAGATACAATTAATAATGACTATTTAACTTTTAATTTATTGTCCGCGTAAATAATTTTAAACCAAAAACAATTTTTAGAACGTATAAGAAAGAGCTGGAAAGAAAATATTGGATATCCACTTTTGATATTCCTTGCTGAGGCATACAAGCTGGAAGATTGAACTCATAGTAATTGGTTATATCCTATTAAAAAGTTCAAGTAGTGATGTTAATTTTTATGCCCTTAATGCTTTCTCTATGTATCTTGAGAGTGTTGACTGGAGGTAAAAAGGTCTATTGCTTGGCTCGAAGTACTCGCACACTTCTACGCCTTCCATTTTCAAGGCGATCATGGGATTGCTTCTTCCCACGGCCTTGCAAACCCAGTAACCCGGCTGGACCTTACAATTTTTACATTCTTTGCAGGTTGCCATGGTACTTATTGGGCGGTGGAATATATTTAGCCATAATGAATAATATCTAATGTGTATAAGAACCGTAAACTATTTGTTCGAGATTACTGCTCTTGCCTTCCTTTATTTAGGTGTTCTCTTCTAACTGGTTCAAGAAGGAACAGTCAAGTTTTTAACCCCAATCTTATCGAGGGTTTTAAAGATGATAGATAGTCGCTCCATAGAGAGATTCTACTCCAAGATGTTCACCACTCCGGAAAAAAGGATCTCTGTTGTAATTGGGCTGGTGACCATTAGTCTGGCATCCATAATAAATGGGATGACCAGCGAATTCTTCTTCGCTCTCAGATATTTTTTCATTGGACTGTTCGTTATTATCTGTTTTCTTATCTCCAGAAGTTATATTGGTCTGGCATTCAATACAAGAAGGGTTTTTTTTCTTTCTTTGATCATGCTCATCTCCATAGAAGTATTCGATTTCATTGCCATTCATATCCTCCATAACTTCTATCTCATTGTGGTTGCTCCTTCAGCAGCTACTGCCTTGATCACCATAACCCTGTACTTCACGTCCAAAGCCTCTGAAAGGAGGGTCTTTTTCAATTCAGCTCTGGTGTTCCTTGTTGTGTATCCTGTAAGCCATCTGTTCTCTTTTCAAGTCCCACATCGGTTTCTGGCTTATGTCCTGATAGTGGCAGCGGGATTAATCCTTTCTTTCTTATTTATCAGGTTTATGGACAGGGATTTTAGCACTTTTAATATTAAACACCTCCTTAGATCATTTATCCTGTTCTGGCTGACCACAGATCCACATTATTTCGAAAAAGAAATCTCAAAAGCCGGTTTTGAGAAGGCGGGATGGACCAAATGTCTATCCATAGGCGATACAAAATTGATATCAACTTCATTCCATCCAGGGCCCATGAGGAATATTGGGGGAGCTTCACTGGTTCAAGAGGTTCTGGAAAGATTTCCGGGCTCTATGTATCTTCACAGTGCGTCCAAGCATGAGGATAATCCGGTTAGCGGTGAGGATGTCCAGAATATTCTGAATTCAGTGGAATGCTCTGAAAAGGAGCTCATTGCACACTATCCTTATAAAATTGAAGGAGAAAGATTTGATTTGAAAGTGTTCCCCTTCAATCACATGAAATTACTGATATTCAGCGGAAAAAAAGCTATTGACGACCTTCCCTCTCAATTGAACAGCACAGCAGAACAGTATCTGGGAGAAGTCATGCTTGTGGATGGCCATAACGCCCACAGAGAGAATTACGATATTACTGATGAAGATGTCCTGGAAATCGAGCAACTGATCAAGAAAGCCGCTGACATGCAAACAGAGGAATGCAGCGTCCAGCATTTCTTTTACAATCAGGGAGTAGATAATAAGAACCTGAAACATGTAGCCATCCTGTTCCTGAAATACGGGGAGGACATTCACGCTACTCTGATGCTGGACGGTAACAACATTGACTTGGACTTCAAGGAAGAACTGCAAGAATATGGACAGACTAACGGGATCGATTTAACTGTTACTACTACTGACGACCATTCCCGAACAGGTGTATCTCCGAAAGTAGGCTATAGAGCCGTGGGAGATGAGGAGGACAGGCAGATAGTACGTTCATTCCTTCAGGAAGCTCTTAGAAGAATGGATTTCCAGGAAAATGAGCTATTCTATTCCAGGAATGAAGTAACAGCCAGAGTGATGGGAAGAAAGTTTTTTGAGGATGCAGAAAGAGCTTTTAAAGAACTGGGAGGTAAAGCGCTCTATCTGCTGCTGTTAGTGTTCCTCCTACAGTTGTTCTTGACGTTCGTTTTAGGTATGCAGATCCTTTAGTTTATTATTAAGGTCGATCACAACCCGGGGTTTTTACCCCATCTGGATGGTTTTGAGGAGATGTTCATATATATTCTTGAGATGGCAGATACGGTATCCTTCATGCTCTTCTGCAGCCTATCCACCTGTCTCTGAAGCTCCTCTTCAGCTCTTTTTCTTTCCAGCGCGTTACCCAGGATCTCGGAGAAAACTTTCAGTAGAGCAAGATCCTCTTCACTCCATTCGACATCTGATACTATGTTCCTCACATAGTCAAAACAGACAAACCCTTCGGGCTTCTCTCTAACATATACCGGGAGACCTATGATAGATTTTATTTCTAGCTGGTTGAACATCTCTTTTTCCGCCTCTGCTCCATGAGGAAGTCTCTCCACATCATGTACGTAGACCAAATCCCCTTTTTTGATCTTCTCCATTAACCAAGGCATCTTTTGGGGACGGAAGCTTTTGGGCTTTAATTTTTTAAACTCACTTCTACGCCATTCGTTGGTTTTCTCTACAGTATTCTCTTTGAAGAGGAACAGGCTGGCATCGCTGGCACCGCTTAGCTCACCCATTTTCTTCAACGCGTAGTTGGTTGCACGATCGATATCAAAAATACCTATGAATTGAGATGATACGTCTGCTATGGTCTTCTCGAATTCAAGTCGCTGTTCAATGATCTCTTCTGCTTTTCTTCGTTCACTGATATCCTTGAATGTCAGCACTCCACCCTCGCAATTTCCTCTATCATCGATTATAGGAGCAGCGTTGTAGTCTATCGGTATCTCTTTACCATCAACAGCAATGAGCAGGCGGTTGCCGCTCTGGTTGAAGACCATTCTATCTTCCACAGCACTGATCACGGGATTTTCTATTACTTCCCCACTTTCCTCATCTTTAACTGTGTATATTTCTTCGATCATATGGTTCAAAGCTCTATCAGTATTCCATCCCGTCAACTCTTGGGCAACGGGGTTCATATAGGTTATACGCCCGTCAGTATCTGTAGCTATCACTGCTTCACCTATGCTCTTCAGTGTGGTGGAGAACCATTCTTCACTCTTTCTGAGCTTTTCCTCCATTCTATGTTTATACAGAGAGATCTCTATACAGGTGTGCAGCTCCCGTTCTTCAAAAGGTTTCAGGATATAGCCGTAAGGCTCAGTTATCTTTGCTCTTTCCAGGGTCTTGTTATCAGAATAGGCTGTAAGATAGACTACTGGAATTTGGAAATTGTGGCGGATGTATTCTGCAGCTTCAATACCATCAACACCTCCCCGGAGCATAATATCCATCAGAACCAGGTCCGGCTCTCTTATTCCTGCACTCCGAATGGCTTCTTCACCTGACCCTGCAATACCAGAGACAGTATAACCCAGATTCTCCAACATACTGGATATATCCATGGCAACAATGCTTTCATCTTCCACGATCAATATCTTGGCGGTCATATTATCGCTCCTTTATTGACTGTTTGTTCTCAGCCTCCGGAAAAACGATCTCAAAAGTCGTACCCTTATCGTTATGGAGAGATATTTCACCATTCAACTGCTTGGTCAAACTGTTTACCAGTTGTAGACCCAGGCTGTCGGTGTTCCGGTAATCTATTTCTTCCGGAAATCCCCTTCCATTATCGCCAACCATAAGCATGAATCCGTTATTCTCCGTTCTGTGGAACTTGATATCAATTCCTCCTTCCAGATGATCAGGAAAAGCATGTTTTAAAGAATTGGATACCAGCTCGTTGATAATGAGGCTGCAGGGGATAGCAGTATCAAGGTTGAGGTAAATTTTGCCAACGTCCATATTCAAGTTAACCTTGCCTCCACACCCATAAGAGTGGATCAAGTGAGAAACCAATGTTCGGAGATATTCTGTAAAATCAAATTCGCTCAATTCTTCGGATTGATACATCTTTTCGTGCACAAGAGCCATTGACTTTATGCGGTTTTGACTCTCTTTTAACACTTCCAGTATCTTATCGTCTTTGATGTATCTGGACTGGAGGTTGATCAGACTGGATATCACTTGAAGGTTGTTCTTTACCCTGTGGTGTATCTCCTTTAAAAGAGCGTCCTTCTCTTCAAGCGACTTTCTTATCTGCTTTTCTGCTAATTTCTTGTTACTTATATCTCTCACGACTTCAAGACATGAATTGATCTCCCCTTTAGCACTTCTAATTGGATTCGCGGTGTTCTCCAGATAAATAATTTCTCCACTGGGAAGTTTATACTCGCATTCAACCGTGTGGGACTTCCCATCTTTGAAAGCCAGTTCTATCTGGCATTTTTCACAAATTTCTTCTCTTCCGTGTACAGCTCGATAACATTTCTGGCCTACGCAATCCCCAACAATCTTTTTGTGCTCATCATTTTGGTATAATATGGTGAACTCTCTATCCTGAATGGATAGCCCATTATTCATAGCCCCAATTATTGCTTCCAGTTTGTTCTTCTCTTCCTGCAAAGCTTCCTCTGTCTTTTTACGTTCGGTGATATCTCTTACCACAACAAGAGCTGACACTATCTCTCCATTGGCATTTTTTATGGGGCTGGCCGTATTTTCCCAGAACTTAACATCTCCAGAACTATTTACTGTTTTTTTATCAATTGTCTGGGAAGTACCCTCCTGGAATGCCAGATCAGCTGGACAACTATCGGCAAGACAGTTGTCGCTAATACCACAACATTCATAGATCTCGGAACACTTATTATTCGGAGCATCTCCAAAAATATCTCTCAAAACATTGTTCTGGTATATGACGTTCTTATCCTTGTCCACGATCAATAGACCATATTCTATGGCACCTACTATGGTCTCCAGTTTGTTCCTCTCTCTCTGTAGCTCATCCTCGGTCTGTTTACGCTTGATGGCTATGGCGAAAAGATCTGCCAACCTCTCCACGAGAACAAGGTCCCTTTCAGTGTAATCACGTTGGGAATTGCCCAATGATATCAGACCGACGAGTTCTTCATCTATTGTGGCCGGTACCGCTAAAAATCGATCAATGGAAATATGTCCATCTGCCAACCCTGTCGAACGGGGATCCTCTAATGGCGTATTGGTCAAAATTGGCTCTTTGTTGTTCAACACCCAGCCCCATAAATCCCCAAAATTCCTGAACACCGTGTCCTTATTTTCTATTTGACATCCTTCCCATACTTCTCCTTCCATGGTGGGAGAGATCATGTAACCTGTCTGGGGATCGATATAGCCTACATAGCCAACCTTGCTTTGGGTAAGGTGTTTGGCATGCTCCAGGACGAGATTGGACATCTCTCCAATCGATGCTGGAGATAGGAGAGCACTGGAAAGATTGGCTACTGCTGCATTTATCTTCATTTCCCTTTCTAAGGACATCTCTATAAGTTTCTGGTTGGTCACATCTCTTGATATCTCAATGACTCCCACTGGATCCCCCTCATCGTCTCTTAGACCGACATTGGCAGTACAATGGAAGTATATTGTCTCACCATTCTTATCTATTACGCTTGTTTCATGTTCATGGATCTCACCATCTTCAAATGCCTTAAGTGTCAGACAGGGAAACGGCTCACAGGGTTTAGTCCTGCCATGATAAACTTCGTAACACTTCCTTCCCACTATATCTTCCCCAAAATTCTGTTTGGCTACGTCATTGGCCCAGATTATGTTGAGGTCTTTATCCATCATGCTCATGTGGTCTCCTATGGACTGCAACATGGCATTGAGCTTCCCCTCGCTCTCTCTCAATGCATCTTCATACATTTTGCGTTCAGTAATATCCCGAACCGAGCAAAGCAGACCTACAACTTCTCCGGAATTGTAAACAGGTGTCTTGGCTACTTGAAGCCATAACTTTCCTTCAGCTCCTGTAACCTCCTCATCCTGAACCTGGGATTGCCCCGTTTCCATAAGACGAACATCGTCTCTGCAGAACATTTCAGCTTCCGGGGGAGGAAATATATCGTAGTCTGTCTTTCCCACTATCTCTCCCCTGTCTTTACCCACGAACTGACAGAATGAGTTATTCGCCATTTTATAAACCAGATTTCTGTCCTTGAAGACCACAAAATCGGGGGTGGAATCGATAATTGTTTGCAAAAGATTCTTTTGGTGCTCTTTCTTCTTTTCGGCAACTTTGCGCTCTGTGATGTCTCTAAAATCTTCTACTATACCCACTAACCTTCCGTCAGGGTCTCTAAATGGAGTTGCATAAACAATGCATGGTACTTTCTCTCCATCTCTCCTCTCTTTCTCTGCTTCGTACTCTACGCTCTCTTTTCCATTCATAATACGGTTTAGGGGACACTCAGGAGTATGGCAAAGAGATCCGCTAAAAACCTCGTAGCATTTTCTCCTGCTGGCTTCTTCCACGGTCATGTTGGTCATTCTGGAGAATGTTTCATTGACTCGAAGAATGTTATAATTCCTATCTACTACCCTCATTCCGTCCGCAGCAGTGTTGAATATCTGATCCAGCTCTGCATGTGACCCTCTTATTTTTTCTTCGGCTTTTCGGTGAATATTTACCATATACTGGGCGAATAAGCTGAACGCGAATATCATGCCGATAACAAGAGAGCGCATCCACACCTCATGTGCTCCAGGATAGAAAAGCTGGTTGTAGAGTGTGTCTACGTTAAATATAAAGGCATGAAGTGCTGATTCAAGTATCCAGAATAGGATTACGAAACCAAAACCAGCCCATATTATCTTTAACCTGTCCAGAGATTCTCTGGCTTTTTCCAAAGTCATTATCTCTATCTCCTTTTGTGTAATTACTATTTACCAAATTAATATCTGTTCTATAAGTATGGTAATTACAATATTATAGTATAAAAGATTTTCTTATTATATAGACATTTATATAATAATTTCGGAAGTGTTATCCATGAACTCCAGCACCTCTGAACGATGTTTGGGGGTTTTCTTGTGCCAATATGGAGATATTTCACTTCGTCCTGCATAGTAGTAGAGGATTTCTCGATGACGATCTGCGGTCATTGAATTTACAGTAACACCAAAAAAGATATAAAAAGACTGGGAGTCAAGAACAGAAGATGAAATTTGCATAAAAAAGTGAGTATGGTCAATATGACAGAACCGATAATTTTAGACACGACCTTAAGAGATGGTGAACAGACTCCTGGGGTATCGCTTAGTGTAGAGCAGAAGCTCATGATAGCCGAGGCCCTGGATAATCTGGGAGTAAATGTTATTGAGGCTGGAACTGCTATATCTTCTGAAGGGGACTTCAAGTCAATTAAGGCTATCTCCGAAAGAGATCTTAATGCAGAGATATGCAGTTTCGCCAGAATTAAAAAAGACGATGTCGATGCGGCTGCAGATGCCGGTGCAGACTCTCTTTTTATGGTAGCTCCTGCTTCTAAAATTCATATTGATAGCAAGTTCAGGGGTGATAAGAACGAGGAAGACATGATCAACATGTCTGTAGAAGTAATTGAATATGCGAAAGAGAGGGGTTTGCTGGTAGAGTTTGGAGGGGAAGACGCTTCAAGAGCAGACATTGAATTCATCAAAAAGCTCTATCATGCCGCCATCGATGCTGGAGCAGATAGGCTGACCTACACAGATACCGTAGGTGTGCTCACTCCGGAAAAAACTGAAAGGATACTTAAAGAATTGGCACCTGAATTTAAAGCTCCTATGTTGATCCATTGCCACGATGACTTCGGTCTTGCCACCGCTAACACTGTATACGGGATAGGCGGCGGTGCAGCAGGTTTTCACGGAACGATAAACGGTATTGGAGAAAGGGCTGGAAATGCGTCCATTGAAGAAGTTGTAGTAGCCTTAGAGCTCCTTTACAATACCAAGACAAGTATCAACATGGAGAACATATATGACGTTTCCAAGCTGATCGAAAAGCTTACAAGGGTCGTTATCCCTACCAATAAACCCATCATAGGGGAGAACGCTTTCACTCACGAAAGCGGAATCCATACGTCAGCCATACTCAGAGATACTTCTTCATACGAGCCCATAACTCCGGAGACAGTGGGAAGAAAGAGGCAGCTCGTCTTAGGTAAACACGCTGGAAAAGCGAGTGTGGAAGCTATAATGAGGGACCTTGGTTACAGTGCCACCAAGGACCAGATGAACGAAATCCTCTCCAGGATAAAGGATGTGGGGGATAAAGGAAAGAGAGTAACTGATGCGGATGTAAAGACCATAATAGAGACCGTGCTTCAGGTGAGGAGAGAAAGGAAGGTTAAACTGGAAGACCTGTCCATCGTAAGCGGAATTAAAATGACTCCAACTGCCAGCGTAAAGCTGAGAGTCAACGGATCCGAAAAGGTCGAGGCAGCTGTAGGTCTTGGCCCGGTCGATGCGGCCACAAACGCTATCAAGAAGGCTTTTACCAGTTTTGGAGACTATGAGCTGGTGAGCTATCACGTAGACGCCATAACCGGAGGTACTGATGCACTGGTCGATGTTGTTGTACAGTTGAAGAGTGGGGACAAAATAGTGACTGCCAGAGGAGCTAGAACGGATATAATCATGGCATCGGTGGAAGCTGTCCTCGAGGGGCTGAACATGCTGCTATGAAACCCTTCATTAATCTGTTCAATTTTTCTTGGAACTCTATCACCAAAAATTATTTAAAACTTAATGAGAGTGGATGACGAATGTTGAAGACTCTCTACGCTGCCGTTTCACTGGATATTATTTTGGTCCTTCCTGTAGTAGTAGAGTAATCTATATTGTTTAGAGGTGGTTTTTTATGCGTGCTGCGGACGCTTTTATCAAAGCTCTTGAGAATGAAGGTGTGGAACACATATTCGGAATACCTGGGGGTGCCATAATCGAGGCTTATGACGCCCTGTGGGATTCAGAGATATCTCACATATTGACCAGGCATGAACAGGCTGCTGTCCATGCGGCAGACGGATATGCCAGAGCCAGCGGTAAGACAGGTGTTGCATTTGCAACTTCGGGTCCTGGGGCAACAAATACTGTCACGGGAATTGTGAACGCTCAAATGGACTCTTCACCGGTTATAGTATTCACCGGTCAGGTGCCCAGCGCTCTTATCGGATATGATGCTTTTCAGGAAGCCGATATCACGGGCATATCCATGCCGGGAACCAAACACAATTATCTGGTAACCGAGTCAGATTCACTGCTTGAGACGGTCAAAGAGGCTTTTTACATCGCCTCCACGGGTAGACCTGGCCCCGTCTTGATCGACCTGCCTAAGGATATCACCATGGCGGATATCGACTTCAAATATCCCAAGAAAGTGGAGCTGATGGGGTACAATCCCAAGACAAAAGGACATCCCAAGCAGGTCAAGAAAGCTTCAGACCTCATCGCTAAAGCAGAGAGACCTGTGATCCTCGCTGGTGGAGGTGTAATGCTTTCTGATGCTAGCGAAGAGGTCCGAAAACTTGCAGAGCAGATACCTGCCCCAGTTGCAACCACCTTAATGGGTAAAGGAGCCATACCGGAAACTCATCCTCTCTCACTGGGTTTCGTGGGCATGCACGGAACAAAGTATGCCAACTACGCTGTAAGCGATGCAGACCTGTTGATCGCCATCGGGTGTAGATTCAGCGACAGGACCACCGGAAAAGTATCCGGGTTCGCTCCTCACGCTAAAATTGTCCACATAGATATGGACGCTGCAGAGATAGGAAAGAATGTCAAGGCGGACATCCCTATAGTGGGAGATGCCAAACAGATAATTTCCAGCCTTTTGGGCAATATACAGTATACTCAAAGAAAGGAATGGTCGGATAAAGTGGATAACTGGAAGAAGGCCTTCCCACTCAAGTACATCAAGGATGACGGCAAGCTGAGACCCCAGTACGTCATTGAAAAGGTCTACGAGCTGGCTCCCGATGCCATAGTCACTACGGAAGTAGGGCAAAATCAAATGTGGGCTGCCCAGTACTTCAAAGTGAAGTATCCCAGACAGTTCATTTCCAGTGGTGGGCTGGGGACCATGGGCTTTGGTTTCCCTGCAGCCATTGGAGCTCAAACAGCGTTTCCGGATAGGCAGGTGGTGGATATAGCCGGTGACGGCAGCTTTTTGATGAACATTCAGGAGCTGGCAACCTGCGTTGATTTCCACATACCGGTAAAGGTGTGTGTGGTCAACAACATGTTCTTGGGAATGGTCAGACAATGGCAGGAACTGTTCTACGATGAGAGGTACTCCCAGACCTGCCTGAGATACAAGGAAATGAGCTTTGAAAAGATCACAGAAGGATTCGGCGGTGTAGGAATGACCGTAGAAAAAGTCTCCGAGGTTGAAGATGCTCTTAAGGAGGCATTTGAGATAAATGACCTGCCAGTGGTCATCGACTTCAGAGTGGAGAGGCTGGAGAACGTCTATCCCATGGTGCCGGCTGGAGCCGCCATAAACGAAATACTGGATGAAGAGGTGTGAGCAATGATACACACGATCGCAGTTCTGGTTGAAAATAAGCCCGGTGTCCTTGCCAGGGTATCCTCCCTGTTCAGAAGAAGAGGTTTCAACATACACAGTCTGGCAGTGGGAACCACAGAAAGAGAGGACATCTCTCGCATGACTATTGTGGTCAGCGGCAATGAAGAGGTAATGGAGCAGGTCATCAAGCAGTTGAACAAGCTGATCGAGGTCATAAAGATAAGCGACGTCACCAAGAACAGCGTGGAAAGAGAGCTCACCATGATAAAGGTCGCCGCCACATCCGAAAACCGGGGAGAGATAGTGGAGATAGCCAACATCTTCAGAGGAAGGATCGTGGACGTTGCCAGGGACAGCATGGTCATAGAGATCACCGGAGATGAAGAGAAGGTGAAGGCATTCATTGACCTCATGAGACAGTTCGGGGTCAAAGAGATGGTGAAAACCGGAAAGATATCCATAACCAGAGGAGGAAGGACCATCCAGATCTAGAGGTCACCAGATCTAAACCCCTATTATTATCTATTTTATTTTACCTTGTTTGAATGCTTTGTTTGAAAGCACTACATTTCGCCATGCTTTGGGAGCTACTGGGAACCTGGACTGGAAAACGATTTATAGGTCAAACTCAAAATAAAATGGACCAGCGAATAGACCATAGTTGGTAGATACTGTTCAGATACACATGGAAGAGCATAATCCTATTGGCAAGAAGTGGAGGAAGGATCAGAAGAAAGTGGCTTTAGCTTATCCCAACTTCTATAAGGCTGGTATTGCCAACCTCGGACTTCAACAGATCTATGCAGAGGTAAATGGGCTTGACACTCACATCTGCGAGAGGTTTTACTCCGACATTTTTGGGGGAAAAAAGAGTGTGGAGTCTGGTGACAGCGTCTCCGATTTTGATTGGACCTTCATGTCCCTGCAATACGAAGAAGATTATCCTCAGGCCATTAAAATGGTCCAACCCGCCAGGAATCGAGTTGCTGGCGGTCCGTGTGTAATGGAAAATCCCGTTCCCCTGAAGAATTTCTTTGACTCCTTTTTTGTGGGAGAGGTCGATGGCAAGATCCCTGAGATTTTGAACGGGCAGAGCGTAGATGGTTTGCTGCAAAAGGACGGTAATGGTGATCTGGAGAGTGGCGAGCAGGTCAAGAGGAGGTGGGTTAAGCTGGAAGACCATCTTCACCACCAGATAATGGGGGAAGGTGCTTACGGAAAATCCCTCCTGCTGGAGATCGGGAGGGGCTGCAAGAGGAAATGCAGGTTTTGTCTGGTCAGACAGCTCTACAGGCCGTGCAGGTGGAGGGATATCGATTCTCTACTTGAGGTTGCTGAAGAAGGGAGGAAGCTTACGGACAAGGTAGCCCTCATAGCTCCTTCTGTGGGGGACCATCCTCACATCAAGGAGCTGACCTCCCAACTGATGGATATGGGTTATATGGTGTCTCCCTCATCTCTGAGGGCGGATACGGTTGATGAAGAGATGATTGAGTTGCTTTCAGCCGGGGGATTGAAGAGTATAACCGTGGCACCCGAGGCTGGAAGCGAGAGGATGAGAGAGATCATCAAGAAGGAGATAGGTGAAGATGATATACTTCATACAGCTGATCTGGCTTCTTCTGCCGGCTTCAAGAAGATGAAACTTTATTTTATGGTGGGGCTTCCCCACGAGGATGAGGAAGATATTCAGGCTATAATAGATCTGGTTGGTAAGGTGAAAAGCATAGTTCCAAAGGTCTCGGTCTCCATCAACCCTATGGTCCCCAAGCCACACACCCCTTTCCAGTGGATGCCTTTTGGAGGGAACCCCTCACTATCTCCTCAAGAGAACATCAAGGAGTTAAACAACAAGCTCAAGTTCCTCAAAAAAGAGCTGAAAAGGATAAAAGTTGAAGCGGAAACTGGAAATGTTAAGAAGTTCGCCGTACAGACTATAACCTCCAGAGGGGATGAAAAGGTGGGGGAAGCTCTTCCCAGAGTAAGGATTAACGACTTTCAGGAGTATCTCGGGGGTATTGATGTGGATAAGCAGCTACCCTGGGATTTTATAGACCACGGTTACAGAAAAACCTCCTTGGCAAAAGAATTTGAAAGAATTTGAAAGAATTTGAATCTGTTTTGGAAAACTGAAAATTTAGTGAATGAACATCAAATATGTCGTTATTTTTCCAATGGATTAGATACTATTTCAGATGTTTAAATGTGATCACTTTCAGATCAATCGAAGCATTTATTAACCTTACTTTCATTATAATTATTAAGATAATAAGCCCATAATGATGTAGGGGTGATAATGTAGATGGAAAGCAGGGTGGAAGTTAGGAGTAAAGATTATACTAAAAACCAGCTTTTGAGCCTGATCAACAAGACCATAAGGCACGATATCTCAAATGACTTGACCATAATAAACAATTCTCTGGAAGCTTATAAAGAAGTTAAGGATGAAAAGCTTTTGGAGAACGCTATGAATGTTATCAAGAGAAGTTTCGAGCTTGTTGAGGATATGAAGGAGCTGGAGGCTCTTGTTTCTTCCGGAAATACCTTGGAACCACATAATGTCAGAGAGGTCCTGGAGAACATTGTCTGCAGATACGGTATCCAGACCAGCATTGAAGGCGACTGCACGGTAATTGCCGACAAAGCTCTCACGTCAGTCATGAACAATATTGTAGCTAACGCTGTCAAACACGGAAAGGCGGACAGAATAGATGTAAGCATCGAGGACGAAGACAACTTCTGCTGGATCAAGATAGCCGACAATGGGTCGGGCATCCCGCCGGAGGTAAAAGAAAGGATCTTTGATGAGGGATTTAGTAGCTGTAAAAGTAACGGTCTGGGATTGTATATCGTAAGGAAAACGATCGAAAGATATGGGGGAAGGGTCCAGATAGAGGATAACCAGCCTCACGGCACCGTTGTCAATCTAATCCTCAATTGTGCCAATTGATATCACCCTGGTCCTTTTGGTCTTCTAAGTCTTCTAAGTCTTCTAAGTCTTAAGCTAGTCAGATAACCGACCCATAGAGCTAACATTTTGGGGATCCTGAAAGATAGTTTCTTTTAGATCTGGAGAAACAGGTTCATCCTTCTCTTTTGAGCTTTCTTATAAGTTTTCTATTCTTTTTCTCTTCTTTACGATCATCTGTTCGATATTCTTTGAATACGGGTTCATCTTCATGTAGAGGATTACCCGAAGTAACGGATCTCCTTACAGAAGCATCTTTCTCCATTAGAGTATTGAACCCTTTTTCGGTCAGTTTGTACCTATCTTTCAGGATCCCCACATTGTATTTTGCGTAACCCTTACTTGAAAGGTCGGAAAGGGCTTCTTTTATTGCTTCATGGTCAATGTTCAAGTTTTTAGCAATTTTCTTGGTGCTCCTGTTCCTGTACAGATCCCTTAAGATAGACAGCTCCAGCCTTGACAGGTTAGATAAAACATCACCCTTATCCTCTTCCGACTCCATTATAATCCCTTAACATATTATATTTCTAAAAATATGAATAAATTTCGGTGTCGGAATTAAAATCTTCATTCATATTCATTCATTTTTAGTCGATTAGATAGGTAGCTTAAAGCTCACCTCAGGTTCAAGAGATATAGACGTCCAATACTACATGAAGGACACCTGGGGAGTAATGCTTAACCTTCCTGAGGTCCTCGATCTTCGCTTTTTTACCCTCTTTCTCAGCAGCTCTTTTGACCCTCTCTACGGGTCTGTCCAGAACCGCTTCTGGAGTTGATTCGTGGTAGTGGATGAACCCTTTTTCTTTCAGAGCCCTAACGGCCATGGACAAGAAGTCCTGGCTGTTGATGTGGCCCATAAAAACCCTATCCGCTACTCCCTGGGGAGTGATGAACATGGAGTCTCCCAGAATAGGAACGATCCGATGGGCTTTGTTAAGCTGGATGTTCTCCAGCAAGTATGTGTAGGATTGAGGGTTCGCCTCTATGGAGTAGATCCTCTTTGGCCGGCCATGAACTGCTGCAGGAATGGAGAAATACCCTATACCGGCGAACATGTCCACCACTAATTCTCCTTCTTTTACTATTTGACCCGCTCTAGTCCTCTCCGCCAGATTCCCCGGGCTGAACATCACCTGGGTCACGTCCAGCTTGTAGTAGCATCCTCCTTCACGGTGGACGGTCTCGCTGCCCTCACCGCTAATGAGCTCGACCTCCGGTCTCCTCAACATCCCTTTCTTTCCCTTATCCTCCCACACCGACTTGCAGCGGGGATGGATGCTGAGAAGCACCTCCCCAACCTTCTTCTTATACTCTTTCAGCTGTGGAGGGATCTTTATCATTATGATATCCCCCACGATCTTGTATTTGTGGGGAATAAAGGAATGTAATTCGGGGGGAGTTTCCCTCCTGAGTATCTTAGCCAGGTCGTATTCTTTGGCGAACAGGGGACTCTCCTGCTCGATCACTTCGTGATCAAAAATGCTTGCGTATTCGTCGTAGATGGGGATCTCCACAAAATCATCTTTCTGGATGACGAGCCTCTTCTTATCTTTAGCTTTGATCTCTTCAGCGTATCTTCTTACTTTTTCAGCTTGTTCTTTGGGAACTTTAACCGCTCTCAATCCGACAACTCCTGGGGGAAGGCGTAATAAGCATCTCTATACTCAAAAAGGAGAACATTGTCGCCAGCATTGAATCCCCACCAGTTCTCCACCATGACCATCTTCTTGGTCACGGGATGGAGTATCTCTGCAACTGAGTCGTCAGAGTTCAGTACAATAGCTTTATACAGCTCTTCATGTTTGAACACCACAGTGGGGTTCTTCAGGTTGATAGAGCCGCCGTCAACGGTTATGGCTTTCCACAATTTTTTGTTGGTGACCAGAGCAAGGGTTTCGGTATCATTTATCTCTACCACCACATCACCTTCTCTGAATGAGGGCAGCCTCACCAGAAAAGTGAATCTGTAGAGCTCTTTGCCGTCAAATCTCCCCGAAGTCTTCTTGCTCTCCTTTATTTTCCCTCCCAGCTCGTAGGCGATCTCTTTGGCTATCTTTCTGCCGATCTCTCTACTGCCCAGATAATAGTCAATACCTTCCTTCCTCTCCACCACTTTGGATAAGAAGGATTTGGGGTTCTCCTCATCAGCCTCTATCTCTTTTTCCACTACTTTTGCTACTTCTTGGGCTTCTACCGGAAGCAATTTCCTTCCCTCAGTTCTCACCTGGACTATGGACTCGAAATAACCGCCGGATTTCCTGCTGCACCTCTGACACATCTCCTTATTGAAATCGAGGTTGATCTCTTTGTATCTCTCCACGGGCAGACCTCTAAAGCTGCCCTTAATCTGCAGCATTTGCCCCTTATTTATCACTGCCACCTCATCCACTTTAAGGTCGGGGTGAAAGGACGTATGAATTTTCAGCTCCTCTTCAAGGGCGTCCATGAAATCCATTCTTCTCCACTTACCTGATATTTTAAAATAACCGCATTTAGGACATTGTAATAGGGATACCTTATCAATATGGATTATCTCATTCCTTTCTACATAACACTCAGGGCAAAGTGTGTCCTCACTTTCCCTACCGCACAGGGCGCATCTCATCTCCAAGACTCTGATTTTGGTGTATATAAGTGTGACTACTATATAATAGTTTAAAATAAAACTTAATTATGTCCCAGGTATGTTATTTCATGTTATTTCAGATCTCTTCAAGCTGTTTGGCCATATCCTCTACTCTTTTTTCCGTATTCTCTACTTTGTTCTCCATTCTGCTCAGGGAATCCTTTAAACTCTGGACGCTCTGCAGCAGAAAATAAAATCCTATGAGCATTATAACCGCCAATATTCCAAATCCCAGTATTAATCCGGTCCAGAATTCTGGTTGATTATACATCATATTGCCCCACGGCATGGTTACACCTCCAGCTCCTTTATTTTTTCATTATCTATCTTATAACTAAATTCGGTTGCCCAGTAATACTTTTTGGCCCTGTTCTCCTCCAGCCGTAGATCACTTTCCACCAGACCTGCCTTCTCCAGTTTTTTGAGGTGCAGGTAGAGTAATTGTCTGGATATCCCCAGTTCCTGGGCCAGCTCATAAACATACCACTCCTTTTCCAGGAGGGTCTTGAGGATCTTTATTCGTAGAGGATTGGAAATAGCGTCCCCCAAATCGACCAATTTTTGAAGACTCACTTCTTCCCAATTGGCTTTAGATTTCATATTTCTTTCTATTAATGGGAATTCTGTGGTTAAAAAATAAGGAGAATTTTGAGTCAGTTAGCCTCTGAAGCCACCGTGTCCGCGTGCATTACCTGCATTACCTATTTTTTGACCGGTTCCATCACACTGTCCGTGGCCATATGGTCCTTGACCTTGACTTCGAGCCTGTCCGTCAGCATTTGCCGCTCCGCAGCAGTATCCACCACTATTGTTTTGCCATCCTTGTCCTCCGGGTGTGCCGTCAACGAACAGTTGACCCACGGTCTCGTCATTGTAGAGCAGTGGTACCTTTGTTCCCCATCTTGCATTGTATGGCTCTCCTAAGGTCAGATCATCGAGGCTAACGTCTTCCCATAATACGCCGACATATTCACCATCGCTGACTATCCTGTAATGAACTATATCGGTTCTATATCCTTGAAATTCTTCAATCTCAGCCTTATCCAGCAGTTCCTTTGCTTGTTGAGCTACTTCATCAGTATCCATCTGCTCGCTACTGTTCTGTTGCCATTGGGCTGATGCTGCACCGATAAATGCCAGAAATACTAATAATATACCCAATATTTTCCAGGTCTTCTTCATCTTTTATACACCTCCTTTCATATGTAATATAATTGTTACACATGATTAATAAACTTTTCTAGGGGAAAGGGGAGATTAGAAATATAAAAAACCATCATATACAGAATAATTAAAGAGATGATTAGACCAAATCATACCGGTGTTTGTGATTTTCTCCGTTTTCACTTCTTTTTTCATAATGTTTAATTCTTTGAAAAAACCAACTTGGTGGTTGCAAAAGGGGTAATTATGCATCCGTATATAGTGGAATGTAGGGCTTGCGGAAAAAGGATAGTACCGGATAACAGGAATGGAATAACGGAGAAATTGAAGGAGCACGCAGAAGAGCACTACGAAATGAAAAATCTACCAGGTATGCTGATAGATGAGATGAAGAAGACCCAAAAAATCTAATTTTATTCTTTTTTGATTTAAGTGTTGAGAACCAACTAAATAATTAAATCCAATTCCAGTTACTGGTTCAGCCGTGAAGATAGGTTGTGTAGATTGAAGTAGGATGGAATGTACTGAACTCAGAAAATCATATTAACCTTTTCCGGTGATGGCCATTAATGTCTAATTTGGGGTTTATTCACAGAAAGACAAAGGATTTCATTAATATAGACCCCCTGCAAACGGGCGGGCGATTAAGTGAAGATGCTAGGAAAGCTCTAGTCGAGTGGGGAGATGGTTATAGCGTATGTGATTTTTGCGCCGGTAGACTGGAGGAGATAAAGAACCCCCCCATCTATGACCTGGTCCATGAGACGCTTCCTCAGTTCTTGGGTTGTGATCATGCCAGATTAACAAATGGAGCAAGAGAAGCCAAATTTGCGGTAATGCACGCTCTTGCTCTCAAAGATGGCTGGATCGTTGTAGATTCAAACGCCCATTATTCTACCTATGTGGCTGCAGAGAGGGCAGGGGTCAATGTTGCCCAGGTTCCCGGCTCAGGACACCCAGATTTCAGGATTGATGCGGAAGATTATGCCCGGACGATCGAAGACGCTCAAAATGAAGGCAATGTGGTTCTGGCCGTCCTTACCTATCCGGATGGCAACTACGGGAATTTAGCTGACGTTAAACGGGTAGCTGAGATCTGCAAGGAGTATGAGGTCCCTCTTCTTCTCAACTGTGCTTATGCTGTGGGAAGGATGCCGGTCAGCATGAAAGAGCTGGGCGCGGACTTTATTGTGGGCAGCGGTCACAAATCAATGGCTTCTGCTGGCCCCATCGGGTTTTTGGGGCTCAGCGACGATCACTCATCTCGGCTTTTGAGGAAATCCGCCAGATACAGGGTAAAGGAAGTGGAGTTCCTGGGATGTACGGCGAGAGGAGTCCCCGTTATGACCCTGATAGCTTCCTTTCCCCACCTTCAGGATAGAATAAAGCAGTGGGATAAGGAAGTGGAGAAGGCCAGGTGGTTTTCCGCAAAGTTGGAGGATCTGGGTATTGAACAGCTGGGGGATAAACCCCACAACCATGATCTAATGTTCTTCGAGTCTGAAGACCTCTACAATATATCTCAAAAGGCAAAGAAGGGCAGATATTTCCTCTACAAAGAAATGAAGAAGAATAAGATACATGGAATTAAACCCGGACTGACAAAACAGTTCAAGTTGTCCACGTATATGGTGGACCAGGAGGACTTGAAAGTGGTCCTGGACACATTCGAGGAAATCTTCCAAAAATTTGAGGCCTGAGAATACAAGAATACGAAAACCTAAAACAGTTCTATCCTTTGAAGCTTATCCATGCAAGGCCGATAACGCACAGTCCAAAACCGGTAAAAATTACTGCTGTTGCGTAGTCGATAGAATCTATTCCCATGGCATTACCGGCTATAGCCGTGAAAACACCGGTAAATATCAGGTACAGGCCAGTGAAAACTGTTACTCGACTCCATCTAACGAGTCCCAATATGTTCCTTAATGTTACCTGTTGTGGATCGTTCATCATTGACTCTCCATTGCCGTAATAGTGGTTCGCATATTTGAAAATAGTAGCTTAATTTATTCTGGTTATTATAACCATATTTCTATTCGTTGTTCTTCTCTTTGAAGTATTTCTCTAAGTAGGATGGTTTTCTTCCCCTTTTGTTCTTTTCGGTGGGCTCTTTTCTCCATTCTTCCCACTGAACATCTTCTACATAAGGACAGGACAGATAATGATAAATGGCCTTCGCGAGACATTCTTTATTGGTACTTTCTCCTGTCTTTTTCTTCAGTTCCTTAAGTTTATCCTCAGGCAACGTTGTTGATGCTGTTTTGTACACCATTATATAATACAAAAATCTCAATAACATACAAATTTCGGAAAAAACCAAGATTATAATAATCACAATTTGAAAAACCCCATAATAACTCGGTTGGGATGATAACCCTCATGACTTGTTTAACTGGTGGTTACAAACCAAAAACAATGAGACATTACTTGTATCAGCGAGGCCGATAGACCATAATGAAAGTAAAACCCCGTTAGGGTGTTCTCAAAAGGTTGGGGGATTGAGAAAAAATCAGTTTTACATGGGGGGAGTAATAATATTACAAAAAAGATGAAGAGTACAAAAGAAAAATTATTGGTAACGCATTTCGGGATGTTTTAATAGATCTTATCACTTCTTTGATGGAGGGAATTCTTCCTCGAACTCCTTCATTGATTTGCAGGTTCTTGCGTTCATCTCAAATATTTTATTCAATTTGTTCAAGATATCTTCTCTTACTTTCTTCATAAATATCACCTCCTAAATCATATTTTTGATAAAAGTAGTTGCCGTATTTTTGACAGAAGTAGTTAGGGATTGTTGTATTGTTTTGCTCGCTCTCTGGTTTTTTTCAAAAGTTTAAAAGGTTCGTTGTATTCAAATTTGTATTTTTCAAACTAATTATATTTGTGAAAGATAGAGTGAAAACCCAGAAAAAGATTTTACTTAATCTTTTTTATAATATATATCCATACCACCAGATCAACAACTCAATTTTTTCTTTCCCTCTCATACTGTGTGGTAAACAGTCACTCCTCAACACTATAACTCTGGCTTTCAGGCCCTCCCTTTTAGCGATTACCTTTTTTGGTTTTCTAATCTCCTCATTTCAGGATAGTATGACCAGCAGAACTCCTCCGAAGGATAGGCTTATTCCTGCTAGATTTTTGGGTGTTATGATCTCTTTTAAAGCAAGTCTGGCCAGAACGGCGGCGATTATGGGGTAGGTGGCTGCGATGGGAGTGGCTCTAACCGGTCCCGCCAGATCGATAGCTTCTATGAGAGCGTAGTTGCCTATGGCAAGTGCCAGAAGTCCTCCGATACCCAGCATCTTCAGGGCGTAGTGATTGATGTTCAATCCCTTGGCAGGTATAATGGCTGAGGCTATGAGAGCAGCGATCAAGTATCTGATACTGCGACAGCTTCTACGGGCAAATAAGCCACCAGATGGTCCATTATGGTGACACTTGTGGCCCAGCACATGGCTGCCACCAGAGCCAGAAGGATACCGGCTTTCGAAACATCTGATATGTCGTCCACACTGAAATCCTGTAAGCCCCTTCTTTCAGTTATCAAATAAATGGCGAGGTCAATGCGACCCCAAACAAGCCCGCATTACCGGCTATGGACTCAATGAGCAGCTGTATTACAGGGTATTCTGGGTTGGCTATGGTTATTGTCCCTAAAATATCGAACACCATAAGACCTCCTCGTGAAAGCCTGTTATTTAGGTATTATGGTAGTATTATGCTATTAAAGCACAATATACTCTTTATAGGCCTGTAGATTTCATTATTAACGAGTTTACTGCATCGTCTCGTAAGCTATTCAAAAAATTATCAAAAATTAAGTACAAATTTCGAGTTTCTCCTTTTATTTTGAAAAATTTCAATAACTAAAAAATAGGTCCCACTTAAAGAACAGATAAACGATATATTCAAAAGAGATCCTCAATAGGGATACAACTGAATTAGCAGAAAAATCAATAATGGTTTGAAAAGCGGGAAGAGGATGCCGACAGCTCCCGTGGTTCCCGTGCCCTCTCGGAACACAGTACAACACGGGACGAAGCAGGGCTTAACTTCCGGGTTCGGAAAGAGTCCGGGTGTACCCCCTGCCTCTGTGGCCGTCGGCACTCCTAACTAACCATGTCCGATATATAAGAATTATGGTAGAATGTGGAGTAGATGCTGAGAGTGTTGTTAAAGCGCTGTTCTAATTGGATCTCCAAAGAAACCTCGTCAGTGCAGGGGGTCTCCTTCTTTTATGTACCGGGCTGCCAGACTCCCACTGTATAGTGAAGTGGGGAAAGCACCTAGAAATGGGATGGAGAAGGAGTAGATCCCGCATAGATAGAAGTTGTTAAGAGGTGTTTTGACCATACACCTCGAAATTTCATCGGTCCAGTCCCAGCCAGGGACCGAGCCCCTGTACCTGCCTCCCCACGTTTCGTAGGTCAGAGGTGTTGAGGCGTCCATTATTTTTGCTTTGGATATGCTGGGTATTAAGGGCTCCACGATCTCCAGCAGCTCTTCTGAAACTTTTTTCTTGAAGTCGTAGTATTTCTCTTTGCTGTAGAATTTGCAGTCTTCGTATCTGAATGGGGCTCTCAACATGATCGCTGCGCTGCCCTGGGGTGCAAATTCGTCGTAATCGGATATGAAGGAAACCTCCACTTCAGTCCTATAGAACCTGTTGTCATCCATAGAGTTTCGATGGTCAAGATAGGGGTAGTAGAGGGTGTGGGAAGCCCTTATTCTGCTGGTATCGATCCTGGATCTCTCCACACCCAGGTAAACCGTAAATACAGATCCACCTTCCTCTTTCCCTTTTAAAAGCCGGTCAAAATCTCTTTGGAGTTCATGGGACAGTAGCTGGGCGGTCACGTTTGCATCCGCATTGGAGATAACGTTCTTTGCCAGGTAAGTGTTTTTACTGGTGGTCAGCCGGTAGAGGTCTCCGTCGACTGAGATCTCCTCGACCCTTGTAAGGAGGCTCGAGTTATGTTTTAAGGGCTCGTACAGTCTTCTAACCAGGGATTTGAACCCATCTTGGGGGTACCATATACCCGTTTCTGTGAGCACATCCCACATGTAGGCGGAAGCAATGGTAGAGTCATCGGACCTCTTGAGGCTCATTCCTGAGAGGAGGTTAAGGAGCTCTTCGTTCTCCAAAAATTTTGAGAAATATTCTCTTGCCGGATAGAGATAGGGGGACAGGTCTTCTTTGACAGGCTCATTCTTAAGGGCGTTGAAAATACCTCCTTCGTGTACAAATGCGCCTCTCACTTTGCCGATGATATTCTTTAACTCTATTATGGCCTGATGAACATTCTCGTTAGGGAATAGCCTTTTTAGTTCCTTTTCCACCTCTTCGAGTGGACCGGAGATGTTGAGGTCGATATCTCCTGCCAGAATATGGTAATCCTTTCGGGCGAAGTTCAATTCACCGAATCCATTATGATTTAACCATGAGTTGACGAAATCAGGGTGACTGAATCCCAGGGGACCGGTTAGGAATTCATAATCGCCTCTTTTGAAGGAATAAGAGGTACCACCAGGCCTGAAGAGTTTATCAGTCAGCAGAAGTTTGCCTGAACCTTTAAGCTCATTGGCTGCTGTTAAGCCCCCAATTCCTGCCCCTATAACAACAAAATCAAATTCCTCGGCCATTAAAACCTATTGGAATAAGGACTTTTTAGCTTTTCTGCTGGTAGAAGAGGGTAAAAGAGGGTAGAAAATGAGGGGTTATTAGTGCTCTTCCCTGTTTAGCAAGAAGTGAGCGTGCTCTTTAGAGAAATAATGCTCCAGACTTTTACTTACATTATCGCTTTTCTTGATCTTTTTGATAGTGTTCTCCAGTCTCTTTTTCTTGTCAATATCGAATTCCGATTGAGAGACCTCTTTATATAAAGAGTCCAGCTCCGCAATTATCTCTTCATTGTCGTTCTCGGATATGTATATTTTTGCAAGTCTTTTCCATAGTTCCATAGGTATTCACCACACTTTTCCCATTACGATAATTTTTAATCATTATAAATCTTTCGGGTGCAGAGCATAATTTCAATGTACAGTTATTTAAAACTTCTGATGAGGCTGTGGTGGAAAATGAGGAATGATGCAGAGTGGACACCAGTTAATCAAAGAAAAGAAAGTTTATAAATCATATCATTGATCGGATGAAAAAGTGATACTGCTCCTGATAAAGGATTCAAGTAATATACTGGAATCCCTCTGAGGTGTAAGAATATGATATGGAACTATAGAGCTGTGAACAACCCCATTGCCCGCAAGAAATGGTTGCTATTTGGAATACTTCTACTGGTGTTCGCTGTGATCGCGGGAGCCGGCAGGTACGTGACCACAGGAGAATTGGGCAGTTCATTGATCATAACCGGCATCCTATTGCTGTTCATCTTCCTCTATATCCAGATAGTTCTGGGTAAACCCCGACAATACTTCATCGACGACGAAGACAAAATCCACTACAAACCATTCAAGACCGACCTCAAGCAATTAAAAGGATACCGAACCAATGCAGACTCCCTAAAAATAGACCTGGAACTACAGAAGAGCTCTCCATTTTCCGTTAAAACCCTGTATTTCGAAGACATAGAAGACCTCAAAGAAGCTGAAGTCTTTCTCAACAAATATGTGGATAAGAACTTGTGACCTGCGAAAACATTAAAAAACAGTTGAAGGAAATAATTCAAATAGCCGACATAATTATAGATAATCAAAGGGCCCGTGGCTTAGCATGGATAAAGCACTGGCCTTCTAAGCCAGGGATCGCGGGTTCAAATCCCGCCGGGTCCGCTTTATTGTGTACCCAAATTTTTTTTAATAATGAATATAGCTCAAGTTGATATACATTAAGATGAGGTTTTTTAGGCGGAGTGGATATTTAGGTGGAGATGGGATAAGTTAGGGGGATTTTGATGCCGTTAAAACAAGAATTGAAATCGAAAAGATGGATCACGTTGATCGGACGCGGGAAAGTGATTGCTATCCTTGCGATTGTGGCTTTTCTGGTGTTCCTTGGTGTCAGCGCCGTGACGGCGCCGTCTGTCACGAAAGTCAAACCAAGTCAGGATATGGCAGATGGGACGAGCAGCATTGAGATGGGAAATCTAAACCTGTCCGATCGGGCAACGCTGGTTGGTCTGCAGGGATCCTTCAGTGGGGAAGGTGGATACGTTGTACTGATTGACGGGAACGGAGAGATCGTCTGGCAGAGTTCCGAGACTTGGGCACATTTCGATGTTAGCCCGCTTAATGACGGACGGGTGCTGTCGGCGTTCCTCTCGCGGGACGATGCTGAGTGTGACCCGATGCCCGCGCCCTGCACAGGGTTCAGGATCTACGAGGTCGGAGCCGAGTATCCGATCCAGCGCGAGTGGACGTATTCGGTGCGTACCCATGCCAATAGCGAGGTGCACGACGCCGAGATGCTCCCGAACGGGAACATACTGGTAGTGGGGATGGAGTACGAACGCGTCTTCGAGGTCGATCCCGAAGGCGAGATCGTCTGGCAGTGGAACGCCTCGGAGTACTACGATGCTCCCGAGGACCCCACACTGGAGGACTGGCTACACATGAACGACGTCGACCGGATCGATGAGGGGCGGTACCTCGTTTCGGTTCGCAATGAGAACCAACTGTTAATCCTCGATCGCGACGAAGGCCTTATCGAAGTCATCAACGAGGACGGCGACCCGAATATCATCAACAATCAGCACAACCCCCAATGGCTTGGCGATGGACTGGTTCTCGTAGCAGACTCGGGAAATGACCGTATAGTCGAACTCCGGGAGCGGAACGGGACATGGGTCGTCACCTGGGATCTCACGATGGCGGGGGGCATCCCATTCCACTGGCCCCGGGACGCCGACATGGTGGAGAACGGCAACATTCTCGTCACCGACAGCTTGAACCACCGTGTCGTTGAGGTGACCCCGGATGGGGAAGCTGTCTGGAGTATCTCGCCTGGAGCGGTGCCCTACGAGGCTGACCGTCTTCCTGGAGGTGAATATCCCGAGGGGTTGCTCGACGGACAGGATCTCACCAATGACTCCGTGGACAAGTCGACCCCGGGTCTAAACGGTCAAATACACATTCCCTTGATCACGATGGTCTTTTTCGCCATTAAGGGAACCCTATTGCTCCCTTACTGGGTGAACCAGTGGCACTTCATCGGATTCATCCTCACAGTGCTCATCGGCATCACCGGTATCGGTTACGATATTCGCCGCAAGTGATTTGACTCCGGTCCATTTCCTGAACGGCCCATTGAAGAAATTGGGTCGGCAGTTGGGATTTCTGGCTCATTAAAACTAATCTTACGGGGCATGAGCAGTAGAACAGGACATTCGGTGGTTTGGATGATGATAAATTCTACTCCATACGACTAATTCCGGACAGTTTCATA
>JAWODI010000017.1:0-35007 GCA_046483365.1 Archaeoglobaceae archaeon | reverse complement strand
GAAGGGGCTTATGTCCTGGTGCTTACGGTAAAATCTGAGGCAAAAATTTTGAATGTTTTCTTAAAAAGTGTATTCGAGGTCATGGGTCTTTTTGCTGAAATATTTGAGGGGCAGAGAAGATTGATCGTTCTGGAAAGAGAAATAGATGGAGAAACCGAGATAATAAAAGAACAGTTTGACTAGTTAACCAGCTTTAGAGACAAAGTTTAGTTGATTATTTTTGTTAAAATTTAAACGAGAGTTATTAATTACTTAAGTACAGTACCTCCATGGGAGTTCCTTTAAAGGTAGCAGGAACACATGAATTTCTTATCTCTATAACAGACACCGGCAACTGCATGAATCTATTTGAATAATTAATGATCAGGTAATTCATTTAGTTGCTATTCCTTCAGTTATGGGAGTTATGATAGGTTCTGTTATGGGATAAATATAATGGCTAGTACCACAGTAGGTCGATGGACCTGAACTCAACTCATAGGGTACCAATTTATGCATAGGGTATCAATTAATGAACTGTCTCTTCTACGGTCTTCCTGTAACTCTCTCACATTATTGTTACCCTTCTCCATATTTTTAAATATCCTTCTTAAAGTACGTAAACCTCTGATTAATCTTCAAGTTTCAGTATGAATTCATGTTTATTAATATACACTTTATTATACAATCAAAAGTTGTTTTCCCTAAATTCCATGCAACCGATTACCATTCTTTCATCCTTCCGAGACCGTAGTATTAACCTGTACAAAATTCACATTAAAATTTTTCATGAAAAATCATTAGAAAATATTTATTAAACTTGAATACTACCCCTCTAAGATGTCCCCCAAAACGAGAGCAAACGATATTCACAGGATCTCTGTAGCGCTTGACAGCAACACCTATGAGCTGCTGCAAAGCCTCACCGAGAAGAAAAACTCAACCGTTTCTAATGTAGTGAGAAATGCTATCGAAACCTACCAAAAGCTGAATAAAAACAATCAAACAGATGTTGAAGTGCTCTCCAGATACAGCGAGCTCCTCTACGGAGGAGAGAACGTGATAGTAGACATTGAGCTATGGGCCTGCATACTGGACGAACTGAACGAAAAAGACCCTAAAAAGTTCTGGGAGCATGTAGCCAGAATAGGGTCTGAATACGGCTTCCACTACAAAAAGATGGGGATAACTGATATAGAAGGAGTATTAAGTCAACTGGAGACCATGAACTGGTTCAAACTAAAAACCAACGGAGATAAAAGCTACGTGCTCATATTGAGAACCAGAAATGTGGAAAAACTTCTTAAAGTTTTCCTGGAAAACCTTTTCAGTGCTCAAGAGACGCCGGTAGAGATTATGGAAGGCTTAAGGAAATTGATCATCTTTCCCAAAGACTAAACTCCAGTTACCAGTTATCAACTTATATCCTATCTAGGCATCCAGAACTCAATAAAGTACCAATAAAGAGTCAGATTCTGAAGCTCAGATCACTTCTTGGTAGTTCTCTATGAGGTTCAGTATTTCTCTGTTCTTGCTGACGTAATTCCTCAGAAGATCAGCGGTCATGTAATCTATCATCTCGGACAGCCTAATCCTGCTCTCTCCCTGGGGGAAGTAGTCCAGAGCATTTTCGCTTATAGAGGTGTGCTTCCTTATCAATCCCAGGATCTTGGCTACCGAGTCCTCAAACCCGTATTTCTCTTCGTAGATCAGGGGCAGGGTCCTGGACTCGAATTCAGACTTCTTATCTTCAAAGATCTCCAGGAATTCCAGCAAGTCATCTACCAGTTGGTACGCAATTCCCAGATTTTTTCCATAATCGAATAAATTACCAGCGGCTTTCTCGTCATCTGAAACTATCCTGCAGGCATTTTTGGCGCTGTAGGCGAATATGGCTGCCGTTTTGGCTGAAATGCAATCAAAATAGTCTTCTTCATTGGCAGAATCTGCAAAGCTGTAAATATCCAGAACCTCTCCGTCTGCCATCATCATACCCAGGCGAGCGAAATCACCTATAACCTGCTCCTGGTAAACCGATACCAGCTCTACGGACTTGGATATCAGCCAGTCGCCGACCAGTATCGCCAGGGATGTGTCGTATTTCCTGTGGAGGGTCTGAGTATTCCTTCTCATCATCCCTTTATCGATAACATCATCATGTGCAAGGCTGGCAGTGTGAATAAGCTCTACAGCAAGGGCTACATTCATCACATCCTCATATTTTCCTCCACACATTTTCCCACTGAGAAGAACTATAATGGGCCTGGTCCTCTTACCCCCTGCCCCGATCACATGCTTAAGTGCTTTCTTTATTTTGGGGATGGTGTTAGGGTCCTCTACCAGATTATATACGGCCCTGTTTATCTCTTTATACTCTTCCCAGTCTTCTATCATTACATTCACACCTGAGGAGATAATTTTAACCATTATCTAGCCATACATTCGTGCTTGCTAAAGTAGTTTAAACTTTTTACTCTTTAAAATTTTGTGTTATATTTCTAGTTTTTGACATTTTAACATCTACCACAGGGTTATCTCATAATGCTTCTCACCCTGGCTTCAAAAAGAGATAAATAATAAATAGTATTATCTAACTTTATAAGAAATAGTATAATTGGAGTGGTGTCAACCCATGGAAGATAAGCAAAGAATAATCCTTGGCAGTGTGGTTATCGTATTCGTTATTGTACTGGCATTTTCATTTCAAAGTAATATTACCCCATACAAGAGCGTTTCTGAGGTTGCTCAAAAAGAAAATGTTAACAATGTGCAGGTCAACGGGACTATCGTTGAAAATTCAACCAAGTACTTCCAGAACAACAATACCCGAATCTTCGGGCTAACGGACGGCAAAAGCGAGATAACTGTGGTGTACACAGGTATTATATCCAATTACCAGGAAGGCATGCCAGCTGTGGCAATTGGAGATTACTCACACGGAAAAATTGAAGCTGATGAGATCCTGCTCAAATGCCCCAGTAAATACGAGTCAAAAGGTGAAGAACACCCTGATCAAGTGGAGGTTAATTCTTGACCGACCCCGGAGCTATACTGATCTGGATTGCAGCTATTCTGTCAGCGGTTTCTGCTGTTTTATTTCTCATAAGTTTAAGAGGCCGGGAGAGTTTAGCACATAATGGAGAGTTTGTTGTACACGGTTACACCCTTGCACTCACCTTTGCGTTCTTTTTGCTCCTGAGATACTTTATAGTGAGAGATTTTAACGTTGCATATGTTTACGAGAACGCCGATATGTTACTGTCCCCATTATACACCATCAGCGCCGTGTGGGCAGGTCGAGCCGGTTCGCTTCTCCTCTGGGCTCTATTTCTTGCCCTCTTTAACTCTGTATTCATTTCAAAGGCCAAAAAAGACTCAGTAACCTCCTTGAGTGTAGCAATATCTTCTTTGATCGTTCTGTTCCTCAGTATCTTACTTATCACTGATTTTTCCAATCCGTTTACCAGGTTGGATTTCATCCCTCAAGATGGTCTGGGGTTAAATCCACTTCTCAGGACACCTGAGATGGCTATACACCCACCTACAATATTTTTGGGTTATGCCGGATTGACCCTACCGTTCGCAATTGCTGTGGCAGGTCTGTTTTATCGACAGGATTGGGTTAAGAGAGCGAAACCATATCTAATATTCGCCTGGTTGTTCCTTTCCGTAGGCATATTCTTGGGAGCATTTTGGTCCTACAAGACACTCGGCTGGGGAGGCTACTGGGCATGGGACCCCGTAGAGAACGCTTCACTCCTTCCATGGCTTACCGCTTCAGCTCTAATACACGGTATGCTGATAGAAGAGAGAAAGAAGTCCTTCAAAAACCTCAATTTCTTCCTCACGGTAATTACTTTCAACCTTGTCATCCTGGCCACTTTCGTGACCAGAAGCGGAATAATAAGCTCTGTCCACGCCTTCGGTCAGAATCCCATAGGATGGTCATTCCTCCTCTTAATAGTCCTGACAACACTCCTGGCCTTAGCCGTATGGTCAAAGAGGAGAAGTTATGCGGGAGGACTGAAGTTCGATAACCTGACCAGAGAAGCCATGATCTTCGCCAATATAAGCATACTCCTCCTCGCTACAGTCACCATCCTAATAGGCACACTCGCCCCCCTCTTCTTTGCAGGAGAGATCACTATTAGTAGAGAATTCTATGACAGAATAGAGATCCCACTGGGTACAGCTCTCGTTGTACTGCTTGGACTGTGCGCCGCCCTTAACTGGAGGTCTGACCAGCAGGTCTTCCTATCCAGAAGCAAAAAATCACTGGCAGCAGGAGTTGTCACAGGTATTGCCGTCTACCTCATTTTCAATGTAAGTATAGCCAGCCTGGGAGCAGGGATCCTTGTGTTCTCTCTGCTGAACCATCTGCAGGACATTAAAGTTAAGGACCTGCCCAATAGAAGAAAGATAGGAGGATATCTGGTCCATATCGGTATCATTCTACTTTTCATTGGCGTTATGGGCTCCTGGATCTATGAAACCAGCAATCAAAACGTAAGAATGGATGTTGGTGATTCGTACCAATTTGGCTCACTCAGAATTGAGTTCAGTGATATTCAGATGCTGGAAGACGAGCAGAAGTTCATTATTTCTTCTACTCTCAAAATCTACGAGGACGGAGAGCTGCAAGGAACCCTAGAGCCAAAACAACTACTATATAAACTTGAAAGACAGAACAGATTAGTCTCCACAGTAGAGATCCTATCACAACCACACAGAGACATTTACGTTGCTATAGGTGGTACCACAGAGGATTTCCAGGGAGCTTATTTCGAGATTTACACCATACCTCTGGTCTCCTTTGTGTGGATCGGCTCCATCTTGATGATCGTGGGTGGAACATACGCTTTGGTTCCCAGAATGCGTAAATAACACTAGAGAATAAAGTAATAGACTTCAGGATAGCATTGACATATTCAATTTATCTCTTTATTGCTTTACCTTTAAAAAATGTGTAACAGAATACTCCGTCTTTTTGTGCTGTTCTGTAAAGATCTTTTATTCCTTGGTCCCACTCCTCCTTTGATATCAATGACTTACCTAATGCTTCTTCTTCAACTCCTTCGATCATTGCAGTAAAGGTATTTTTTATAAAACCTTCAACCATGGCTGGCTTGCTCGCATCGGCGTATACCATTCGAGGAGATACGTCACAATCCGAGAAACCAGCTTTATTCAACAAAGGGTATATCTCTCTTCCAATGAGTGCATTTCCACCATGCAGTGCCTGTAATTGTACCTGACAATTAATGGCCTTTTGAGCAGCACCACTGGGAGGATAAAAGCATGCAGAGCCGTGATCTCCTTCGATCACTGTTATAGTTCCACCTTCTCGTAGAACTTTTTTTAAACTGTTCAAAGCCTGTACAGGATCGGTTAAATGCTCCAGAACAAAACAGACGATCACATGGTCAAATGTTTCGGGTCCAAATTCTAGATCAAAGATATCGCCAACCCGGAACCTGACATTTTTTATATTCAACTTATTTATCATTGCCCTCGCCTGCTCGATCGATTCCTCAGAAATGTCAAATGAAGTAAAATGACAAGTAGGATTTTTAGGAGCAATTATCTTGGTCTGAGAACCTACTCCACATCCAGCCTCCAATATTTCTGAGTTCTCAAGAAATACAGAGTCGCAGTGCAATAGTTCATCAAGCGTATCTGCCTGATCCTGTAATCTTTTTGATTCTTTTTCTGAATAACCGTGAACATAACTATTCATACCTACGAAGCCGATCATTCGTTTTTAAGTAATTTCCATTAATTACCATTATCCACAGATATTCCAGATATATACGATCAGAAGTTCAAAAAAGTTTAAGGTTTAAGGTATGAGCCTGTTCCTGTCCCTGGGGAACATTATGGTTTCTCTTATATTCTTCAGCCCCAGCATGGACATCAAGAACCTCTCAGCTCCAACAGCCCACCCCGAATGAGGTGGCATTCCGTATCTGAAGGTCTCGAGGTAGAATCCAAAGCTCTCGGGATTGAGGCCAGACTCTTTTATCCTTTTCACCAACAGATCATACTGGTGGATTCTCTGTGCTCCGCTGGCAAGCTCCAGAGCACCATACATGAGGTCAAAAGATTTGCTTAACTCTGGATCGTCTTCATATGGCATGGCGTAGAATGGTTTGGAGATGGTGGGCCAGTCCACAATGAAGTAGTGCTCCGGCATTTCTTCTGCCACTAATTTCAAAGCTGCCGTGGGTAAGTCTTCACCCCATGATATCTCTTCACCTTTTTTAGCCGCTATATCTATGGCTTCGACATACTTTAGTCTCTCAAAGGGTAATTCAGGTATCTTGAGGTCTTTATCGAACACTTTCAGGTATTGCTGGCAGTTCTGGGCAACGTCATTGTAAACCCTGTTGACCATCCTCTCCAGGACCTGCATGACATCTTCGTGGTCCATAAAGCTGGCCTCGATATCCATAGAGTTCACTTCGTTCAAATGCCTGACAGTGTTGTGCTCTTCAGCCCTGAATATGGGGGCGATCTCATAGACCTTCTCAAACCCGGCAGCCATAAGAGCTTCTTTGTAAAGCTGGGGGCTCTGGTTTAGAAAGGCTTCTCTTTCAAAGTAGGTGATGGGGAAAAGCTCTGTACCTCCTTCCGTTGCCGTGGATACTATTTTGGAGGTGTTTATCTCCACAAAACCTTCTTCAGTCAGAAAATCTCTTGTGCTCTTCAGCATCTGGTGTTTTATCCGAAATATTGCCTGAACTCTCAGCCTTCTCAAGTCCAGGTACCTGTGATCCAATCTGGTCTCCAGTTCTGCAGGAACCTTTTCCGATACGTCCAGAGGCAGTGGACCTTCCGCCTCATTCAGAACCTCCAGCGAACTGGGAATTATTTCAAATCCATTGGGAGCTTTTGATTCCTCCTTCACAACTCCCTTGACCGCTATTACGCTCTCTCTCTTCATCTTCCTGGCCTTCTTGAACAGCTCGGAGTCAACAACCTTTTTGGGTAGTGTTACTTGCGCATAGCCTTCCCTATCTCTCAAGATAATGAAAACCAGGCCGCCTAGATCTCTGGGCTCGTGTACCCAACCGTAAAGCACGATTTCCTGGTCTACGTCCTCATTACTTATTTCGTTAGTATGCTTAACTCTGGTCATCTTTTTCACCTTCAATTCTTTTCTCGATCGATTTGGCATGCATGTGCAGGCCTTCAGCCTCTGCCAATATTTTTACTGCATTTCCCAATCTCATTAAGGCATCTTTGGTGAGCTTCTGGTAAGTGACATGTTTTAAAAATGTTTCAACACTCAACCCCGAATACATTCTGGCATATCCAGAAGTGGGGAGGATGTGATTCGTCCCAGTAGCGTAATCTCCAGCTGCTACAGGACTGTACTCCCCGATAAACACACTTCCGGCATGTTTTACTTTATCGAAATACTCTTCAGCCTTCTCGAACATCAACTCCAGATGTTCGGGCGCGAACTGGTTGGAGGTCTCTAGTGCCTGGTCTATATCTGACACAGCGATCTTGAGGTTCTCCGTTTCCGGGATGAGCTTCCGGGTCTCTTCCATGATATTATCAGCAGCTTTCTGTGAGGTAGCTATGATCACAGCGATGGACATGGGGTCGTGTTCCAGCTGGGCAGCGGCATCAAGAGCAACAAATTCAGGATTTGCCTTTTCATCGGCAATTATCAGCACTTCTGACGGGCCGGCAGGCATATCTATGGGCACATCGTTCTGAACCAGAAGCTTGGCCATGGTAACATAAATATTCCCCGGACCAACGATCTTATCCACCTTCTTGACAGTCTCGGTACCATATGCTAGAGCAGCAATAGCATGAGCCCCGCCCACAGCATAAATTTTGTCGATACCCGCGATGTCGCAGGCAACCAGAGTGAGCGGCTTAATTGCCCCATCCTTGTCCGGGGGAGTGCAGGCGGCAATATTTTCTACTCCCGCAATATGGGCCGGAATTCCGGCCATAAGCGCGGTCGAGGGGTAGCTGGCTCTTCCTCCGGGAACGTATATTCCCGCAGAGTCCACCGGGACGTATTTCTTCCCCAGAACCGTATGCTCAAAATCCAGTTTTATATCCTTTTCCACCGAGGAAATGGAATGAAAGTTCTCCAGATTCTCCCTCGCCAGCTCCAGAGCATCGATAAGCTCGTCATCGACCTGCTCATAAGCTTTATCAATTTCCTCCTTGGGGCACTTAATGTACTGGGGTTTAACTCCATCGAACTTCTCTGTAAGCTCAAGTAGAGCTTTATCCCCTTCTTCTTTCACTTTATGGATTATACTGGATACATTATCAAATTCACCGAGTGATGGCTTCCTCTTCATTTCCAGGATCTCGTTTAACGAAGATGTCACTATCAGCACCTCTGAAGGAGCACATACCCACCTTATATTTAAACTGATTGGGGTTGAATGATGAGCGCTTAACGCTCTTTCGCTATCCAACTGCTTCATTCCATTTAGCTGGTTGTTTTTTCTACGATGTTATTGATCACTGACCATGAGATGCACTAGGACGAACATTGCTACCGCAAAAACTGCACCGGCATAGAAAACAGGTCCCAGAAGCTCTCCCGAGGCTACGTAGATCAACCCCATCAAGAACGGACCTATGGTCTGCCCTATTCTCAGGACCATTCCATTGATCGACATGAATGCTGCCCGATGCTCTGTGGGAGCCAGACCCGCCAGCAGAGTGTATATGTTGGGAATGTTGGTTCCCTGAGCAACACCCAGCAACAGGGCGGGGATGAGTATTATCCATATGCTGGGAGCGAATGGGATGGCGATTAAGGTTACTGTATAGATAACATACGCTATCTTGAGTAGAGTTACCTCACTAAAGGTCTGCACCAATCTACCCAGCTGGGAGGATGTTATGGCAGTGCTTAGGGACATGGAGGACATTACCAGTCCGATGATTAGAGGAGATGCATCGAACCTTTTCCCCACCAGAATGGGAAAGAAGGTGAGATAAGACCCATAGAGAATAATGAAGGTGAAAATGCTTGCTGTGTACAAACCTACTACCTTACGCTTCTTGATGCTCTGCCACGCAGCGATCAAATATTCTCTCAGTTGCTCCTCGTTCCTGGGTTCAGGGCTCTTGAGGTAAAAAAGGGCTGCTAAACCTATGGGAATGGCAATGATAGGGAGGAAAAAGGGGTAATACCACTCCAGCTCGGCAAGAGCACCCCCAATAAAAGGGTAGCTTGCTGTGCCTATGCTGAGAACGCTGGCGTTGTACCCCATTGCAGCAGCTCTTTCTCTTCCCGAATAGAGATCCCCGATGATCGTTATGTTCAACGACCCCAGAGAAGCTGCACCTACCCCCTGGAGAAACCGCAGTAATAGTAAAAGGTCAAGATCTCTGGCAAACCCACACAAAAATCCTGTGATGCCGAACAAGAACAGCGAAGGTACTAAAACTTTCTTTCTGCCATATCTATCAGCTGCCACACCCAGTATAGGAGTTAAAATGACACCTGGTATGGTGAAGACTGTTATCAATAAACCTACATCTTTTTCATCTATTTTCAGTCCTCGAGATATCTCCAAGAAGGCAGGAGCTATGCTGCTGACACCCAGAACAACCATTAGAGTGACTGCAAAGATGATCTGTAGATTGGTATCTCTGTATACCGGTCGTTTTCTATGATCTTCGCCTGAACTCATTCAATTCCTCCCACATAAGATAATATTTAAAAATGGTTTGTTTATCACTTGACCATAAATAGCCATAGCTATCAACCACATCCTTGGTCGATCAAGCTTAACCAAAATATTATATAAAGAACTGGTGATTGCGAAGCAATGAGACAGGTATTCGTCTTCGACACCACATTACGTGATGGTGAGCAGACTCCGGGAGTATCATTCACTCAAAATTACAAGATTCAGTTGGCCAGGCAGCTGGATAAACTGGGGGTAGACATAATTGAGGCAGGATTCCCAGCAGCATCTAAAGGAGAATTTGAGACCATAAAAGAGATCTCGGGTTCAGGTCTAAATTCTCAGATCTGCGGTCTTTCTCGAATAGTCAAGAACGACATTAACACTGCATTCGATGCTGGAGTGGATATGGTCCATATTTTCATTTCTACTTCTGACATCCAGATAGAGCACACCATAAATAAGAGCAAAGAGGAGATAGTGGAAATGGCTGTCGACGCGGTGGAATACATTAAGGACAACGGGAGGAAGTGCATGTTCTCCGCCATGGATGCTACCAGAACAGACCTGGACTATCTCAAGCAAATCAACAAAGCAGTGGAAGATGCTGGAGTTGACGTGGTGAATATTCCCGACACCGTTGGCGTGGCAACTCCATTCAAGTTTCATGACTTGATCAAGGGATTAAGGGACGAGTTGAAAGTGCCCATCGACATCCACTGTCATAACGACCTGGGCATGGCCATTTCCAATACCTACGCCGCAGTCCTGGCAGGTGCCGATGAGGTGCAGGTGACCATCAACGGCCTGGGTGAAAGAGCAGGGAACGCTTCTCTGGCAGAAGTGGTGATGATACTTCAGGGCCTGGAGAATATCAAGACCAGTATAAACACTAAGTACCTGGTGGAGACCTCAAAGCTCATGGAAAGGCTCACGGGAATAAAATTACCTCCCAACACCCCCATTGTGGGGGAGAACGCATTCTCCCATGAGTCGGGCATACATGCCCATGGAGTGATAAAGGAGAGCTCCACATTCGAGCCAGGATTTATCACCCCAGAGATGGTAGGACATAAAAGGAGGCTCAGCCTGGGTAAACACGCCGGAAAACATCAGGTAAAGAAGTTGCTCGAAGATGCTGGCTATACAGTTAATGAAGAGCAGGTAACAACCATTTCCCACAAGATCAAGGAGCTGGGAGACAAGGGCAAGAAGATCACCGATCTGGATCTTTACACTCTGGCAGAGGTAGTGATAGGAGAGCTCAAGGAAGAAGAGAAGGCGATCAACGTTAATGAGGTTACGGTGCTTACGGGTAACAAAATAACTCCCACGGCAGTCATTAATGCCGACATAACCGGCCAGAAGAAGGTAAAAACAGCGATTGGGGTTGGTCCAGTAGATGCCGCATTAGGAGCTGTCTCTGCACTAGTAGAGAGAGATATAAAGATCACCGAATTCAGAATGGACGCAATTACGGGAGGAAGTGATGCTTTAGCCGAAGTTTATGTAACAGTAGAAGATGATGAAGGCGAGACCTTTACAGCCCGTTCAGCAGGACCAGACATAATAATGAGCTCTATAGACGCTGTTATTCGGGCGATAAACCACCTGATGCACAGAAGAAAAACCAAGGAGAGTCGAAAAAATTTTAAACCATAATTTTCTTAAAAACATTGTTAAGAGGGACGGGCTTAAGGAGGGGAGTTCGGGAAGATGGCTATCAGAAAAAAACTCAGTTTTTCCAAACTACAAAAAATAAGAGATTATCTCACTTCGAAGAAGGATTCTGACTTCAGGAGCATTGGTCTGGTCGTCGATGGGCCCAATATGCTCAGAAAAGAGTTCAATATTAATCTGTTCGAGCTCCGGGATATTTTGCTGGATTATGGAAATATCAAAGTTGCAAAAGTCTTCCTCAACCAATATGCAGGAGAAAAGCTCGTAGAGGCTATAGAGAACCAGGGATTCGAGCCCGCAATAACATCAGGAGACGTTGATGTAAAAATGGCCGTGGAATCTATGGAAATGATCTACAATGATGCTATCGACGCCATAGCACTGGTGACCAGAGATGCTGACTTCAAGGCGGTGTTGAACAAGGCCATGGAAGTGGGGAAGGAGACCATCATAATCGGTATTCAGCCTGGTTTCTCTACCGCCCTGAAGAACTGTGCAGACATAGCCATCATTCTCAATGACGAGGATTTTGAAGAGGCATACGCTGAACCTGAACCGGTTGCTGACCTCTTCAGCTACGAGATCAAAGAGGATAACTAACCCTATCTTTCAGTTGTAATCACGAGAACGCTGATACCGCTGCTTCAATTATGGCTTCCGCCCATAAAATTAGATACCCTTTAGACAAAATAACAAGAGGAAAGTTTAATTATTAAGTCTCAACTCATGTTGAGGAATGAATGTATTTCTTTTCGAGTATGCTACCTGTATCGGTCATGTGCCTGACAGTATTGCCGTAGAAGGTTTGGGGATGTTCAACTCCCTCTCCGAAGAGTTCAAACAGTTATCCACAGTTTATACTCTACCAAATGAGTTGTACGGAACTTCTTCAGAAGAATGGATGGAGCAGTTCGTTCAAGTCGCCAGAGAATGTGAATACGGTGTAGCGATTGCGCCTGAAGATGATTCCATACTTCTGGAATCCACCATTCTTCTGGACGGAGAAGTGAAGAACCTGGGAAGCTACTCGTATGGTGTGTACACTGCCTCGGACAAATGGCTCAGCTACCTCAAGTTGAATAAGAAGGTCAATATGCCAGTTACTTCCGATGACCCACTGGATAAACCATATCTCATAAAGCCCCGAACCTCTTGTGGAGGTGAAGGTATCCAGAAGATGGAGAATAACGATTCAGATCTCCCTGATGGTTATATTGCCCAGGAATACGTTCAGGGTGAGGACATCAGCGTCAGCTTACTGGTTGGGGATGAAGTAAGAGTTCTCAGCGTCAACAAACAGCTTGTGGATGATTTCAAATGCTACGGAGTTACCGTGCCCTTCTCGGTGGGTGAAGATGTTGTTGAGGAGGCTGTAAAGGCTGCAGAATCTATTAAAGGTCTCTTCGGATATGTTGGAGTGGATATAGTGATGGGAGACGCTCCTTACGTGGTTGAGGTCAATCCCCGCATAACCACCCCTACTATTCTCTTCAGAGACGTTTACGGTGTGAGCACGGCTGACCTTCTTCTAAAAAATTATGAGGGCAAAGAAATACCTCAATTGACTTCCAGAAAGAAGTTGACTCTCAAAAAGGTTAAGGGTGAGCATCCTGACGCTTTCCTATCTTGTAGCGGGTACTCCCTGATCAAAACCGACACTGAAAAGAACTAAATGTAGAACCTTTAAACTGGTTTCAATGCCCCAGGTCAGTGTAGTTCTACCGGTTTATAACGAAGCCGATAAACTGGAAAACACTATAAACACTTTAAGAGAATATTTGGACCGTTTGAATTACTCTTATGAGGTAATCATTGCCGAAGACGGCTCTACAGACGGAACAGATAAAGTAGCTTCCAAAATAGCCATGAAAGATAACAAAATAAAGCATTATCACTTCGATTTCCGTCTGGGTAAAGGAGAAGCGATACTAAGAGCTTTTAAGAATTCGGAAAGCGAAATTCTGGTCCATATGGATGTGGATCTTTCCACTCACATGAAACACTTGAAGGAGCTCATAGACTCTATTGCCGTTGAAGGTTATGATATTGCCACAGGATCCCGCTTGATGAAGGGAAGCAGGACAGAAAGACCCGCCAAAAGAGATGTCGCCTCAAAAGGCTACAACTTCCTGATCCGCCTACTACTGGGCTCAAAACTCCACGACCACCAGTGCGGGTTCAAAGCATTCAAAAAAGACGTGATAATGGAGCTGAGCAAGGATATAAAGGATAACCACTGGTTCTGGGACACCGAAGTCCTGGTGCTGGCCCAGAGAAGAGGCTACAAAGCCAAAGAATTTCCCGTGGAATGGTCTCAAGACGAGAGCAGTAAGGTAAAGCTTAAAACCGACAGTATCTACATGCTGAGAAAGCTCTTGGGGATGGTGTTCAGGCATTAGGGTCAGAGCACTTGAAGACCTGGGATACTACCTGAGAAAAAGTAAAATCAAGTGGGTTGTACAGATAGCAATAGGTGTAGGCTTAATTCTTGCCATATACTTCAAGTTGAGGATCTATGACTATCCCCTGTACATCGACTTGAGATACGTTTTACTGGCTTCTATCTCTTTTTTCTTATTGAACGTCGTTCTCAGCTTCAGATTGTACAAGATCGTTAACATTTTGGGATGCAGGACCAGTTACTTGAGGTCTTTGGAGTCGCACCTGGGAGGGATGCTGTTAAGTGATTTTACTCCGGGGAAAAGCGGTTACTTGACCACCCCGCTGATCCTTAAAAGAATAGCGGGCTGCAACACAAAACTGGGTATGGCCTCTATACTGGTTCCTCAGGCAATAGAGTTTCTGATCAAGATCTTTGGTGCTCTACTGGCCTTGATCTTGCTATACACTTCTTCCACTCACTTCAAGGACCTTCTTCTTGTGGCTGGGATCGGTATTGGGATGCTGTTTGCTATCTCCATTATTATCCTTGTCGCCTCCTGGAGCGAGAGGGTAAAGATCCCTGGATTCCTGAAGAAATTCGAGGTGATATTTCAGGGTTATTTCGAGCATTCAGTAAAGACCAAGGATTACATACTTCTGCTCAGCTCTATCAGCATCATAGGATGGTTCATCACCGCGATACAATGGTATCTCATTGGTGAGGCTCTTAACATCGAACTCTCCTTTATACACTACTTTCTTTTACAGCCTCTGGTCTCTGCACTGATGTTCGTCCCCATAACTCCTGCCGGTATCGGTATTATGGAGAGTGGGGCAATTGCGGCCTTTTACCTTCTGGGAGTGGGTACTTCGCCCGCCTTTTTCTTTTCCATACTTGTCAGAGTGAGCATGATCCTGGGCGATGTGGGCGGGGTCATCCCTCTTACCAAGGTACCATTGAAAAGCCCTAAAGAGGAAGAGACCTGATAGGAAAGGTCGGTGACCAAAATAGGTCGAATAAGTTGATCGGGGAAAAGATTTTCTATCTTAAATATTTTAACGAAAACGAATTTAAATAGCTCACATGGTTTCAGCTTTAATGTGGTTCGAATGAGAGTGAACTTCGTGGTAGAAGATTTCGGCAGCATGAAATATATTGGCTGCTCCACCATGGCAAAAAGCCTTTACGAGAATCTGAAGGTGGAAAAAAGGTGGAATTCTCTTAATAGCAATTCCGACCTGGACCACTTTCACACATTCGGGCCCTTTTCATTATTCTTGAATTTAAAGGAAAGCAGACCCTCAGTTCTTACAGCCCACTCAACTCCCAGAGCCAATGTGGGAAACGTCCTTCTGAGCGAGGATTTCTGGAGGAAAGTCTACAGCAAGATATACAATAAATTCGATAATATTATAGCCGTTTCGGAGACCAGCAAGAAAGAGCTGCTGGATATGGGAATATGCCGTGATATCATCGTTATCCACAACGGCGTGGACAGAAACAAATTCTATTTTAACGAAAAAGCCAGAGAGAAAATAAGAAGCAAATACGAGCTAAAAGAAGATGAGCTGCTGGTAATAAATGTGGGTCAGAAGACGGTCAGAAAGGGAATATTTGACTTCATTTCCATGGCAAAGAAACATCCGGACGTAAAATTCATGTGGGTGGGAGGCATGCCCTATTCCGGATTCTCCCATGATTACAGGGAGATCAAGAGAGCTGTAAGTCAAAAATATGATAATTTGATATTCCCAGGATATGTGGAAGACCTCAATGCTCATTACTCTGCAGCAGACCTCATGGTCAATCCTTCCAGCTTTGAGACATTTGGATTGACAATTTTAGAGGCAATGAGTGTGGGTCTGCCAGTTATAATGAAAGATATGGAAGTATTTCAGGAGCTTTATTCCCACTCAGGCATGATCTGCAAGAACGTAGAAGAAATGGATTCCTGTCTGGAGGACCTAAAGGATGAGAACTACAGGAAGATCACGGAAAAAAGATCACTTGAAACCGCAGAGCTCTTTGACATAGAGAAGATCGCTCAACAGCATGTAGATCTCTACAGGAGACTAAGTGATAATGCTTCTTGAAGAGATAGACATACCCAAAGACTCCCAAGACAAAGGGAGCCTAAAGTATTTCTTTATAGGGGGAATGAACTACGCCCGAACCTTCGGGTTCCAGGAATCCCACAACAAATACCCTTTCACCACCTACTACATAGACAGGATCGATGACATTGTCCATGAAGCTGTAATCTACCGCTCGCTTTTTTACTGCAAACTTCCTCTCATATGTCTTCAATTCGAAGAAGGATGCGAATGTATAGAATTTGAGCTGCCTGCCACATGTGGAAGTAGAAAAGTTTACCCTTTTGTGGGGCTGACAGATACAAGTTCCAGTTATCGTATCATTTTCAAGCACTTTCCAGAGTTCACACTCAAGCACAAAGATACAGCATGGCTGGGAAGAGGAGAGGAGAGAAAAATAAAAGAGAATTGTGAACAGGTGGAGTTCAAAGTAAAGGAGTACAGGACAAATAACTGGGTCGAAGCTGTGCGAGGATTCCTGAACAGAACAGACCTCCAGAAAAACGGGTCCAAAATTGGATCCATTGAAAACGAAAATATTAACTCCAGGGTTAAAGGTCTATGCTGGAGGTCTAAAGAGGCGTTGAAGCGCTCTTATGACAACGAGCTGGGAACTTTTCTTCAGCTGCCGTGGAGAAAGTCCTCTGATTTTGTTTTCTCTCTTTACAGCTACTCTCTACTCAGTTACGAGGCGGTAAGACTGTCCTATTTTTCACAACTCTACCACAAAACAGGAGACCCCGATCTCAAGAACTGGATGAAGAGGCTCAGAGACCTGTTTGTCAACACAGAGCTGTACAGGGAAACCGAGAGGGGATTGTTCTGGTTCAATATGACCCACTACAATGGCAAAAAGCTGACGGGCTATTCTTACATGGATGTGGGGTTTGCAGGGTACCCGGGTGGCCAGGGGCTGATCTCCCGCAGCCTTTTAGAGTATCTGGAAAGGTACGAGGACAAAGATGTTGAGGAGCTGGTCAAAAAGAATCTTGACTTTATTTTGAGCAGACAGAACGGTGATGGCTCCTGGAACGCCGCTATATCTTTCAAGAAATTCAATCCTTCCAGCATGATGGCCAAATGGTCAAGATCAGAAGGAGCGACTGCGGAAAATGTCAGGGCTCTGCTAATAGCCTTCAAGCGCTATGGAGGTAACAGATATAAAGGATCAGCGCTGAAAGGCCTTGAATACCTCCAGCAGGAGGATCCCATTTGCAAAAACGTTTTGAGGGATATAGGTCTGGAGGAACCGGAAGGCTACTCCGCAATTCTAGCCCTCAACGCTTTCCTGGACGCCTTCGAACTTTTCGAGGATGAAAAATTCCTTGAATACGCCGAAATTTATGCTCACCATCTCCTGACGTTCCACTACTGGTATGGAAAAATATTTGGTCATTTTCATCCCATAACGGAGTCCATAACCCCCAGACTATCTCCCTTTGAATCCCTCATGGCAGTGAAGGCTTATAATAGAATGAAAGAAGCCACAGGTGATAACCTATGGAGCAAGATGGCTAATATACTTTTGTACAGGACTCTGGAGCTGGTGGATGATAATGGGGGTCTCAGTGAAGGAGTTTTCGTCAAATACGATGGCGGGCTCCAGACCCTCGTGATGGAGCAGACATTCGCCACAGCAGAGCTTCTTCACACAGTAAGCGATCTCGACTGCTACCGCTACAGGCCTATAGAGAAGAAAGAGATGAAAGCAGAAGATATGGAAGAAAAAATAGTCGTCGAGGATTTTTTGGAGATTAACAAGCACCATTTCAAGGTTCTGGACAACAAGAACAAGTATAGTCTGGAAATAAAGATGTCAAAACCTTATAAGCTCTCCTCCAGAGCGAAAACGTCATTGCTCTCCAGGTTGAGGCGGCTGGGTCTGGTTTCAGGTGTAGTTGACCTCAAATACCTCCTTAAGGGTGTCTACCAGCCTGAAGAAAAAGTGGAATTACAGTCCCTTCAGGATCACATAACCGGTTACAGGGTAAACAAGAGGAATGGAGAAGTCGTGGTAGAGGCTGAACTCCCGTATCACCGCATTCACATATTGGTCTTCAAAGATAGCTCTGATGAGGTCTTCATGGACCTCTCCATATCTGTAAAAGGTCATGACCTGAAATGCAATAAAGTAGTTATCTCCTTTGATGAGGTTTACGACGAAACTCTGAAGACCAACTGGACCCATGGAGGGCATTATAAAAGGACCTTTACACTATCCAGTTGAAGTTGTTAGTTGATTATGGAGTTTCAAGAGCCCTTCATTCCAACATCTTTCCCTCTGTTTCTTTTTTACTCCATAGGCTCACACCGTAATGAACTCCCAACAGGCTCCCACTGGTTGTTACGCCCCAGAAAAGTATCAATCTCTGGAGGAAGACCGCTGCGGAGGCTTCAGCAGAGGGCACTCCCAGGAGTATGAAGGTGGAGATAAGGCCTCCTTCCAGAATTCCCAGACTACCAGGGGTGGAGGGAATGGAGAGGAGCATTGAGTTCACGCCCATTATAATAACTAATGTAACTAGGGAAACTTGATACCCTAGTGACAGAAATAAAAAGAAGTAACCAGTTATTTCCGCTACTTTAAGAAGAATGGATAAAGTTAATCCAGCAGCAAAGGTCTTTCTGTCCTTTAAACCTCGTCTAAAGGCGTGCTGGAACTCTTTATAGCCCTCCAGTATTCTTTCTGTATAGGATTCGATTCTTTTTGACCGGTTAGAGAGCCACCTTATGAACTTGGGTACAAGATCCCTCTCTGACTGGAGTTCCATCAAACCTGCTAGAACCAGAAAAGCGACCAGAAGGAAGAACAATACTATTAAGATCACCCAGAAAGGAGGGTTGGTGAAAGTTATGTAGAGGAACATGGCAACAATCACCATTCCAATGGAAGTTATGTACTCCAGGGTAAGGTCTGAGAGGACTGTGGCAAGCCCTTGTCCAATGCTTATCTTGTGTTTTTTGTTGAGTATGTATGCCTTTACGGGCTCTCCTCCCAGCTTGGCGACCGGAGTGAGATTGTTCACCGCGAGTCCTATCAAATGAGTTTTGAGTATATCAAAGTAGGGTATACTGGGATCCGCCTTCCGGACAAAAAGCCACCATCTCAGTGCCCACATATGGACGAAAAGCACCAGGACCGCAATTGTCAGTAGAAAGTATGGTAGATAAACTTTTAACAGCTGGTGTAAGAGTTTATCGAACCCTATAAAGTAAAAGATAGCTACAAATAAAGCCAGACCAACTAGAAAAAGCAATGTTATTCTTGATTTATGTGAGTTGTTCTTTTCCATGTTCATCCCTGAGATTTTCAATAGAGAGCCAATCTAATGGAATAAATATTAAAATTTCACCATGTATTTAATCCATTTTGTTTTAAATTCCAGTTTTTTTCTGTGTCAAAAAAGAGTTTCAAAAATCTTCCCAAAAAAAAGCTCAAATTTGTAAATTCTAGGCAGGGCTCAAATAGGGTTGGAAGTTAAAGAATTTTATTTTAAGAGCAAGAAGAACTGATTAACAAAAGGATCACTACTTCGCTGGCTATCTTTAGGCCTATCCCCCAAACCGATCCTGTTACGGTTATTTTGAAGATAAAGACTAAATATAATCCATTGCCATTTGGATTGAATGAAAATAAGTGTAATACTACCAGCTTACAATGAGGCAAAAAGACTACCTGAAGCAGTGGACAGCGTAAAAAAATATCTTGAAGATACGGGTTACAACTATGAGGTCGTTATTGCCGAAGACGGTTCTACGGATGGGACAGATAAGATCGCTACAGAGTTAAGTCAAGAAGACTCCAGAGTACAGCATTTACATTCCAAAGAGAGGCTGGGAAGAGGTAAAGCACTCAGAAAATCGTTTGAAAGTGCTGAAGGAGAAATTGTGGCCTACATGGACGTGGATCTTTCCACTCACATGAAACACTTGAAGGAGCTCATAGACTCTATTGCCGTTGAAGGTCATGATATTGCCACAGGATCCCGCTTGATGAAGGGAAGCAGGACAGAAAGACCCGCCAAAAGAGATGTCGCCTCAAAAGGCTACAACTTCCTGATCCGCCTACTACTGGGCTCAAAACTCCACGACCACCAGTGCGGGTTCAAAGCATTCAAAAAAGACGTGATAATGGAGCTTGCCGGTGATGTAGATGACAATCACTGGTTCTGGGACACCGAAGTCCTGGTGCTGGCCCAGAGAAGAGGCTACAGGGTCAAGGAGTTCCCCGTGGAGTGGGAGCACGGAGGTGAGACCAAAGTCAGTCTGGGGAAAGATGTGGCTTACATGGGTTCCCAGATACTGAGATTGTGGGGTGAAGGAGCTAAATCCAGCAGGAAGTTCTTTGTTTTCTCCATCCTTTTGGCAGCAGGGATACTCGCCGCACTTATATGGTATATTGGCGCCAGCCAAGTACTTAACAACTTATATAGGGCTGATCTGCGTTTCATAGGTCTTGCAAGTTTGATTTACGCCTTCTCATTCCTGATAAGGGGAGAAAGATACAGGTATATAATGTCCAGGCTGGGAGAAAGGGTTCCCCTCCTCTTTTCCTCAGAAAGTGTGGCAATAAGCCAGACCATGAACGTGGTGACGCCGGTCAGGATCGGTGATGTGGCTCGGGCTTACGTGTTCAAGATCAGGGACGTGCCTTTTACCACCTCTTTCAGCGGTATTGCCGTGGAGAGGATATTTGATCTGATAGCCATTTTGCTTATCGCCTTCACTGCCATTGTCACTATGGGCAACCAGCAGTTCTTTTCCACATCCTCTTCCTCTATACCTTTCTATGCTCTATTGCTCCTGATCCTTATTTTTGCGGTAGTTATATTATTTTCCCGGATGGAGAATGTTCTGGGGAAGATATTGAAGGATGCTGGAGACATAATAAAGACTAAAGGGTCGGTAGTGATCCTTTTGACTTCAACAGCCATCTGGATTGTGGATATAATCGTTTGCTATCTAATAATGCTCTCTTTTGGAGTGGATGTGTTCCCTGTGGTGGTTCTGGCGGTTACCATCGCCAATATTGCCAAGATCATACCCATTACCCCCGGTGGGATAGGCACGTATGAAGTGGTCATGACCGGAATTTTCGTGACCCTGGGTGTAGACCAGGGATTATCGCTGACCGTTTCGATCCTGGACCATGCTCTAAAGAATATTCTAACCCTTGTTTTGGGATTTGCAGCTTTAGCCGTACTCAATATCAGGGTTAAGGATCTGAGGAGGTAAAATGCTCGATATTCTTTTGGGTATCGCCGTTTTTTGGTTCCTTTCCATACTTGTATCCCAAACTATAAGGTTGAAATACTATCAGGCCAGATTCCTGTCCCTTTTGCTGGTTTGTCTGATTGCATTCATATTCTCCCACTTTTTCCCTTTCAAATACGTGTTCTACGTTGTTCTGGCCGTGTTCTGCGCGGCAGGAATATGGATGGTGTGGAGAAGAGGTTTCCTTATGGATAAAAAGGCTGAAGCAGTGTTTATAGGTGCTTTCATCTATTTTCTGTTCCTCCGGTCCCTCGTACCGGAGGCTATAGGAGCTGAGAAGCTGATGGACGTCGGGTTCCTGAACTCGGTCCTCCACGCTACCACCTTTCCGCCCCCCGATCCATTCTTTGCCGGAGGTACCCTGAACTTCTATTATTACTTTGGTTACGTAGTCGGTGCAGCCATCACTCTGATGTCCTTTGTGAATCCAGAAGTCGGTTTCAACATTGGTACCGCTGCAATCGCAGCTTTTTCGTGCATGCTGGTCTATGGGTTGCTACGGGAAGTTCTTCAGGACGGCAGAAAGGCCGTACTGGGCGTGATATTCGTGCTCTTTGCCGGTAACCTCTACGCTGCCTACGACCTGCTCACCAACATCCTGGCCATGAAAGCTCCGGGTTATCTCTTCTACTGGGACCCTACAAGAGTTATCGAGAACACCATCAACGAGTTCCCCTACTTCAGTTTCATTCACGCCGATTTTCACGCCCACGTGGTCGCCATACCCATCAAAATACTGGGCATATCTCTTCTCTACGATTATAAGAGGATTTCTGGAGTGAGCTATAGTGGAGCACTGCTGGTGCCTATTGCCTTCATCTTATTCGCTACCAATTCCTGGGATGCTCCCCTCTTTCTTTTCCTCATCGCACTCACTTTCGTACTGAAGTGTTTACCCCATTTTAACATGAGAGAAGTTTCCAGGTCCCTGAATAACCTGAGAACAGAGATCTTGTTCGCTCTGGGGATAATGCTGGCATCCGTGTTATCCATACTCCTCTTTTACTCTACTATGGAGACCCCGTCCGCTGAGCTTATTCTAATCGAAGAGAAGAGCGGTTTGATCCAGTTCCTCCTGTTCTTCTTCATCCAGCTGGCGTTTGTCTTCTTCTATCTCCGGGACGAGGTAGTATCGAGATTATTCGTGTTCAGCCTCATCCCAGCCGCCGTCCTGACAATTTGGGTTCCTATATCAATAGTTGTTGTGCCTCTTGCTGTCGTATCCGCAAGGAAAGCAGTTAGAGGGGACTTTCTGGCTGTTCTGGTGTTTGCGGGATCAGTTCTAATGTTCGCTCCAGAAGTTATTGCCATTGAATCGAGGTTGAATACTGTTTTCAAGTTCTATCTTGCAGTATGGATACTCATAACCATCCCCGGAGCTTTTGCCCTATCTCAAGTCATAAAAAACCACAGCAGGGTTCTGAAGGGATTGATGATCACTCTATTCGTTCTCTCCCTGATATACCCTACAGTAGCGACCCCCTTAAGACATTACAAAGCAGATTTCCACCTCGATGGCATGGAATTCGTGAAAGATTACAGCGAAGGAGATTACGAAGCGATCCAGTGGTTAAGGGACAGGGATAGGGATAGAGACAGAGTCGAGATCGTTCTGGAAGAGGCCTATGAATGCTACGATTATGGGGGGAGAATGGCAGCCTTTACGGCCAACCCCACTCTGGTCGGTTGGTCATGTCACGAAGTGCAGTGGAGAGGCGATGGAATGGAGCTGGTTCAGAGACAGGATGCTGTTAGAGCTATATACACTTCCGATAATTGCTCCCTTGTAAACCATACACTGAATAAATACAACATAACACTGGTGGTCTTGGGTTATCAGGAGAGGAAAGAGTTTGGACCAGAGCCTCAAAAATTCCAAAAATGCGGTTTGAAGGAAGTTTTTGCCAGTAAAGGTACTTATATTTATAGGGTAGGCTGAAACTTGAGTTGAAATGCAACGTTTTTATAATGTTCGATCAAGTTCCCCCTATGCTTCCCGATGTGCAGACCTTGAAACCGGATGTGCCTGTTGGATTGAGTAGGGTAGGCGCTACAGGTATTAAAAAGCTGGTTAAAGTGACCAGGGGAGAAGGAGTAAGACCTGTTATACTTATATCGGTTTTTGACGTTTACGTTGATCTATCTCCGGAGAGAAAAGGGGTCAATCTCAGCAGGAATTTCGAAGCTGTGGATGAAGTCCTTGAAAATCTTACTGCCAGACCCACGGACAGGATAGAAGACCTCACCATGGAGATCGTGGATGAGCTGCTGGAAAGACACGACTACGCCACCAGCGCAGAAGTTGATATGGAATCAGAACTCATTTTGATCAGAAAAACTCCTGCTACCCGGCAGAGAACCCAGGAAGTGGTAAAAATATTTTGCAGGGCGAGCAGGAGCAAGAACGAAGGAAAAAAAATCTTTATTGGTGCAGAAGTCCCCGGAATGACCGCCTGTCCCTGCGCACAGGAGTTGGTGAAGAGCATGGCAGAAGAGAGACTCAAAGGATCGTTCGATCAGGAACAGATCAACAGAATATTTGAATCGGTTCCAGTGGCTACCCACAACCAGAGGGGGAGAGCAAGAATAGACATCCAGGTAACAGAAGATTTTATTCCCTCCATGGAGGATCTGATCAAGATCGCCAGGAATTCCATGAGTTATCAGGTTTACGAGATCCTGAAAAGAGAAGACGAGCTTCACGTAGTGGAAGAAGTGCATAAAAACCCTAAGTTCGTGGAAGATGTGGTGAGGGAAATGGCCATGGCCACCATATCAAAATTCGAGGACGCGACTAATGACATCATGGTCTATTTCAGGTATTTGAGCGAGGAGAGCATTCACCAGCACAATGTGGTGGCCGAGAGAATGGCCACAATAGGAGAGCTGAGGAATGAGATATCACCATGAACCCATATTTCTTTTATTCTTCTTTTCCCTCCTCGTCTTGCTGGTTGGGAATGCCTGCGGAAATATTGCCAGCGGGCAAATAATTGAGCTGTGCCCCAATCCCTACGGCAGTGAGGGAGCAGAATACGTCAAAACCAACTGCAGTGGTGGAGAATGCTACCTCACCGACGGTGAAGGTAGAATAGAGTTCAACGGCAGCATTACAGCTGCCAAAAACTCCAGCGCTTATTCAAGCGCTTTTGGCTCACCACCGGATAGGGAGTTCTCATCCAGATTTGCTTTAGCCAACTCGGGTGAAACAGTTTCACTGTTCAAGGATGATGAATTGATAGATTCTTTCAACTACGGTGAGGATATTGATCTTCTGGATGAGGGCGTCATTTACTTCAGGGATAATGATGGCTGGGACTTTCGTTATCAGGACTGGAGCGATTTTGAGAGCGTTGAGGATAATGTGAGTGGTAGGATCATCATTTCGCCTGCAAGTTATGATGTTGAGGCCGGAGATGAAATTAAGGTTGCTTCTTATACTCTTATGAACTACCAGTTTTCTAAGCTTGAACAGGAAGGAGTAGATGTCGAGGTCTTTCTGGATGCTACTCCCGTAGGTGGTATCCCTCTGGAAGAGCATGAAGCGGTGAGAGGTCTTGAAGCTCATTTTCTGGAAGCGGAATCGTACCGAAATTTCCATTACAAGTTTGCCGTCATTGATAACAAAAGAGTGGTCCTCACTACTGAGAACTGGCACTGGAACAAAAGAGGATACATCGTTGAAGTGGAGAGCGAGAAAGCAGCCAATTTTTTCTATAAGGTTCTTGAGCACGATGTAAAGTATGAGAAGAAAAAAGGGAAAACTGGAGACATACAAAGTGTTGATGATGGTAGCGAAGGGTACTCCGGGGATCAATTCAATTTCAATGGCACAGCGAAGTTTTTCGTTCTCCCTGATTCAAATCCCATCTTCGATCATATTTCTGGAGCCGGCAATAGAGTTTACATTCAAGTTCCCTACATGGATTTCAAATGGTTCAACGGAACCCCGCTCCTTGACTCCATTCTTTCAGCAGCAGAGAAGGGAGCAGAAGTTAGGATATTGCTGGACAGCAAACACAATAAAGAAGACAACCAGAAGACCGCCGATTTCCTCAACGAGATAGCCGAAAAAAGAGGGCTGGACATTAAGGCTAAGATTATGGAGAACGTTCCCCTCCATGCCAAGATGGTGGTAGCAGACGACAACACCTTGATAACTTCTGCCAATTTCAACCAACACGGACTCAAACTCAATAGAGAAGCCGGAGTCATAATTTACGATGATGAAACTACCGAATTTGTAGTCCAGCAGTTCAACCAGGACTGGGAAGGTGGTCAGGAAATGAATACTAATTTCGTTATCCCCGCCATCCTCATACTCTCCGCATCCATCATAGTTACATATAAGGCTCTTAAAAAATAAGAGCCAACTTACACACGATTACGATAAAATTCAAGAGCCTGCGATAAAACTGTTGTTTTGGATGAAGCATTTCCTAAGAGATTGTTTTCTATAAGCTCGTTGAACAAGAATGCCCTATTTCATAAAAATTGTTCACAAGGAGTTCTTTACAACTTCAAGGGGTTATAGTGTGAAATCTCCTAGATAGTAAAAAAGTAAAAAAGATTATAACCGTTATGCATCATGAGACATAAGGCATTCATGAAAGGAATTCATGGCATATCCTGGTGAGATAATGGAAGTAAGAGGTAAAGGGTTCAGCAAGCATGTCAAGATTTCAGATGCACTGGATAAGTATTTTGATCACGTTAAGCTAAAATTTGGAGATAAAGAAGATGTTCCCCTCCTTGAGTCGGTGAATAGAGTCCTTGCAGAGGATGTAGTATCAGATAGAAATATACCTCATTTTGATCGGGCAGCAATGGACGGATACGCCGTTAGGGCTGAGGACACTTTTGGTGCCTCCATGGACAATCCTTTCATTCTTTCAACAAAAAAAAAGGTTGATATAGGCGACAGCAAGCCGGGGAAGATCGCCAGAGGACAGGCTGTAAGAATAGCTACTGGTGCAGCTATGCCACAAGATAGTGACGCAGTGGTTATGATAGAATACACTCAGGAGCTCTCAGGTTCTGTGGAGATATACAAGACTGTTACACCTGCAGAGAACGTGTCTCTTTCCGGGGAAGATGTGCGCTCCGGGGATAAGGTTCTGAGGAAAAATACTGTGCTTCAACCCCAGGACGTGGGTATGCTGGCCGCACTGGGTATGAAAACAGTCAGAGTTCGGAGGAAGCCGGTGGTAGCTGTCCTCTCCACCGGCAACGAGCTGGTTGAGCCAGGAGATGCACTGGACAGAGGGAATGTAGTCGATGTGAACAGATATTCTGTTATATCAGCCCTCAAGATGCTGGATGTGGAAGTGCTGGACTGTGGTATTCGCAGGGATAGCAGAGAAGAGATCAAAGACGCGCTCGCCTATGCCATTCAAAATTCGGACATGGTTGTAGCCAGCGGAGGTACCTCCGTGGGAGAGAAGGACCTCTTACCTGAGGTCGTGACAAATATGGGAGAGATCGTAGTTCATGGTGTGTCCATCAAACCGGGCATGCCTGTAGCCCTAAGCCATATAGATAATAAGCCCGTAATCCTTCTTCCCGGGTTTCCTGTAGCCGCCATGGTAGCTTTCTACAATTTCGTTCCCTCAATTTTGGAGAAAATGCTGGATGCGTGCATATGGGAGAGGAAGTACGTTAGAGCAAGGGCGGGGAGAAGGATACCTTCCACAGAGGGAGTGAGGACTTTCACCCGGGTTACCATCGATGGAACTGCGGATAGGGAAAGATATATCGCCCATCCCATCAGGACCTCTGGATCGGGGATACTGTCGTCCATGGTCAAGGCACACGGATTCGCCATAATTCCCGAGGGTAGTGAAGGGGTGGAGAAAGACGAAGAAGTTTCTGTCCTTCTTTTAAGAAATATTTGGTGTTCTTATGAAGCGTAAGATATTCAGGGAACTGGTCTCAGTGGAAGAGGCAAAGAAAGTGGTGGATGGGCTTTCTGGTAAAAAGGAAGCTGAGACCGTGGACATATTCAATGCCTGTGGCAGAACTTCTTTTGAAGATGTTTACGCACCCAGAGATATGCCTCCTTTCGACAGGTCGACCATGGACGGTTATGCGGTCAAGGCAGAAGATACCTTCAAGGTCGATGAAGAGAATCCCGGCTCGCTGAAAGTCACGGGTAAGATCGCACCCGGTGACCTCCCTACTGGAGAGATCGGTAAGGGAGAAGCTATGGAGATCTCCACGGGAGCGGTCATCCCCAGAGGGTGTAATGCGGTGGTGATGGTGGAGTACACCGGTATGGAGGATGATTCCATCCTTATTTACCGTCCAGTTGCACCTGGAGAGAATATAATCGCTGCAGGCAGCGACATAATGGCAGGAGAGCTGATTCTAAGAAAAGATACTGCAATTACTGCCAGAGACGTTGCCATTTTGAGTGCAGTAGGTATAAAAGAAGTGAATGTGAGTAAAAGGCCCGTTGTTGCAGTCATATCTACCGGAAATGAAGTTGTTGAGCCCGGTGGGGAATTGGGTCACGGAAAAATCTACGACGTCAATTCGCCTGCCATCTGCTCCGCTGTCAGGGAGAACGGAGGAGAGCCCCTCTATCTGGGGATCGCTGAAGATGACTATGATAAAATAAAGACAAAGATCAAGGAGGGGTTAAAGGCTGCCGATATGGTTCTGGCTTCAGGAGGTACCTCTGCTGGTGTGGGGGACCTCATGCACCGCATCATAGATGAAGAAGGTGAGGTGCTGGTCCACGGTATTGCCGTTAAGCCGGGTAAGCCCACCATAATAGCTGAAATAGATGGGAAACCCGTCTTTGGCCTTCCAGGATATCCGGTATCCGCAATGATGATATTCGAGATATTCGTTGCCGACCTGATAAGAAAAATGGCAGGTATTCAAGAAGAAGGGAGAGCCTGCAGGGCGAAGATAAGCCACAAGATCTTCTCTTCTTCGGGTAGGCGAGAGTTCTTGCCGGTGAACATTGTGGGGGAGAGCATCTACCCTGTTACCGGGAACTACTCTGCAGCAGTATCCAAACTGGTTGAGGCCGATGGATTTATTGAGATACCTGACGATACTGTTTTCCTGGAAGAAGGAGAATACGCCTATGTCAAACTCTTCAGCACCCTGAGACCTGCCGACTTGTTGATCATTGGAAGCCACTGCGTAGGGATCGATGTGCTGCTGGAGCTGATGCGTAGAGAGCATCCCTGGGTGGTGAAGGTGATCAATGTGGGCTCTTCCGGCGGTCTTGTGGCTGTCAGGAGGGGGGAAGCGGATATAGCCGGAACACATCTGCTGGACGATCAGACGGGAGATTATAATACCCCCTTTATCTCCAGATTCGGGTTGGAGAATGTTCTGGTGATCAAAGGATACGCCAGAGAACAGGGCCTCATAGTGAAAAAGGGAAACCCCAAAGGTATAGAGAACGTTGAAGACTTCTTGAGAGAGGATGTAAGCATCATGAACAGGAACCCGGGCTCGGGAACAAGGGTCCTTCTGGATATGTACCTCAAAGATGTTGCTGACATCAAAGGCATGGACTTTGACCACATGGTCAAGGAGATAGAGGGTTATACCATGGAAGCAAAATCACATACGGCAGTGGCTTCAGGCGTTTTGATGGGTAAAGCGGATGTGGGAATGGGTATCAAGACTGTAGCGGATAGATACGGACTCGACTTTATACCTCTGCGGGATAAGGAGTACGACTTTGTGATCAGAAAAGATAGAGCAGATAAAGAGGCTGTGGAGCAATTCATCAACACCTTAAAGTCTGATGAGTTCAAACAGGCTCTAGAAGAAAAACTCCCCGGAATGCGGATAACAGAACAGACAGGTAATGTCAAAGAGTTTTAGCTAAAGTTAAAATTCAGGACTGCTTTTGGCCTAACTTACAGATTACCTGCTGATTATGTAGTATCCGTCCAGTTTTGATTCAGCTTCGTTCATCTTCTCCTGATGGTCTTTCAAAAATTCTGAAACTAGCTGGGCAGCATATTTCTTGCAGTGCCCGCAAAGCATTTCACCGCTTCTGCACTTATCTCTTATCTCTCCCAGACCTTTGTCGTCCTTGAGCAAATGGATAACATATTGCTCGAACACAGAGCATTTCTCAGGCTCCCCTCCCAGCTCTCTCTGCTCGTCGGCACTGCCTCTTCCACCGGTAATTGCCCTCATGATCTTCTTGCTGGCGTCCTTTGGAGAGTCCAGCAGTGAGATGTAGCTGTCGGGTTTGCTGGAACTCATTTTCCCTCCTGTTAGCCCTGTAATGAATCGGTGATAGGTTGAACATGGGGGGATGAAGGCGTAACCACCAAACTCGAGTTCTAATCTCCTGACCTCTTCTTCTATTTCCTTTTTATCTCCATAGGCATCGATGTGCTCTTCATATACCACACAATCAAAATCAAGCTCTTTGGATAATCTTTCCAGGTACTCCAGGCCCTTTCTACTCCTTATCCTTACCCCCTTCTCCAGCTCCTCCAGAGCGAAGGTGTTGATCCTGGCAGCCAGATCCCTGGTCAGCCTGATGTGGGGGTCCTGATCAGCACCCACAGGGATCACCACAGGTTTGGGTCCGTCGAATTGCTCTAACTGAGGCTGCAAGATGTCTGCCGCTTGAACAGCAGTGACCTGCATCTTTGCCAGGGTGGTCTCAGGAGTAAATCCGTATATGGCTTTAAGCTCGCTCCAGTTCACTTCAGCTGACAGCTCAAAGGCAAGATCCTTTACCGTCGAGCTGGCAGACTGATAATAGATCACTGCATCTTCTTTCAAACCCAGAGCAATTATGCTCTTGATATACTCTAGTCCATACCTCTTTACATCTTCCCAAGAGTAGTTCCTTACAACATGCGACTCCATATCAGCTATGGCCACAAAAGCGGTGCCACCCATCTTCTGGTGGATGATTATCTCGTCCATGGTCATCTTGTGACCGAAATGAGGCATGCCGGAGGGCATAAATCCCGACATCACTGCCCAGGGTCTGTTGTTCTTTACAGCATCCACAATCCTATCATAATCTCTATGACCGAAAATGATGTTGCGGCTGATCAACCACTCTGCTCCCGGCAACTCATCAATTATTCCCGAAAAGGACTGCATACCGAACTCTGAGATGAGTCTGTCGTAATCAACTGTTCCCTCGACTTCCCATGGAGTGATCCTCATGCTTCTTGCCTCTTTACAATAGACATAATAATATTTTCCGTTCGTTTCATAACTCCACCCTATACCAGATGAAAGTATAACGGGCCGAATTGATACCAATTAAGGTATGTATCATCTTCAACCCAAAAATAGAGAAAATCAAGCTAAACAAAATTGAACACTTTTAAATATCTCCCCGTAGAATATAAATAAAATAATCCCCGAGGTCGTTCAATGAAAGGAAATTCTGAAGAGTGGAGTGCCAGTAAAATAGCAACAATCTGCAAATCCATCATAGGTCTGGGAATTGTTGCTGCGTTTCTACTCAACCACTCCCTAGGAGCTGTACTGGTCGTCAGCGGGCTGGCCTACTGGTTCGGACTGACATACCAGAGATACAAAGGAGAATACAAGCTCACAAAAGTGAAAAGAACAGATTAGCACTTCTTTGGCAAATGAAAAATTAATAGGGTTTTGAGATAATCATTAGCTTTAAATTAGTAGATTAAACCGTCTTTTCATATCACGGCTATTTTCTTACCATTCTCAGTATGAAGAAGACCGCTACAAACACCAGGACAAACGTGGCTATGGCCTCCATTTGTAGTACATCCCATGGCAAATATTCACTTAATCCGGGTTCTGGAGTGGTTACTTCCTGTATGTCGGGTTCCATGGGTGCCTTTTCAGCATCACCTGTTCCTCCTTCTCTAGCGGTTTCAAACACCATTGGCTCGGGAGCCAGGAACCTGTGAACAGCAAATGAGCTTAAGACGGCGGTGAATATGGAGACCATTAAGTCGGTCACCCTCCTACCCTTCTCGGTTATTCGGTAGTAGATGAACCTGTTACCGTTCTTTACCCTCTCCACCACCTGAGAGCTTGATAAGAGGTAAAGGTGCTTCAGAACAGCGGGTTTGGATACTCCCACATCCCTTGATAGCTCAGAAAGCGTTTTATTTCTGCCTCTAAGATTGCTCAGGATTTCCTTCCTGGTACCGGAATCCAGTATCTTATCCTCTTTTTCCCGCACATCAATATTATGGCCAGATTTGCATTTATAAGTTTTGAATTCGTTAATATTAATAATATATTTTTATATTAAATTCTTTGTTGTTGAGTGAACAGGTGCTTTCTGTGAACAGTTTTACCCACCAGATCTTTTCTGGAGTTCCCCGAACAGAGTACGGATATCAGAGGATCGCCTGCTCTATAAACGCCTTTGGAAGGGACGTCCGCAAAAAAAGGGTTTCCCGTCATGCATTTATCGATCTCGATTGTCCTGTCAGCGAAAAGGATCGATCTGGAAGCAAATCTCTTTGCCTTGGGTGTTTCAACCCTTCTTCCTTCCAAGCTGTCCACGTGTAACCTGAACATATTGACATCGCGGCTCCACTCTATACTGTCCACAGATGCCTGAAATCGAGGGTTTATCTCCAGCACATATGGTTTATCGCTCACAATAAAGTCTACTCCCACTGAACCCTGTAAATCAAACAGCTCAACGGTCTCGATCGCCGTTCTAACCAATTCCTTGTATTCGACTTCTGTTAGTTGGTGAGAAAGAGGAGTTATGTTTCCCGAATATGTAAAGCCCTCAGCATTCATCGCCTTCCAGCCCACAAGTATTTCATTGACCGCAACAACGGTTTTATCCCTCCCTGCCATAATGGAGACCGAGCACACAGTACCCTCCACATAGCGCTGGCAAATGTAATCCTCGTCAAGAAGCTCAAGAGATTCGAGTGAGTTAAGCGGGTCAAGTGAGCCGGTGTTTGCTATAAAAGCTTTCTCACCTCCTCCCCCCATTCGGGGTTTACAGATAATCTCGAGCCTCTCATCAGCTTCATTAAGGTCAACCAATGGAGGGTAGGGTATGCCTGCTCTTTCAAGGGTTCTGTAGAACTTAAGTTTATCCTTAACCCTGGCAGCTTCCCGTGGAGGATGCCCCAGCACAAGTTCATCCTTTATGTTCAAGTCTTCATACCCGGTGGATAGAACGACTTTAGCCCCTAATGATTCTGCTATTTGCTCAACCCTCTCTTTCAATGCCTTCTTGTCCTCGGGAAGTTTCTCCACTTCAGCATACAGTTTAAGGTCTTCATCATCATAGTAGGTGAGAGCATAAACAGAGTGCCCGGCTTTCCTGGCGGATTGAGCTACATTCCTTACGTTGGTCCCCACTACCAGGATCGCATTGGAGCTCATTTGAGGTATTTCCTTATAATATCCTCTTCTTCATTCCTGTAGATCTCTTTGGCTCTGCCCTCTCCCGTGAAGTCAAGCCCCCTAAAAATGACCGCTGGAGTTCCTTCATCCCCTTCTCCCATGAGAAGATTGGCGAATGCCGCTATCTCGTCAACAACGCACTCGATGGTCTTTTCCAGAGGATTTCCGAAGAGGTCCTTCTTCCCCACGAAGTTTCTGAATACTGTAACACCCGAAACACCTATGGCGAAGCCGGTTACTCCCTTCCTGAAACATCTTCCATTGGTGTCCGTAATAATAACCCCCACATCTTTGCCGGTTATCTCCTTTATCTTCGTTCTTAAAGTTCTGGCGCTCCTGTCGGAGTCTTCAGGTGGCAGTATGACCCTGCCTTTCTCTACATTGGACTTGTCCACCCCCGCATTAATGCAGATATTACCGAACCTTGCCTTGACCAGCAGAATAGGGAATTCTATGAAGATTTCTTCACTTTCTTCCAGAACAGCCTGAACAAATTCAGGCTCACACTCGAGTTTTTCAGATAGTTCTTTTGCCTTATCACTGGAGATGTAGCTATCCAGATCCCTTAATCTACCTTCTGACTTGGATACAATAGTTGAGCATAATACAATGATGTCTTTATCTTCCAGCTCGAAATTAGAGGCGATTATGGATGCGATGTCGTCTCCCTGTTTTATTAGAGGGAGGCCAGCGAGTCTATAGGTTTCAACTTTCATGAAGACTCTCGTTTGCCGCCTAAAAACCCAAAAACGATTTCCACTAACTGATCTCTGGTGGGAGGTACCTGTCCTGCCCCCTGAGCGAGGTCGGGTTTGCCTCCTCCACTGCCCTTGATGTGCCTTCCCACTTCCTTTATCATGTCCCGGGAGTCCACTTCATTCAACCCGCTGAAGGTGACCACCTTAACCCCGTTCCTGGTGGTGGACAGAACTCCCACAAAATTTTGCTCTGCCAGCTTTCTACCCACTTTCACCAGCTCCTGCATTTCTGCATCCTCGAATACATGAGCCACTACTTTGACAGAGTTGTGGGTTTCCGCTTCTTCTGCCAGCAATCTGGCTTTGGAGTTCGCCATCTCCTCCGTCAGCCTATCTATCTCCTTTTTCTGTTCCTTCCACTCTTCGAAGAATCTGTGTGCTGTCTTGGGCAATTGTGACGGTTCTACTCTCAACATACCGCTCGCTTCTTTCAACAGATCTTCTTCATAGGCAATATGCTCCAGAGCTGCTTCTCCTGCCGCATACTCGAACCTGATCACTCCATCCTGTATGGAGTCAACCCTGAGGATCTTGATCACGCCGATATCCCCTGTATAGTGAACGTGGGTCCCTCCGCATGCCTGCACGTCATCACCTACCCTCATGACCCTGATCTTCTCTCCTGCAGGGACACCACCCTGATAAAGCCTGAAACCGTATTCCTCTTCGGCCTTAAGCCTGTCCATCCAATCCCAGGTTACGGGCTTATTCGCCATGACCTCCCTGTTGGCCAGAAGCTCTATCCTCCTTATCTGTTCCTCATCAGGCCGCTGATAATGGGTGATGTCCAGTCTGGCTCTATCCCATTCCTTACGGGCTCCACTCTGCCACACATGTTTACCCAGAACCTGTTGAAGAGCATAGAGCAGAATATGAGTTGCTGAGTGGTGGCGCATATGCCTTAATCTTCTCCTTTTGTCCACCACACCTTTGACCTGCGCCCCTTCTTTTACTTCTTCTCCCTTGTCCTTTATGCGGTGAACGACTACTCCATTTTCTTCCAGGACGTCCACTACAGGAACTTCTTTTCCATCGAGTACCAGATAACCGGTGTCGTTATCCTGTCCACCGCTTTCAGGGTAAAAGGCCGTCTTATCCAGGAATACTTTGCCGTCCTCTCTTCCCACTACATTTGCCTGGAATTCCAGTACACTGGAATCGTAATACAGTTTCTCAGTGGGAGGATACGTCCCCTCAACGTGGACTTCTTTTTCCTCAGTCTTTTCGTCAGCCTGGACGTGTTTGGATGCTAATTCAGAGTAAAAGTCCTCTGGGTATTCCACTTCAACTCCTTTCTCTTCAGCTATCTTCATGGCCACTTCAGCCGGAATTCCATGTGAATCATAGAACTCGATGAAATCTTCTTTCTCTATCTTTTTCTTCTTGGAAAGAGTTCTTTTGATCATGGAGGTTCCCTTGATGACGGTTGACCTGTACCTATCCTGCTCCAGATCCAGGATCTCCTCGATCGTAGTTTCGGGAGTCTCAAAATCCATCCCACATATCTTGCGGTGGGTATCGACCAGCTCATAGAGTTTGCGGTTGAATTCAAGCTCTTCAGCCAGCCTGAGCGCCCTTCTTATCATCAATCTTGCCAAGTAGCCACCACCGGCGTTGGAAGGTATCAGGCCATCGCCCAGCATGAAGAGTATCGTTCTGGTGTGGTCTGCAAGAGCATAAACCTTCTCCAGAGGGAGTACAACTTCTTCGATCTCCTTGAGGTCAAGCCCCAGCTTATGGGCAACATTGTGCCTCAGGTCCTGGAGTGCTTTGCCTCTCAACTC
>JAWODI010000056.1:0-7683 GCA_046483365.1 Archaeoglobaceae archaeon | reverse complement strand
CTTCTTCCTGCAGAAGGGCGGCGCGACAAAGTATGACGTCATTATCGGGCAACGGCTGCTCACGGATTTCACCGTGGTGAAGATCATACTCTCCGCTATCTTGACCCCATTTCATCACCACTTATGGCCAATTTGATCGGGTTGCTTATTTTTTATAAGCTAATTACCATATTGTGAGTTGTTAAACATTAATCATGAGGTATTTTAAGGTTTTGATTTTAAATGATTAATCATAGGAAATTGGTTTTGAGGCATTAGTTGAAGCATTAATTGAGACATTGGGTTACCACCCCTTGTATGGATTTGGTCCTACTTCCTTGATCTCTTCCACGAACTCGTTCACCATCTGGGGGATCTTATGGTAATCCGTTATGGCCAGCTCGACGAGTTTGACCCTTTCCTGCTCCAACATCAACCTCTCCAGAGTCTCCTTAACGTTCTCCATTCTCCGGTTGGCCAGCTCGCTGCCCTTAATAAAGTGGCACTGGTAATCCTCACCTGATTTACATCCCACCATAATTATACCATCAATACCTTTGGAAAGAGCGTCGGCAACCCATACAGTGTTTATAGAGCCCAAACACCTTACCGGGATTACTCTCAAGCTGGTATCGTAATTCAAGTTGTTCATGGCAGCCATATCCAGGGCGGGGTAGGCATCGTTCTCGCAGAAGAAGGCAAGTATTCTCAACTTTTCTTCGTCCTCCGGAACGTCGATCTGCTTGATCATGGAGGATATCATGTCGATGGTGTAGTTCTTGAAGCCCACGATCCTCTCCGGACAGGCGCCCATGCATGTCCCGCATCTCCTGCATCTGGTGGGGTTGAGTATCGGTGTGCCATCCTCCGTCTCCTCCAGAGCACTGAAAGGACATTCTTCTGTACAACGTTTGCACTGAGTGCAGCGCTGGAGGAAGAAATCTGGGTAGGATAAGTCTCCTGCTCTGGGGTGTGGTGAAGCCCCCTGCTCGGTAAGGGTCATGCTCTGGATGGACTTCAATACAGCTCCACTGGCATCCTCAACACTGGATGCTACATCCATGGGCTGTCTTATACAACCCGCAGAGTATATCCCCGTCCTCTGGGTCTCGTAGGGGAAGCACACGAAATTGGAGGAGAAGAAACCGAATTTGTCCTGAGGGATCCCTCCCTGCCTGTACTCGAAGTTGAGCTCGTTGTTGGGGACCATCCCCACTGCCAGGACCGCCATATCCACCGGAATCCTCCTGACAGTTCCCAGGAGAGTATCTTCCGCCCTTACGATCAGCTGACCTTCCTCTTCTTCATTTTTGGCGATATCGGTTATTTCGGCTACTTTACCTCTTATGAGATTGAATCCCTGACTGAGCCCCTTCCTGTAGAACTCTTCGTACTTTGCAGGGGTCCTCACATCGATATAGAAAATATATATTTCAGCGTCCGGATACTGCTCCCTGACATACGTGGCCTGCTTCAAGGAAGCAAGACAGCAGACGGCAGAGCAGTAAGGAAGATGATTCTCGTCCCTGCTTCCCGCACACTGGACAAAAGCTATTCTCTTGACCTCTTTACCGTCTGATGGCCGCAGGATCTTTCCTTCTGTGGGCCCGTTGGGTGAGGCAAGGCGCTCCATCATTACGTTGGTTATAACGTCCTCGTAGCTGTCAAAGCCTAAATTGGTTATTTTTGAGGCGTCATAGGGCTTCCACCCGGTAGCAGTGACCACTGAGCCCGCCCTGATATTGATGGTCTCCGGCTCCATGGAGAGGTCTATGGCATCGTATGGACAGGCCTCTGCACAGGCATTGCACCCCTCATCTTTTTGGCAGTAATCTTCGTCGATCACATATCTGTAAGGGTAGGCTATTTCGCTGGGGAGGTATATTGCTTTAGTATTGTTCATACCGTGATTGAACTCGTTGGGCCTTTCCTGGGGACAGGCATTCACACATTCTCCGCAGGCGGTGCACTTATCGAGGACATACCGGGGATCGAGCTTTACAGTAGCCTCAAAGTTACCTGGTGCTCCCGAGATCTTCTCCACTTCAGCCATAGTGTAAACTTTGATCCTGTGGTTATTCCTCATTCTCTTGAAATTTATTTCCAGGCCGCATGTAGGAGGACACAGCTTGGGAAAATACTTGTTCATCCCTGCAACCCGTCCACCCAGATAGGGTTTCTTCTCTATTAGGGTAACATCATAACCGGCTTCTGCAGCCTCAACTGCAGATGTTATTCCCGTGATCCCCCCACCAACGACCAGGATGCTCCTATCGATCTCGTTGGGTTCGCCTTCTTCTTTTTGCATTCTCAACGCTCTGGCTATTCCCATTCTCACATAATCTTCGGCAAGAGCCTGGGTCTCTTCATCCGAGGAGTGGGTCCAGATCACCTGCTCTCTGAGGTTGGCTCTTTCCATGGGGACTTCGAAGGAAAATTTATCACTCTTAACACGAGGTGAGCAGGCAGCTATAAGAACAGCTTCCAGCCCATTCTCTTCAATATCGGATGCGATCATTTCATTATTCTCACACAGAAATGGATCGGTCTTGCATACTTTGACTTCTTCCCTGTCAGCAATACCGCACAATTTTTCTATATCTAAGGTATCTATGCCGCATCCGGTGCAAATGTAGACTCCAATAGCTTCATTCACTTTATCACCTGTAAATCATCATATTTAAACCTTGAAATTTAAAGCCGCATCTCTAATTGCCTATTTAAGTTTTGCTTAATTGAGTTTGTGGAGGAAATGACCCCTTTGAGAGAAGGAGAAATTATTCAGCCCGCATGAGAAAAATTTATACCCCATTGCTTTCCAATTTATTAATGGTCTTTGATAGATTCAAAAACAAATTGGCCATAATACCGCTGGAAGGCCCCATCGCCGAGGGCGGGGGCATGGGTATCTTCCCCATGGGAGGTAAATCACCCATCTCCAAAGCTGAAGATTATATTGATGAGGTTAAACAAGGAAAGAAGTATAGAGCGCTTATTCTGGAAATAAACTCTCCTGGAGGTTCACCTTATAAGAGTAAAGATATAGCGGAGAAAATAGAGAGCCTTGACGTATACACGGTTGCCAGGATACAGGAGCAGGGAGCGTCCGGTGCATACTGGATCGCTTGCAGCTGCGACGCTATAATCGCCGACAAGCTATCCTCAGTAGGGGGTGTAGGAGTGCTTTCCATCAGGCCCGATATCTCCGACTTCCTTAAAGAGATGGGAATAGATATGGATGTCAAAGGAAAGGGAAAGTTCAAGCAGGCAGGATTTCCCTTCTTTAAACCCTCCGAAGAGGAAGAAGAGCAGAGAGAACAGGTGCTGGAGAAAATAAACCAGATGTTCAGGGAACACGTCAGCATGAACCGGGAGATAAGAGATGATGAAGTGTTCGAGGGAAAAGTTTATCTGGGAGATGAGGCGAAGGAGAAGGGCCTTATCGACTACATTGGTGGGAGAGAGGCTGCTATTGAGCTATGCAAAAAGGCCACCGGCTACTATGATCTCACAATAAAAGATTTTGGTAAAGAGATACGGAAGGGGCCTTCATTTAAAGACCTGTTCAAATAGCCGTATGGATAATACGGATATAATGTTCATCCCTCTTTTCTCTTCAAATGTGATACTATAAATTAAGCATATAATCGACAGATTAAGCATATATTCAAAAGAAAATCTAAAATAACCGTTCATCGGTGGGAGCCCCTATGTTTTCCATGACCTACAATATTAAACCTGCGCTCGTGATGATCGACTTCCAGAATTGCTTCGTGTCACCGGGTGGCTCTTTTGACAAGCTGGGCTATGACATAAGCAAGTACCAGGAGATAATACCCACCGCAAAGTATGCCATAGAGAGAGCAAGGTCTTTGGGAATCCAGTTATTCTACTCCCGTGCCATCAGAGAGAGATCAGGTGTGGACATGCTGGAGAGAGTCCATAAGATCATCCCCTACAAGAGAAGAGAGAGAATAGAGAAAATACCTCTATGTATCTCGGGCACACGGGATGCTCTCATTATAGATGAGCTGGAGCCGGAAGAAGACGACCTCATCGTGGACAAAAGAAGGGACTCCATATTCCAGGATACGGAATTCGAGATGTGGCTGGACTCCCTCAGGATAGATACGCTGGTCTTCACCGGGATCGATACTTCAATCTGCGTAGAATCTTCCCTCCGCGATGGGTTTAACAAGGGATGGGACGTAATACTCCTCAAAGACGCTACAGCTTCACTGAAAGAAAAGTTCCATAACACCACCATTGAAGAGGTAGAGGAGAACTTTGGACTGGTATTCAGCACAGAGGAATTCTTTAATAGACTGACCCCCACTTCAGACGGCCAATTCCAGCTAGAAGTCCATTACGATTAATAAATAAAGTCCAAATCCCTCCGATCAGTCCAAGCTGGCAAAGGCTCTTACAGGGAATGCTGCTGCCCCCTTTACCTTTAAAGGGCAGGCAAAGAAAGTGAACTTTCTGCCCACTATTTTCTTCAGGTTGCACAGATTTTCCACGATCAATACGTTGTGCTTGAGCAGTAAGGTGTGCACCGGGCGGTAAACATCCTGTGGATCATCGATGTTGATGGTATCTATACCTGCCAGTCTGACCTCCTTTTCCAGCAGGAATTCCGCAGCTTCTCTGGAAAGATAGGGATGTTCGTGGTATTCTTCTTTTTTCCAAAAACGGTCCCATCCAGTGTAGAACAGAACAGCTTTGTTCTCCAATTCGTTATGTGGAACATCTTCAACCTCAATGGACTCTCTCTTTTCCTTTTCGGAAACGTCTACCACAATAGCTTCTAGAATTGTCTGCTCCAGACTTATCTGGCTGATATCTCTTCCTTCAGGGTACCTGTGGTAGGGGGAGTCCATGTAGGTCCCGCAGCTGGTCTGGAACTCTATCCTGGTTATCTCGAACATGCTCTTATCATTATAGGATGCCCTTGATTCCTCGTGCGTGAAATAGGGGTAAATGCGGGGAGCTGGTAAGGACTTGAATACAGAGATATCCTCTTCTATAGTGTGGGACAGGTCTACATAACATTTCATCTGGTTAGTATAATTGATTGGATATATAAATTAAATCTTCAATTAATCAACTATAGTGATAGCCGACTTTCATTTCACATGTAACATTTATATGCAGCCTTTTGATTTTCAAAATTAGTAGACTTTGTGGGGGTTTCCGGATAAAATGATCAAAAAATTAACCATAAAGAACTTCAGAAGTCTTTGTGATGTCCAAATTAATTTTGAAGAAGATATTACTGTTCTAGTGGGTGAGAATGATAGTGGGAAATCCTCTATAATTGATGTTTTTAAAATTATGTTCGAGAACAGCGAACCAGAGTTGGATGATTTTTATTCAAATGCAGATAATATCGAACTAGAAGTAGAGAAAGAAGACAAGTCTTTTATTAAGGAATTCAAGAAAAATAAAGATGGAAATATAGAATCCAATACTATGGTAAGAATAAATAAACAAGTTTTAGATAGTATAAAAGAAGAACTGGACTCTGAGAGTTTTAATTTGCTCGAAGATAAAAGAGAGAGACTAGAGAGCTATGCAACCTTGATTGGTGTACAATTTAAGTCCAATATAGGTACAGATAACCTTAAAGAAAGAGTTTCATCACGGGTAGACGAGATTTTTGCTACAGGCGAGTTCACTTTCGAGACAAGTGTACCAAATCATAACATTTATTTTTTAGATGGGAAAGATTTTGAGACAATTGATTCTTTCCTACAAAAGATTTTTTTCAAAGAAATTAAAAGAGATGCTTGGAACGAAAAAACGTCAGATGGGAGAACTGTTAAAGAAGTTATTAACGATCACTTAAACAGTTATTCTGAAAATTTAACAACTGAAATAGAGGAAAAGGGAATAAAAAAGAACTTGAAGAAATTTTTACCTTCTCTTACTGAAATATCAATTAAATCGAATTTTGAACCAAGAGATTTAAATATTAATGTTAAAGCTCATCTATTGGAGGAAAATGGAGAAATCAACATCGAAAAGAAAGGGGATGGAACAAAAAGAAGGATTACAATGGCCCTATTAGATTACAAAAAAACCACCGAAGAAAAAGAACCATCAGTATATATTTTTGATGAACCGGATACACACCTACACGTTAGAGCTCAAACTGATTTATTATATATAATGAAGAGTTTTAACGAAAGTGGAAAACAGGTTATTATAGCGACTCACTCCCCGTTTATTATGAACTCTGTTCACCCAAGGCAATTAAGATTTCTAGAATTGGAGAACGGAACCACTAATGTAAAATTTGTTTCTAGGGATAAGGATATTGAGTGGACATTGAAAAGTCTTGGAATTGAGAATATTCACTTGTTCTTTTCAAAAAGAGTTTTAATTGTGGAGGGTGAAACAGAGGAGAAATTTATCCCCCTCACATTTGAAAAGATATATGGAAAGAGTCTTTATAGTAACTTAGTAAGAGTAATAAATAGAAAAAGTATAACTGACGTCCCAAGATTCGCAGAGGTCATCTCTAAATTTGTAAAGCCTGAAGATATTTTTATTTTTATAGATAATGATGCTGATGAAGAAACAGAGCATCTAATTGAGGAGTTAAGTATCCCAAATCAAAATATTTTCAAGGTAGGCCATAAAGAATTTGAAGACTCTTTTAATTCTGAAGTTATTTATGAAGCTTGGAAGAGTTTCGTTGAAAGAAAGGACAGAAAATTAGGAGATTCTTGGACAATTGAAAATATAGAAGGGCTGAAAAAAGAATGTACTGAAAACAGTAAAAAATTTAGCAAAGAGTTAAGAGAGTTAAATAGTGGATGCTCACTGCCAATGAAAAAAACTGTTTTCGCCCAAGCTCTAGCAGAATACTGCGAAACTAGTAATTTAGACAATAATATCACAGATTTATTTGAAAAAATACACAGTCCATAAATTCCTTATATTCGGTCTTGTTGGAACGTTGCTCTTGCATCTATTGAAACTTGAATCAGTCTTTTCATACCCGTTCTAAATCGAACTTAGCTTTAAATTGAAATGCACCTATTTTTCTGTTGGTTGAAGAGTTGGTTTAAGGGTTGGGGACAAAACTTTAAACGCAAGGAATCAAATAAGCCAAATCTAAAATCTACAATTCAGACCTGAGGGTAAAGATGAGTGGCAAGAGAGCAAGTGAGAAGCGTACCGCTAAATTTGAAGAGAAATTCCACGTTAAAGATGAGACCACCACAGATGAGAAATACGGGGTTTATCCCAACAATAGAGAGATAACAGAGTATATCAAGAACGGTATTGTGTGCCTGGATAAGCCCTTCGGTCCCACCAGCCACGAAGTAACGGTGTGGGCAAGAAAGATTCTGGAGCTGGAGAAGACGGGACATGCAGGAACGCTCGACCCCCATGTTACAGGCGCCCTCCCTATCCTGCTGGAGAACTCTGTTAAATTGCTTAAAACCCTGCAATCCTCTCAAAAAGAGTATGTATCCATCATGCGCTTGCACGACTACGTCGATGAGCAGGAGATACTTCGGGTGATGAACATGTTCGTGGGCAAGATATACCAGAAGCCCCCCCTGAAATCAGCAGTAAAGAAAACCCTGAGAACCAGAGAGATATACGAGATGGACATAATGGAGATCGAGGACATCCCTGCCCTCGATCTCCATTATGTCCATCTCGTATATCTCTCTGGTTCTCAGGGTT
>JAWODI010000011.1:0-40490 GCA_046483365.1 Archaeoglobaceae archaeon | reverse complement strand
GATATCACCGAGCGCAAGGAAATGGAGAAGGACTTGGATAGGGTACTGGAGAATGTTCCTGTGCCTACATTTGTTCTGGATAAGGATCATCGGGTTAGGTACTGGAATAAGGCGTGTGAAGAGCTCACTGGTTACAGTAAAGAGGATATTATTGGTAGCGATAATCACTGGAAACCTTTCTTCTCCAAGCCTAGACCGCTTCTGGCTGATGTTGTTCTGGATGGGGTTGAGGAGTTTTACGAGGAGAAGAAGGTGGAGAAGAGGAAGATTAAGAAGGTGAAGGACCAGGAAGGCACCTACGAACTAGAACTGTTTTTGCCCCGGTTTGGAAGATGGGTTTATTTTAGAGCATCACTTTTGACCTCTAATGGTGAGGTTCTGGGTGTTATTGAGACTATGCAGGATGTCAGTGAGCGCAGGTTGATGGAAGAGATTGTGAGGGCTGCAGAACAGGAGAAGGGCGTTGTCCTGGACAGTATGAGTGAAGTGGTCATGTTCCAGAATCTGAATCACAGGATCCTGCTGGCTAATCGGGCGGCAGGTAAGGCTGTGGGAATGGAGGACCCCAATGCTATGGTGGGGGATTCATGTTATGAAGTATGGTTCAACCGCTCTCAGCCTTGTGAGAACTGTCCTATCGAGAAAGCCTATGAGACAGGCACGACCCAGGAAGCGGAAATAACGTATGGCGGTAAAGTATGGTTTATCAGAGGCTATCCTGTTAAAGGCGAAGGTGGTGACATCAGCGGTATTGTAGAGGTAGCGCAGGAGATAACTGAACGTAAGAGAGCAGAGGATAAGATCAAAGAGAGAGAAGAACTCTATAGAAATCTGGTTGAACGAGCAAATGATGGTATTGTTATAGTTCAGGATAGTCTGGTTAAATACGTTAATCCTCGAATGACAGAGATGGGGGGTTTTAGTCTGGAAGAATTGATCGGGACTCATTTTGCAGATTACATTCACCCCGATGAGATGGCTAAAGCATTAGACCGTTATAATAAGCGTATGGGAGGTGAAAGTGTTCCAGCCATCTACGAGACAATATTGAAGAACAGAGATGGAGATAAACTGTTCGTAGAGGTTAATGCAGGTATAACAACCTATCAGGGAAGGCCAGCAGACCTGATCATAATGAGAGATATTACTGAACGTAAACACATTGATGAAAAGTTGAGACGTCAGCTGATGAAGTTCAAGCTTGAAGACGGACACCTCTACATGGTGAAAGAGGCCAGACCAGCTTTATCCCTGGAGGCTCTTAAAGACCTTATAAAAGTGGGTTATAGTGCGCATGTTATCTCCAGAACTCCTAAGGAAGAGTTTAAAAGGACCATTAAGGATAACTTTGGCTTTCTATGGTTGGGAGAAAAAGAAGGAGATAAGAATGCTTCCCTGAAAGAAGAAGAAGTTGAAGAAAAACTGGAGGGGCTTTCCAGAAAGAGCGCTGTTCTAATAGACAGGTTGGACTACCTGATATTCAAAAGAGGATTCAACAAGACTCTTTCGTTTATACAACGGCTTAGAGATATTGCATACTTCCATGAGCTGGTGATTATTCTGTCCATCAATTCCGAGACTTTAGGTGAAAAAGAACTCAATCTACTGGAAATGGAGACCAAAGAGGTAGAAACCCAGCAAACGGTAAAAGTACCCGAAGATCTACTGGAATTACTGAGATATATCTACCAACAAAATAACAGAGGAATAAAACCCATTTATACCGATATCTGTAACGACCTGGGAATAAGCAAGCCCACCGCAATGAGCAGGGTGAGAAAACTGGTATCCAAGGGTTATGTAACCTCTAATGCTAAGGGCAGAAGCAAGATTGTAGAACTGACAGAAAAAGGCTGGAGCATGTTTTTAGATAAAGAATAACCCAAATAGAGATAACTTAATGGATCATTACACCTTATAGCAACAGATTCCTGATTTTTTCGGCGACCTCAAGGGATTTTGTCCTTCCTGTTGTTGATTGTATCAGGTAACCGGAGTTGACCAGCTTCCTGACCCTTTTTCTTACAGTTGGTTTAGTTATACCAGCGGCTTTCTCCACTTCAGTGTAAGAAGGTTTTTTCCCTGCCTTATTCTCTGCATGAATGAACTTCAGGATCTCGAGGTAATCCTCTGAGAGCTCAGTTCCATCCTTACACTCTAGATCCATGGTCTCCGTCTCTATTAATCTCAACTCTCCGTCGCTTAAGGTGGTGGGATCTAATGGCAGGATAACGATATGCTCGTTCAGATAGGCGATCTCTCTCAAACTCTGAATGAACTTCGCAGTTTTGTTGAATCCATTATGGAACTTTAAATAATCCAGGCAATAAATTAAGATCACCATCCCAAAGAGCTCTTCAATTCTAAGCTGGATCTCTTCGAGGTCGGGACTTAAAGAATTGGCGATCTCTCTTTCAGTGATCCACCAGAACTCGCAACCATTCGTGTTGATCTTGAATTTCTCTCGAGGTGTCCTAGATATTATAAGACCGTGATAATCGAATTTAACCAGATGATCAAAGACCTCCAGAGAATTTAATGTTGACTTCTCTTTTACCAGATACAGATTACCTTCTTCCACTTTGAATTTCAGATGCCTCATTTTCGCCTGTCTCTCTTCGAGCTTTTTCTCAGTAACATCCCTTAGAAAGTTCATGGTGGTATGCTCTTTTGTCTCTTGAAGTGGTACTGATCTCACTTCGATCCACCTGGGGTCTCTATACTTATTTGTGGTTCTAAATGAGCATGTCTGAGGTTTATTTCTTTTTCTCCCTCTCAGAAAATGTTCTGAAACTTTTTTTCTATCCAACGGATGAACAAGCTCTTCAAAAGGCTTGAAAGCTAACTCTTTGTCATTAAGATCGAGTATTTTTTCCGCCTGAGGATTGGCAAGATTGATCACTCCGTCCTTGACCAGAACAACGCCTTCGGCCGTGTTTTCCAGGAGACTGTGATATTCATTCTCCAGTCTTTGAACGGTTGTCTCCATCTTCCGACACTTTTTTCTGGCCCTTATAGATGACAGAGCATACCCAACGCTATTGGAGAGCTGGTTTAGTATTTCCATCTCTGTTTCATCAAAGGCATTTAATAGACTGGAATAAACCATCAGAACACCGAAAACATTACCTTCAACAATGATTGGGAGTTCCATACAGGAAGAAAATTTGCCGTCTTTTGACTTCTTCCAGAATTCCAATCTTAGTGAGCCGTCACTCTCTGCTGATCGGCCATTGTTTGCACTGATCGCTGCAGAACAAGCAGCAGTACTATGATCAGGATAAGCAGGTACCGAAGGTTCTTTACCATAGCCAGAGTAGGTCACAGGCATGATTTCGTCTGATCCTTCCGCTATAAAGCCGATCCAGGTAAAATGATAACCGCATTCTTTATTCAGTATATGGCATACCTCTCTCAACAACTTCCTTTCATCATCCTCTTTGGAAATAAGATGGTTGACCATGATCAGGGACCTTAACAGACGGAGAACCTGCTTGTTTTCACCTTCTCTTAAATCAACATGCTTGGTTAACCTATCTATAATTTCGTTAACACGGTCTCTACCTTGATTAGGTATTGAATACATTTAATTCCAACCCCCCTTTGATGGAATAGGACCACTCAAGACAATCAAAGTACGTGCCAGAGTAACCGGTAGTTACATTTGTCAATTCTAAATTATTTATAACGAACTACTTAAATTTTACGAGAGATTATTTTAATAATATATTAAAAAATAAAAAGACAGTATTTAGATCACCAAAAATAATTACTAAAATAAAAATCTGTTCCGCCCTACTAACTGCAAGAATAGGGATCAGGTTTTAATAGCTTCTCTTATATCCTCAAGCGCTCTTTCGGAGAGAGTTTCCTCGTTGTGAACATCGCTGATGTGCTTTTGCATTTTCTCGATAAGCTCTGACTCAGAATTTCCTACGGCTTCGTATCCACATCGTCTGCAGAACACATTATACATAACATCACCCCGATAGGATGTGGGGTTTTCCCCCAGATTAAGAATTGCGAAAAAGATAATGAAAACAGTAAAACGACATAACAGAAGCTTTCTGGAGGTTCGATATTTAACTATAGAATTTAAGTATGGGGGATCATTAAGACCTTTGATGGCTGTGGATTTCGAGATATACGCTGACCTGAAGAAGGTGAGGAATTGTGGGATAAAGTGTAGAGAAGTGCCTGTCACTTTGAAGAATACGGGTGATACAGATGCCCATGACATTAATGTGAGGGCAGAGTTCTTCTGTAAGGGAAAGTTTGTAGAAGTGAACAAAAGAAGATTTCAGGAATTCAATTTGAGCTTGCTCAAGTCAAATGCTACCAAAACAGAGATCTTCAAGCTGGAAGTCGGTTTGAAGGACAGCATATGTATCAAATCAAATGGAGTGAAAGTTGTTTTCACCGTAACTTCCCGGGAGAAAACAAAGAAGATAGAAAAAATGTTCTACCTCTAAGAGGTCATCTTTCTCTTATGACATTCCAACAGTCGGTTATCCTAATTCAACTTTTGAGTTAATTTCAATGCTCTCCGCATCCCCACTAAAGATGAACTTAGAAAGATATTTTAAGTTAGGAAAGACGATAGTTGAAGGGGGGATTGGGGGTTTTATCCTCAATCATCGATCTTAAATGAGTGCTGCAAGTTCAAAAGAAACCGCTCACTTTGAAAGTGTTACAGCTGGAGAAGCAGTTGATGAACTATCCACAGATAAGGATAAGGGACTCAGCGGTGACGAGGTCGAACGTCGGATCGAAAGATATGGCAGCAACAGGATTGAAGAAGAAAGAACACATCCTGTTCTAAAGCTGTTCTCACACTTCTGGGGACCCATTCCCTGGATGATAGAGATCGCTCTTATACTTACTGCTGTAGTGCAGCACTGGGAGGATTTCACCGTAATTTTCACATTACTGCTCATCAACGGAGCTGTTGGTTTCTGGCACGAAAGTAAGGCAGATAAAGCAATACAGGCGCTCAAGGAGAAAATGGCGTTAAAAGCCAGAGTGATAAGGAACGGAAAGCACAAAGTTATAGCTGCCGAGGAACTGGTGCCAGGGGATATAATCCTGCTGAGGATAGGTGACGTTGTTCCTGCTGATTCTAAAGTCCTTGAAGACAACATAAACGTCGACGAATCCTCCCTGACAGGTGAATCTTTTCCCGTTGAAAAAGAAAAGGATGGGACTGTTTATTCGGGTACCGTGGTCAAGCAAGGAGAGACCAAACTTGTGGTGGTGGCTACAGGAGATGACACTAAATTCGCCAGGACCGTTGAACTGGTGGCTACAGCGAAAAAAGAGTCTCACTTCCAGGGAGCAGTCCTGCGAATTGGTTACTTCTTGATGGCTGGCGCTGGTATAATACTGGCTATCGTTATTTCCGCGGCAGTGTTGAGGGGTGACCCTTTTGTCCAGGTTTTACTGTTCGCTCTTGTACTTGTCGTAGCGGCTATACCTGCTGCATTACCTGCTGTCCTTTCAGTTACCATGAGCGTTGGCGCCAATAGACTTGCAGAAATGAAGGCTATTGTATCCTACCTGCCGGCTATGGAAGAAATGGCAGGTCTGGAGGTATTGTGTGCCGACAAGACCGGAACTCTCACCAAAAATGAGCTGGAATTACAGGATCCAGTGATCTTATCTGCAGAGGATATGGAAGACCTGATCATTTCAGCCGCCCTAACCGCCAGGGACACTGAAGACCCTATAGATAGAGCCGTTCTGGAGGCTCTGGAGGATAAAGAAGAGCTGGAGAGTTATGAAATTGCTGAGTTCAGAGCATTCGATCCTTCTCGCAAAATGGCAGATGCCGACGTCCGTCGTGATGGGTCAGAGTTCACAGTAGCCAAAGGAGCATCTCAGGTCATCCTGGACCTGGTTTCCCCGGATGAAAGAACCAGAGAGGAGATCAACAAGAAGGTAGAAGAGCTGGGTCAACAGGGATTCAGGTCTCTGGGGGTAGCTCGAAAAAAAGATGGCGAATGGAAATACCTGGGTATACTCCCCCTCCTCGATCCACCCCGCGCGGATACTGCTGAAGCCATAAAGAGCTCTAAAGAGCACAATATTCAGATCAAAATGGTGACCGGAGACCATGTAGCTATTGCCAAACAGGTAGCTAAACAAATAGGGATGGGTCAGAATATTATTGAAGCTAAGGAAGCTGTTCAGGAGGGAGGAGAGAGTGATGTCCTCCGTGTCGATGGATTTGCTCAAGTGACCCCTGAAGACAAATTCAATATTATCAAGCAACTCCAGGCCAATGACATGATAGTAGGGATGACAGGTGACGGAGTGAACGATGCTCCTGCTCTTAAACAAGCAGATGTGGGTGTAGCGGTCCACAGTGCCACTGATGCGGCAAGATCGGCTGCAGAGCTTATCCTTACAGCTCCCGGTCTCAAGGTGATCACTCAGGGTGTTGAGGAAGCACGGCGTATTTTTGAGAGAATGACCAGTTACGCTACCTACAGGATAACTGAAACCATTCGCCTGTTACTGTTCATATCACTGTCCATTCTGATCTTCAATTTCTATCCAGTAACTACCATAATGATCGTCCTGTTGGCCATCCTGAACGACATCCCCATAATGGCCATCGCCTTCGATAATGTACCAACTCCGGACCATCCTGTTCGCTGGGAAATGAGAAGAGTGCTTTCATTAGCGCTGGTACTGGGTATAGCCGGAGTATTCTCCAGCTTTCTGCTGTTCTTTTATGTGGAGCAGGTCCTGCAATTTCCCGCAGAGATGGTGCAGACGTTCATGTTCCTCAAATTGCTGGTAGCGGGTCATATGACCATATTCCTCACCAGGAATAGGGGGGCTCTATGGCAGAAACCGTATCCCAGCCTGATCCTATTCGGTGCTCTGGAGGCAACCCAGATAGCGGGCACTTTAATAGCAGTATACGGTTTTCTGGTATACCCTATTGGCTGGGGTTATGCATTGATGATATGGGGATACGCTCTGGTGTGGTTGTTCGTATTGAACGGGATCAAAATAGCTAGTTTCAGAAGCTAAGAGACATGGAGGTCGAATTTGTGGGACTAAAAACTTATTTTAACCACTATTAACCCAACTTGTCGTTCTGGATGGGGTGACTACCAATCCCACTTTGATAAAGAAAGCCGTGGAAGAGTTGAAAGAAGGAAAAGAAAAGAGAGATATAGATATGGCCGATCATATTAAGAAGATATTGAAGACAGCAAGAGGTAAAAGTGTGAACCTAGAAGTTACGGAGAGCTCCTATACGGGAATGGTGGAGCAAGGACGACTTCTTTATCAAATGTTCAATCCCACTGCTGGAAATGTTTGTATCAGAATTCCGGTGAACCCTTCTTACGAGGGTGAGGTAGGAAAAGAATAAAAAAGAGGACTACTCATCAAAGAGATGTTGGGACATTACAAGAGCAGAGAAGCTATGGAGATCTTCAGAGAGGATATCGTACTCGAATACTCTAATCTAACCCGTGATCTTTTCTAATTCCCTCAGTCTCATCAAGTCCGTCCTGGAAATTATTCCCACCAGCACTCCGTCCTCCACCACGGATAACCTTCCCACATTATTCTCGTTCATCAATTGAAAGGCTCTGTAGGCAGTATCCTCAGGGGAGATAGTGATCGCATCGTCGTCAGAAACCAGATCACCGATTTTAGAATTTTTATCCACATCTGAGACGTCCTGCAAGGTGATAAGCCCAACAATTTTGTCCCCATCGACTACAGGGTAGCCAGGGTGTTTATTCTTGAAGATTATGTTGATGAAATCGTTGACTGTGATTTGAGGGGATACAGTTATGGGATCCTCTGTCATGATATCCCGTATCTTCCTTTTGGATAAGGTCCCTTTCTCCACAACCATTTTCTCTTCTTCACTTGCCCCCATATAGATGAAAAGTGCTATGAGGATAAGCCAGGGGTTGGCAAAGATGCCCAGTATCCCCAACATTACAGCGAAAGCCTTACCCACGCTTGCGGCTGATTGAGTAGCACTCACAAAACTCATCTTTTTAGCCAGAAAACCCCTCAAAATCCTGCCTCCATCAAGAGGGAACGCCGGAAGTAGGTTGAAAGCGCCCAATGCGAAGTTGAATATACCGAAGACCATAAAGAACTCACTTAACAGGGGCAAACCAGTAAGATAGAGGCCGAATGACCCTGCCGCGATCACGAAGCTGGTAAACGGGCCAGCAAACGCCATCGTTATCTCCTTATCCGGGTCACTAAGGGTGTCCTCCATCATGGAGACCCCGCCAAAGATGAAGAGCATTATCCCCCTGACATCACCCCCACTTCTCTTGGAGAGGATAGAGTGTGCCAGCTCATGCAACAGAATAGCTACAAAGAGACCCAATGCCGCAATAACAGATAATGCCAGTTTAACAGATCGGGAGTAATCCAGATCGGAGAACCCCACCGGAAAAGGGTTGACCCAGTATAATATGTAGATCAAGAGACCCAGAATAATAAGTAGAGTAAGGTGTATTCTTATTTCAATATCCGCTATGGTAAAAATCTTGAAGGACCACTGCATTAATCTAAAATCTATTTCGCGATGATTAAATATTTTTGAAAAACAAAGTGAAAACAAATGAAAACACTTTTCATTAACTCAAAAAAACCCCGTAAAAAAGTAGAAAAAAAGATGATAGTATTTAGATTAGTAAATCTATTACTGCTTCGGCCCTTTACCCTTGGTGTTTCCTGGTGCATCATCGACACTGGATTTACTCTTTCCCTTGCTTGTATTATCCAGGATCTTTATGCAGTCCTCACCCTTTACTGGTGTACCATCAGTGAGTTCAGCGGTCACATTGAGTATAATCTCTCCAGAGTATCCATTTAGTACAAGGGATTCTATTAGCTCTTCAGTATCGAATTTGAGCGTTAAATCCATGTATCCGTCTTCAGTGGAATTAGAGCAACCACATGTTTCTCCTTCGTATGGAGTAGAGACATCCTCGTAGCTCCATCTTAGAGGAAGAATACCGTCCATTCTGACTGTGCTTGGATCAATTTGTGTAACGTCAAAGTCTTCGGTTCCCAGTATGGCAACCGGCAGAACGCCCTTGCTCTTCAAATTCAGGGGGTTGGGACATGAGCCGGGCTTGATGTCCACAAGTATATCAGGACAGCCATCCTCATCTTTGTATCCATTATAGTTCTCAGGTAGTAATGGGCAGGAATCGTTACTCCCAAAGATGCCGTCGCTATCTGGATCATAGCAGTTGGTATCGTTGTAGTCAACAGCTCCACAGAATCCAATTATTAAATCAGCGAGGTTGGTCGAATGGACTGTCTGTCCACTTTCTGTTTCGGTAATATTTACTACCCTTAATTCTTCCAGGAATGGCAGAATCACTGCAAACGTTGTGCTATCGGTCATCAACATACCGGGCTCATAATCTTCACTGCTTAATATTCTGTGTGCCAGAGGGTCTTCCAGTATCCTTCTGGCAAGCTCTTCTCCACCTGATGTTTCTCCCGTGACAGCATATTTGCCCTGTTGGGTGAAGTTGTTGGGCATGCTGTTGTAGGCTATGGTCCTGTTGATCAGGGTGATGTTATCTTCTTCCATCATGTACTCCAGGATCACTACTTTGTCACTATCCTCAGCTCCATTAGTTTCTTGTTGAGGGCTGAATGATGACATGGAGAGCATGGAGTTAGACTGGAATTGATTGCAGGTAGATAGGGAGTTGAACTTGTGTAAAACTCTTTCATGACAATCTGGGCCGAAAACCCACCCATTCAGCATGGTGCATGTATCGGGGTCGGATTTCCACCATCCATCTCCACCATCCTTGCAGCATTCCTTTATCCCTGTGCCTCTCCAGTCGCACCAGTTGGGAGAGCAGGTACCAACACAATCATTGGGATTAAGACCGTTACTGTTCGCAAAGTTTACGCAAGCTTGATTTGATGCCCAATTGCACACCTGTTCGGGGCAGAAGTTCCTGCAATTTAAGGGGTTTTGGGATTTGGCTTGGCACTCTGCCAGACTGTGGAAGACATTGGGATAAGGACTACTGGGTTGGCCGTACCCTCCGTCACAGCAGTATTCATCTTTCATACCGAATATTGCATGACCTGTCTCATGAACTACCGTCTTATTACCACCGGGAGGCGGTGGTGCAGAGAATACGCTCCCACCTCCTTTAGCGCACGCTCTACCTCCACTTTTGAATATGATGGATATGGAATCCATTTCGCTGTAAATTGGATTTAATTCCCAGGGATACGCGAATTTTTCGCATGTTGGTTGGTAATTGGCCGCATAAGTGTCGTTATAGTAATAGAAATTGAAGTTACATTTGTTGCTGTCAAATTCTGAGGCGCCAAAATACCCACCGAGTATCAATTCTTCAACATCTTCCACAAAACTCGTTAGATCGGTCTTATAATCTGCATCGGCAATAAAGATCACGTCTATCTTATCGTCAGGGTCGCCGTTGTACAGTATAGGTACAATATCAGAACAAGTAGTTACGTGGTTACTTCCTGTTGAATAATGAGTTACGCATGGTAGATAACATGAGTCTGCACCAAATAACCATCCGCGGCTGGGATATTTTTTATTGTCGTAGCCGCAAATGCCACCACAATCTGCCCCAACCTCATTTGGTCCTTTCCAGTTGTCGCTGCAGTCGCAGGCATCACCTATACCGTCATTATCAAAATCTTTCTGATCGAGGTTGGGATTATCCGGGCAGTTATCGCACGTATCTCCTACTCCATCGCCGTCTTTATCTGCCTGCAAATAATTTATATCGTTGGGGCAGTTGTCGCAGGCATCACCTACTTTATCACCATCTGTGTCTTGCTGATAGGGGTTGAATAAGTTCTCGCAGTTGTCGCAGGCATCACCGCAGTGAGGGTCCTGCAACCACCTCTGGCCATCCCAATAAGTAGAATTTGATTTCAGTTTAGCACAATCTGAATCTTTATCTTTTTGATCTGGATTTGATACCCACCAGCAGTTGTCGCAGGCATCACCTACTCCATCGTCCGGGTCAGAGTTCTTCTGGTCGGGGTTATAGACTCCCAGACAGTTATCACAGGGATTACCTACTCCATCCCCATCTACATCATCCTGTCGGGGGTTGTAAGTCTTCCAGCAGTTGTCGCAGGCATCACCACAGCTAATGTTCAAGGAGTAAGGCTGAGCAAAATAGTCGCAGTCATTATCATAGTCTGATTGATCGTGGTTGCGTACCAGGGGACAGTTGTCACATACATCTCCCACTCCATCTCCGGATAGATAATCTCTCCCGTCTAACCCTTCTAAGTAGAAATAATATATATCCAGAAACGACAACTCAGTGTCATACACCGCAACTTCGTCTATCTTTCCCTCAAAGAACTCGCCGTAGGCACCGGGGTTTCTACTGATATAAATGTCGTTGTCGGTAGTATCGTTGTCAATGTAGGGAATGGTAACTCCCTTACCATTTTTGTAGAACTCTACGCCTTCCCCTGGAACAAAGACAGCGGCAATATGCTGCCACTGGTTTAGGTCAACTTTGTAGCCAGTATCTCTGCTCGCTTCTCCCGTGAACACATGCCATTGACCACCCTCACGCAGAATGGACCATGCATACCCACCGTTATCAGAGCTTATTAACTGATGTCTGCCTGATGACACGCTGGTGGGATATACCCATGCCTGCATGGTAACGGCAGTCGATCCGGACTGATCGATATTCAGGTAGGTTTGCATGTAATCGTCTCCATCAAAAAAGAGGGCTTTACCGACCCTGCCAGAGCTGTAATTTGAATTTGAAGTAAAACCATTATGGTCGCCCGTCCAGTCGGCCGAACTACCGTCAAATTTCCAGTAACTGGTAAGGTTTCCCAGACCAACATAATCACTGTCATTCTGGTCGGGGTTCGAGATGTGCCAGCAGTTATCACAGTAATCACCGCAATGGGGGTCCTGCAACCATTTCTCACCGTCCCAGTACTCAGGATCGGACTTCAGGTCTTCGCAGTCCCCGTCATAGTCAGACTGGCTGGGGTTATCCTTGTACCAGCAGTTATCGCACGCGTCACCCTGATCAAAGAGGTCTGCATTCTCCTGTCCGGGATTATAAGCGTTAGGGCAATTATCGCATACATCCCCTACGCCATCCCCGTCAGCATCCGCCTGATTGGGGTTGGGATCGTAAATGCAGTTATCCACATCGTCACACACTCCATCAACATCATAGTCACCGCATTTCTGGCAGGTATAAGTGCATCCGGTAGTTCCATCGTCATTCCATTCCTCAGTCATATTGCAGGTGTTCTCTGACCCGTGATTACCCGCACCGCTCAATATTTCGATGTCGTACTCGATGGAACCGCATATTTCATTGGATACGAATTCATTATTATATGAAGAAGCGATCACTATTCCGTCACCACTGTACAGAACTTTGTTGTACCCCAGATAGCTGTCATTAACGTTTAACATACCTATACCATTGTGGTTGCCAACGATGTAATTGTTGATCAATGAGCTGTTCTTGCTGTTCTTCCAGTTGATGCCTATGTCATAAAAGCTCGCATTGCAGTTCTTTATAGTCACATTATCGTGGCCATCGAGTATGATACCAAAACCCGAATTGTTCCCGATGATTGCAGAGCCCTGACAGTCTAAAGTTATATCTGGGCTGTCAATGAAGATAACCCCCTTCTCACCCGTATCGTTTATCCTGTACTCGCCGGGACAGAATTTGGTATCCCTGTCCAGGTGCATATTATCCCGGGGAGCCACGCAGCAGATGTGGGTACAGTATTTTTCTCCGGTATCGTTCCAGTTATAAGTAGTGTAGCAGGTATTATTATCTCCAGTGTTGCCTATAGACGACTCCTGGAATACATCAGTGACCAGATTTCCGCAGACCTTGTTGGACTTTAGAGTAGTATGGTTGGACTTCAACATGGCCAGACCATAACTGTTGAACCCAATAGTATTGGATTCAAGGTGATTGTAGTCAGAATTGGTGAGGGTTAGACCGCTGTAACCGTTCAGGTAGAGGTTGTTCTCGTATATGGTGTTGTTGTCAGCATTGGAGAGCCATATACCATATAAAAAGGAGCCGACGCTGCAGTTACTTATGGTATTATTGTTGCCCGTTAATTTAATTCCATAATCGTCAAAAGGCCAATCGCCACCAATAATGTGTCCGTTGCAGTCAAAAACCGTATCATTACCCATGAAATCTACACAATTCCCTGTGTGATTGGCTATGTCTTGATCAAGTATGACTTTGTCATAGGTCCCATTTAATTTATCCATGCAGTCCTGACAGGAACTGCAAGTTATTTCTGATGCTTCTACACTCGCTGCTATAAAAATTAAGCATAGTAAAAAAGTTATTCCACACAACAATTTATTTTTCATTACCACCACTCCAAACAATCTATTAAATCAAATATTATAAGGTTATAAACATTGCTGTTCCTCGGTTATAGAGTATATAATAAATATAAAAAATAAATATTTACTCATGTTTATCTTTACCTTTAGCGTTTCCCGGAGGTACCTTAGTTTCCTTTATCCACATGCAGTCCTCACCCTTTACTGGTGTGCCATCAGTGAGTTCGGCGGTCACATTGAGTATAATCTCTCCAGAGTATCCATTTAGTACAAGGGATTCTATTAGCTCTTCAGTATCAAATTTCAGGGTCAGATCCATGTAGCCATCCCCTGTAGAGTTTGTACAGCCGCATACTTCACCTTCGTATGGAGTAGAGACATCCTCGTAGCTCCATCTCAAGGGAGGTATTCCTTCCATTCTAACAGTAGCAGGATCAATATCACTGACATCAAAGTCCTCTGTTCCCAGTATGGCAACCGGCAGAACGCCCTTGCTCTTCAAATTCAGGGGGTTGGGACATGAGCCGGGCTTGATGTCCACAAGTATATCAGGACAGCCATCCTCATCTTTGTATCCATTATAGTTCTCAGGTAGTAATGGGCAGGAATCATTGCTTCCGAAGATGCCATCATTGTCAAGGTCCAGTGACTGACAATCTTCACCCTGATATCCTGATTCGTTGCAGTATTCGTGCAGAGTATCGGTGAGGTCAACAGATACGTTTTCTTCCCTGGTTTGTGCATCGACTATTCTAAATGTCTTGATGTTCTCCTCGAACGGAATTATCAGCTGGAAATCGGTGTCGTTGTTGTAAGTTAAGTCCATGTCCGCTTTGGCCCCAAATCCTATTCTGGGGTCGAATATGCCGAACTGGTTAAGCATTTCACCACTGGAGGCCAGGATCTCTCCCCTGAAGGCTCCTGACTGCATTCCCCAGTCGGGGTGTCCTCCTACTACTTTTGATTGCTGATATGTTATGTTGCCGCTCTCATCTATGTGGAGGCTGAGGAATATCCCGCTGGTGGCGGTGGAGCTTCCCCAGTTGGTGAGCACATAATCGATACGTCTGGTATCCGCTTCCCAGAACCTGTAGTCTGCATCACAGAACGGTCCGCTTCCTCCACAGGCGATCATCCAGTCCAGATTGGGTGTGTCGGGGTCGTATCTCCACACGTTCTTAATGCAGTCTATTCCTGGAGTTGATGCGTTATCCCACATAATCTGCCTGCAGGTGCCGTTGACCCATCCTTCCTTGGTTGCGTTGGCTGTACAGTTTGCCAGGTCCAGCCATGCATTTGTTTTAGGTGGTAGGTCGCTCTCACTGGCCGGGTACCACGTTCTGCCGCAGTACTCATCTATTAATCCGAAGATCGCGTGACCGCTCTCATGCAATACCAGCTTGGGAGCCCTTGCCTGAGCCTTGAATTTAACTGGAGGCCCGAGCTTATCTGCACATCCTCCCCCGCCAGTTGCGGAGTTATTTAGAACCCCTATGGCATCATAGCCGGGGATATCGCTCAACGTCCATTTAGGAACGTCTCCGGAGCATCCAGTGTAGGTTGCAAATCCTCCTTCATAGATATAGAAGTTGAATTTATCCTTATAATCTGTAGGGAGCTGGTATTGAGGAGTGGTGTTCAGATGGAGATTGAAATAACCATTTCTCACCAGCTCAGTGATGTCGGTCTCGAATTGATCCATCTCTCCCTGATAGGTTTCAGTGGGAACGAATACAACGTCTATGAAGCCTGAGTTGGGAGCGCCTCTCAATCTGAATTCAGAGACATTGTTCCAGGTCGTTGGAGGATCGATGCATGCTGGACAGGGACCACTGGCGTTGCTGCAATCTATTCCTTCCTCATAATCACCCTGGAATACGTCATCGCAGTCGCAGGCATCCCCTATTCTATCGTTGTCCAGATCTTCCTGGTACGGGTTGCTGTAGTCAGGACAGTTATCGCAGGAATCGCCGCAGTGGGGGTCCTGCAACCATTTCTCCCCATCCCAAAAGGTAGAATTTGATTTTAACTTAGCACAATCTCCATCCTTATCTTTTTGATCGGGATTTGCTATCCACCAGCAGTTATCGCACGCATCGCCTACTCCATCATCCGGGTCCGAGTTCTTCTGAGTGGGATTATAGACTCCCGGACAATTGTCGCAGTCATCTCCTACGCCATCGCTGTCATCATCTTCCTGATAGGGGTTATGGGTCATCCAACAGTTGTCGCAGGCGTTACCGCAGTGAGGGTCCTTCAACCAGGCACCGTTCTGGTTGTAGTTGGGGTCGTTCTCCAGCATCTCGCAGTCCCCATCGTAGTCGTACTGTTGGGAGTTCCTCATGCTCCAGCAGTTATCGCATGCATCCCCCACACCATCACCGATGAGATAATCATGGCCGAGCAGGCTCTCAATATACAGCTCGTAGACCTCGAAGTGAGTTAATTCTCTATCATAGATAGCAACCTCATCGATCACGCCTTCAAAATATTGGCCTAAATGGGGATTCCTTCCAATGGAGATGCTGGAGTCTGAAGTGTCATAGCCTATCTGGGTAGTATTGCTCTCTTTCCCGTTCTTGTAGAACTTGATCCCCTCATCTGGAATGAAGACAGCGGCTACATGCTGCCATATGTTAGCGTCTACTTTGAATCCGGTTGTCCAGGTCCCCTTTCCGGTGAAGACCTTCCAATCGTCACCATATCGCAAAATCGACCAATCATAACCACCATTATCGGTGCTGATGACGTGATGCATTCCCGATGATAAGCTGGTGGGGTAAACCCACGCCTGCATGGTATAGGCGGTTGACCCGGACTGTTCTATGTTAAGGGGAGTGTCAACATAATCACTGGACCCATTAAAACTGAGGGCAGACCCTATTCTACCGCTCAAGCACTGGGTACCATACAGTGTTCCGTCGTTGTTCCCAACGGAATCGTTGCCCGTGCAATCGTCGAACTTCCAGTAAGCAAGTAAATGACCTAATCCGATGTAGTCGCTGTCGTTCTGGTCTGCATTGGACAAATGCCAGCAGTTATCGCAGGAGTCTCCGCAGTGGGGATCCTGCAACCACTTCTGGCCGTCCCAGTACTCCGGGTCGGACTTCAATTTACTACAATCCCCGTCGTAATCCGTCTGCTGGGGATTATCCTTGTACCAGCAGTTATCGCATGCATCACCCTGATCAAAGAGGTCTGCATTGCTCTGGTCTGGATTGGCAACGTAAGGACAGTTATCGCATACATCCCCTACGCCATCGCTATCATTGTCTGCTTGATCGGGATTGGGGTCATACATGCAGTTATCCACATCGTCACAGACCCCGTCAACATCGTAATCACCGCACACGAGACAAGGGAAGGTACAGCCCACTTCACCTGTATCATTCCACCCTTTAGCTTTTGTGTCATTACATGAGTTATTAATGCCGTAATTCCCGGTGCTGTTCAATTGCCTGATATCCAGTTCGATATTAGCGCATACCTCATTTGAGGCGAATATGTTGTTGTTGGATGCGAGGATAGCCACACCCTCGTTATTGTAACTGACCTTATTATCCTCAAAATGGCTGTCATTCACGTTATGTAGGTACATGCCGTATCTGCTGGCTGTGAGGTGGTTATTTAAAAGGTAGTTGTTGGTGTTGTTGTTCATTCCAATATCCACGCCATAATAACTTACATTGCAGTTCTTGATGGTTACGTTATCAAATCCTCTGTTGATGATCCCCACACCAAAATGACCACCGATGAGATTGGCGTTTTTACAGTCAAGGGTTATATTCGAGCTGTTGATGATGACAACTCCGGCTTCTCCCGTATCATTTATCTTGTAGTCTCCCGGACAGAATTTGGTATCCTTCTCTATCCGCATGCCATCATGGGGGACAAGGCAGCACGAATAAGTGCAGTCCACCGTCCCGTTATCGTTCCAGTTATGAGTGTTATAGCAGGTGTTATTATCTCCAGCGTTGCCTGCGGATGCTTCCTGCCAGATATCGGAGACCAGATTGCCGCAGACGTTATTATTATTCACTTTAGTGTAGTTAGAGCTCAACATGGCCAGACCATAACTGTTGAACCCAATAGCATTGGATTCAAGCGTATTATAATCCGAGTTCGTGAGGATTAGACCGCTGTAACCGTTCAGGTAGAGGTTGTTCTTGTATATGGTGTTGTTGTCAGCATTGGAGAGCCATATACCGTAATAGAAGGAGCCGACGGAGCAATTCAGTATAGTGCTGTTACTTCCGGTGAGTTTGATGCCGTAGTCAAAGATGGGCCAGTCGCCACCAATAATGTGTCCGTTGCAGTCAAAAACAGTGTCATCACCGCTGAAATCTATACAGTTCCCTATATGATTGCTTATGTCCTGTGTGAGCGTTACTCTGTCATGGCTCCCATTCAACTTATCCGTGCAATCCTGACAGGAATTGCAAGTTATTTCTGATGCTTCTACACCCGTTGCTATAAAAATCAAGCATAGCAAAAAAGCCATTTTGAACATGAATTTTTCTAACATTTTCTTACTCCAAAAGATCTATTAAAACAATTATTATAAAGCTTATAAACATTGCTGTTTCTCAGTTAGATAATAATAGTGAACATAAAAACTGAATTTATTGAAGACCGTTTTGCAATCAAAAACGATGTTCATTGGCTTGAAAAAGAGTGAAATGAAGTTTTCTAGATGTATTGGGGTGGGAAATTGAATTAGGAGTGGTGATATAGGAGTGGTGGTATTATCTCAAATATCACAAAATCACAGATTTCCCGACCCCAGCAATATCCTGTTCAATTTCAAACTAATAAAAGTTTTCGATATGAAGATATAGAAACGTTAATCATTGTCCTATTGCCATCTCAATGTCTTTTTTAAGTTGTTATTAGGTCGTTTTTGATTTATAGTCTTGGACGAAACTTTTTTAACTTATGAGAATGTATTATTCTTATGCCTCGTAAACCTGAGAAGGAACCGGTTAAGTGGTTAACTGTTGATGAGCTAAATAAAGAGATTAGAGACAAGAAGGTGTGTGCTGAGATACTGAGAAGGCTTCTTTTTGTGAAGCAGCTTTATAAGGGGTTGAGTGTTCCTCAGGCAGCTGAGGAGGTGGGTGTTAGCAAGGTAATTGGTTATGAGTGGCTTAAGAGGTGGAATAAAGGGGGTTTAGAGGGTTTGGAGCCCAACTACGGAGGTGGTAGGCCTCCTGATCTCTCTCAGGATGAGAGGGAGGAGCTTAAAGAGATCTTGAGTGAGAGGGATGATTGGAGCACCAAGGGGGTGAAGCGCCTCATTAGAGAGGAGTTCGGTGTCGATTACTCTGAGAGACATGTGAACAGGTTGTTGAAGGAGTTTGGGTTGAAGCACGCCAAACCCTATCAGAATGATTACAGGAAACCTGAGGACGCCGACGAAGACCTTAAAAAAACTTCATGAGGGGCTAGAAGATGTCTTAAAGGAGGATCCGCATTGCATAATTGGTTTCATGGATCAGAGCTCACCTCAGCTCACAGCGAACACTCAGAGACTGTGGTCCTTCACCAAACCCATGGTTAAGAAGAACACCACCAGAATGAGAGCTAACACATTCGGTTTCTACGCCATAAACGGGGAGAACGTGCTTGACTTCAAGGAGAACTCCAAGAAGGAATCTGTCTGCGAATTCTTGGAGAAAGTAAGGGATGAAAACCCAGATAAACCTATTGTGCTCATCTTAGATAATTTCAAGTCACACTGGGCCAACACCACCAGAGAAAAAGCCAAAGAACTGAACATTTTCCTGGTGTTCTTACCACCATACTCTCCAGACCTAAACCCCATAGAATACATCTGGAAAAGCATAAAGAAAGTGATTTCACCCAAACTCATCAAAACACAGGAAGAACTCCAAGAAATAATCTCAAAGAGCTTCTACGAATTTAGCCAGAGAATCAGCTTCGCAAAGAGATGGATCGAAGAGTTCCTAGTAAGTTTAGTTAACTAAATTATGTCCACCACTATAACTTCAGTTCGTTAATGTCCTTCAGGATGTCAACATCTCTCTTTACAAGGGTTTTGGTCAATACGCTAACGGGGGAGCTTATAGCCATACATTAGTAGAAGGGCTCTCAGAGTCAACTGATATCTCTTTTCCACTGGCTGGTAAAAAAAGAAAAAAAGGAAAATATTGTTATTTTCTTCTAAACAAAGCTCCCACAGCCAGAATCCCCAGCAATGGAATCGCCAACAGCTTAACATCTTCTGTTTTATCTTTTTCCAGTATCCACATGCAGTCCTTGCCGTTAACGGGAGTTCCATCCGTTAGATTTGCGCTTATGGTTAGTTCCAAAGCATCTGTTGAGTCACCAAGCTCAAGTGTCTTGATCACTTCTTGCGCATCGAACTTCAGTAATAAGTCCGTATATTCATCGCTGGTTAGATTATTGCACCCACATAGCTCACCCGGATATGGAGTCGCTTCATCTTCGTAGCTATAGCGTATGGGAACAACTCCTTCATCTATTCCATCTCTGGTAAGCTGGATAGTGCTGACATTAATCGATGTTACATTGAAGTTCTGGTTCCCTGTGATGGCAACAGGAATGTCACCCTTCTTCTTCAGGTTGAGCGGGTTGGGACACGAGCCCGGCTTTACATCCACATTTAGAGGACAATTGTCCCCTATTCCATCACCGTTTGTATCTATCTGCTCTGGATTGTATGTCATTGGGCAGTTGTCTTCATGATCGTTCACTCCATCGCTGTCTATATCGATCGTCCTGCACTCTTCGCTATTATAACCGAGCTGTGCACAGTACCCGTAAAGCGTCTGACTGAGGTCAACAGAGACCTTTTGCTCTCCTGTCTCCGGCTCGATCATTCTGAAGGACTTTATGTTGGGTTTGAACGGTATGATAACTCTGAAGTCCGTATTGTTGTTGTGAGTTAAGTTGCCCAGTCCGGCACCTCCCAAGCTGACCCTGGGGTCGAAAATGCCAAAGCTATCTAGGACTTCTCCACTTGAATTGAGGATCTCTCCTCTGAATGTCTCGTACTGCATTCCCCAGTCCGGGTGGCCGTTGAGGACCGTTGAATCCACCTCCGTAATGTTACCGTTCACGTCGATATGCAAGTTGACCAACACACCCTTGGAATCGCTGGAGGGCCAATTATCGAAGACCCACTGGATACGTCTGGAGTCTGCCTCCCAGAACATGTATTTGCCGTTGGGAGGACAACCTGCACCACATGCAGTCATATAATCTGGAAGATATTGGCCATCAGGATCATAACGAACATAACCAAGACCCAATGAATTAGGACATATTAGTCTACATTCTCCAAAAGTCCATCCTTCATCTTCAGCTATAGCCTCACAACGCTGGAAACCATCATAAAGAAGGTTTTCCCACACGTTTGATATGGGCCAATTCTCACCATAATATGTTTTTCCGCAGTATTCGTCAATGAGGCCAAAACCTGCATGCCCGAATTCGTGAAGGGTTACATTGGCGCCCTTGCCCCATGCCTTGAACTCACCGGGAGGTCCTAAAACATTGCTACATGCGCCACCTCCATTCGAGTTATTCATAGTTGCCACCAGATCTGCGTCAGGAACATTAACGTATATATCTAGAGGCGGAAGTCCGCAACCAAAGCTATAATCTCCGTAATCGTTGTAATAGTAGAAGTTGATCTTGTCAAGATACTCCTGAGGAATGTTATACCTTACAACGTGGTCGTCTATGGTGAGGAATTCATTGCGGATGATCTTTATCATATCATTCTCGAATTCCGGCATATGGCCTTTATATGACACGTCTGGAACGAATACCAGGTCTATGTATCCGTCATGAGGCTGTCCTTTCACTCTCAAAGGCGTAACATTCTTCCAGTGAGCAGGTATGTCAACACAGGGAGAACACGGCCCACCGCAATCCGGACCTTCTTCATTAGGGCCCTGCAGAATATCATAGCAGTCGCAGGCATCCCCTACACCATCGTTGTTGATATCCCTCTGTAACGTATTTGCCACTCCAAGGCAATTATCGTAATCATCCAGAACTCCATCGTTGTCCTCATCCTCACAGGCATCTCCAATACCGTCACCATCAGTGTCTATCTGGTCCTGATTGGCCACATACGGGCAGTTGTCGCAGGCATCACCATAGGTGTCAGTGTCATAATTCGTCTGATTTGGGTTATACACATTATAGCAGTTGTCACATATCTCTCCAATACTGTCACCATCTGAATCATACTGATTTTCCTGGTAATCATATACGCAATTATCTTCTATGTCGAGGTATCCGTCACTATCAGTATCCTGGCAGGCATCACCTACCCCATTTCCATCTGAATCTTGCTGTACTCCATTAGGGGTATCGGGGCAGTTATCACAAACATCTCCCCTCGAATCTCCATCGCTATCTGTTTGGGCTGCATTTGGCACGTTGGGGCAATTGTCCGCCAGATCCATAACTCCGTCAGAGTCGCTGTCATCACATGCATCCCCAACTCCGTCACCATCAATATCTGTCTGTAAACTGTTGGGCCAGTTAGGACAGTTGTCACAACCAGTTCCAACTCCATCATAATCAGGATCGTATTGGTCTGGGTTATAGAACTCAGGGCAGTTGTCGCAGGCATCACCATATCCGTCCGAAGGGGGATCTTTCATTACGGAGATATCAGAATCCTCCTGATCGGGATTAGAAGTAGCAGGACAGTTATCGCAAGCATCGCCTACTCCATCTCCATCTCCATCAGCCTGATCACTGTTTTGCCTGATTCTGCAGTTATCGCACGAGTCCCCTACTCCGTCACCATCAGAATCTACCTGGTTCTCATTGGGTGTTTCAGGGCAGTTGTCAACGTCACCACATATCCCGTCCTCATCTACGTCATTATACGGATCTGAGGCACAGTTATCGCAAAGATTTCCTAATCCATCCCCGTCAAGGTCCTTCTGACCGCTGTTCGGGGTGAAGATACAGTTGTCGCAGGCATTGCCCACACCATCACCGTCACTGTCTAACTGATCAGAATTTGCTGTCGATGGACAGTTGTCGCAGGCATCTCCGTCGCCATCTCTATCCTCATCGGTCTGGTCTGCATTCGATACTGCGATGCAGTTGTCGCAAGCGTCTCCTACTCCATCTCCATCCCCGTCAGCCTGATCCGTATTGGATGTATAGGGGCAGTTATCCGAGCTATCAGGTATCCCGTCGTTGTCGTCGTCATCTTCGCAGGCATCTCCTACTCCATCACCGTCAGTGTCTATCTGCAAATCGGTTACGTAGGGACAGATGTCGCAAGCGTCTCCCCACCTATCTCCGTCCGAATTGGTCTGATCGGGATTTTCCGCATTGATACAATTATCGCATGCATCACCTACTCCATCCCCGTCACTGTCAGCCTGATCCGAATTGATTGCTTCAATACAGTTGTCTTCTGAGTCTAGGACTCCATCCCCGTCACTGTCGTCACACGCATCCCCCACTCCATCGAGGTTGTAATCTTGTTGAGATGGATTAGAAACATCTTGACAGTTATCACATTCGTCCCCTACACCATCTCCATCTCCATCTGCTTGTGATGGGTTGAACGTAGCAGGGCAGTTGTCATAAGTGTCTACTACTCCGTCGTTATCTGTGTCACTTGCCGCTTGGCCAATACTCAAAAATAATGATAGTATGGCAAGTACAAAGAAGACTCTAAGTCCAAAATTTTTATTAAATACCACTTCACCACTCCTGTCGGTATCACCACTTCATACCGGCTTGGTTAGTTATTAGTTATTAGTTATAAAGTTAACGTTTTATATTAACTTGCTACATAGAAATAAATCCTGAACAACTTTTAATTAAATAATTATTAAAAAATGATTTAAAAACTATTTGAGGAAAAACAGTTCATATTAGTTCAACAATTTTCCATTAGCTCACCTATGTGGAACCCTTACCGGGTAATCAGATCCGTATTATTTAATACTTACCTTAACCATTCACCTCCTATACATTCCGCAGGGAAAGGGTGCGGGGTGGTGGGAGGGTGTTGGTGGTGAAATCTTCACTTAGGATTGTATGGCTCCCTTCTGGTTAGCATGTAGTAGATGCAGACCAGCATCTTTCTGGCTGTTGCTACGATAGCTGTTCTATGCCCCTTCTTCCTCTCGATTCTCTGGTAGAAATTCCTTAAGTATTCATCGTGTCTTATGGCCACATTAGCGCACTGAATCAGGATCCACCTCAGGTTCCTGGAGCCTTGCTTAGTTATGTGTCCTTTCACTTCCTTGTTGCCTGATTGTCTTATGGAAGGACAGATACCAGCGTAACTAACTAGCTTGAGTTTATTAGAGAAACGATTGATGTCCCCAATCTCCGATTTGATCAGCAAAGCAGAGTAATAGCTGACACCAGGAATAGTCATGAGGAGCTGAGCATCCTCATCCTGCTTGGCTTTCTCCTCAATGACCTTACTAATCTCCTTGATCTCCTCACCCAGTTTATCCAGAAGGGAATAGTTAGTTTCCAGGAGCCTTCTATCAGTATCAGATATATCCAGGTCCTCTAGCTCTTCTCTTCCCTCCCTAGTGAAGGGCTTAACACCTCTTATACCATTTCTGGATAGTATGGAGTGAATCCTGTTCTTAACCCTGGTTTGATCTGCCTTAAGGTTCTTCCTTGTCCTTGCCAAATCCCTTAACTCCTTCACCACCTTACAGGGTACGTAGCTCTCTGCAATAAGATTTGCTCTAAGCAAGTGAGCTAACATCTTGGCATCCAAGGAATCATTCTTTATCTTTGCTTCTGCTATCGCTTTAGTCTTGTAGGGATGAGCTAGCTTGAGGTCCAAGTAATCCTCAAGAAGATCATAGATATACCTGTAATTACCAGTTGCCTCCAACACCGCCTTAGATCCTTGATATTTTAAAGCGAAACTCTCTAATTCCTCTCTAGTGTTCTCCACCCTCAACTCTTCCAAAACTTCTCCCAAGTCATTCAATACTGCTGCCTGAGAGAAGTTCTTATGCACATCCATACCAATGTAGACCGGATACTCACCTATCCGTGCTTCAAGCACAGTATCACCATCCTTTTCGCCTGTTAAGTCAACTTAGCGCGCTCAAAGACGCATGAAATACTCTAACTACTGGCTTCTACCTCGGTCGGTTAAAAAAGGGTTCCAACATGTGGTCAACTTACTTCCTATCCCTCTTCTCTGAAATTCAGGGATAACTGCCATTGGAGCGAGGATAAGAGAGTCGAAGACAGATTCTCCAGCGATCTTTATCCTTGTGAAAAGGATGTGCCCTACGACTTCATTGCCTACTTCTGCTACAAGAGAAAGGTCCGGAACAAAGCTTTCGCTCTTTCTGAGGTTTTCCACCAGCTTACTCTCATCCTCTTGCTGAAATGCCAGCCGGTTCACTTCATAAACCCGCTTACGGTCCTTCTCCTCCTCTTTCCTTATCTTTACATCCATATTTTGCCACATGATTTTTTATAACAGCCCGTATACCTGACTTGCCACGGATATCTGAGAGTTATCCATTAGAGTTCAAAGCACGATAAGGTTATTTGAACCTTTAGTCAAAAAGAGTAAGCGAATAAATATTGTAGAACTTTTTATAGATGGATTGAAGCATATTGCTTATTATTCCCCTCTCCATTTGGTATGATAGCTCGTGTAACGTGATCAGGAAAGCAAAGAATACGGGAACGTATTCGACCACAAAGAGAAAAGAGAAAATAAATGCGGATAAGAATATTATGGATTCTATACCTAAGATACTATCACTATTAATGTTTGTTATCCTCTCCATCCTCAACACCTCCTTTCCTTATTTTATTTGTTATTTCGGCAAACTCTTTATTCTTTTAGTATTTAGCCGCTAAAACTCTTAGAGCTCAACTTTACTGTAACCGTGTGAGCACTCCTGTTGGCGAATACGATATAAATTTCAGGTGAGACATAGCCAGTAGCGGAGTGTTCTTTTGTTCTTTCCTTTGACAGTTTGGAGTTATAATCGAAATCTTCTCCTTCCAGGAGCTTATCCACATCTTCCCTAGAAGGAACTATCCAGAAATCTATGGAGTGATCGCTCTTCACCTTCAAATCCAAAAAATCTCTGGAATAGGTGAATACTTCTGCCTGAAACGGTTCCACCAATAATTTCACTTCCCCAACACACCTGTCACCTTGATTTTCATATTCATCTTCATATTCATTTTCTTTGCTCTCAGTGAGGTGTTCCTCGTAATTAATCTTAAATGAGTTGGGACATTTCCTCATTATCTTCTTGTTCGCAATACTGTAAAACCGGGATATATCATCCCTATGAGCTCTTCTTTGATTTATACCACGGAAAAACTAAATTAACAATGGAGACCGGTTGGAGAGGTGTCCATTATATTTCTTTTTTAATCCAGAGTCTTCAGCTACAAGCCCATTCTCATGACCTAAACTTCAAAAACAATAAAAGATGTAAATCCTCAACTTCAGAAAGCGTTTAGGGCGCCGAACAGAAACTAGAAGCGCCGGGAGAGGGATTTGAACCCTCGCGCTCGCGGGGAGCAGCGGATCTCGAATCCACCGCAGTAGCCTGGCTCTGCAATCCCGGCCCGAGATTTTTCGAACTATCTCTAATCATATCCCTCTCCTTGAATATAATACTTTTCCATTCTTTGATTTGCTTCCTTTGATCTGCTTTTCAGATTTCCCCAGTCTTTTTATATAGCACACTTAGGTGTACATCGCTGCTTACTTTCTGTTATTAGTTTTCAACCTCTTCTCGTGCTTAGCACTGCCTTAGCTCATTGTCGTTCTATAATTCTTTTAATGTCTCTAGTTCGTCATCTCTTCGCGCTAATAACTAATGTGCTTGCTATAAGAGCAAAGAGCCCAATGAACATCTCGAAACCAGGTATAGCTGGTATTTCGCTTTTAGCGTAAATCCTTGCATTGAAGGCATCAGCTCCTGTTAGATGCCATTCTGCCTTATTGTCCTCTATGGTGTTCGCATTAGTCTCAACTATTTTTCCAGGCATTTCCAGATAATAGTGGAGAGCAAAACCGCTTAACATTTGTTTTGTATACTCGTCTGGCTCTTCTTGTCCTTCTCCACCCTCAAAATTGTCTTCATAAACCAAATAATCTTCTTCCCTGTATATAATGAGGTTGCCATCTTCTATGGGCTGATCTCCATGGGACTCAATGATAATACTTACAGAATCTCCACTCCATTTTTCATCATAAGTTACATTGCCTTTCATTTCCTCACTGACGTTACTCGTAAAAGACTCACGTAACGAAGCATATCCTTCTTCTTTAGCTTGTTCTGAGAGTGTACTATAAACCATTGAACTTGTGTTAATAACCATTCTGTAGTTATCGACGTCACCATCTTTACTCACTTTAGAATGTACAGAAACGGTCATACAGCCACTGAACACTATAGCTACAGCTATAATCAAGCATAGGATTAACTTACATCTCAATTCAATAACCTCCAATTTTATATATTGTGTAATTCAATATATATAGTTTTTTATGAAAAATTCAATTTATCAATATACATAGAATGTATAGACCAATTCCTTCAGCTTTTTTAAATTTCGTCACTTTTATAAATCTCTTTCTACCAACCACTATCGAACCAACTTACACTACTGGGGGAAACAGGAGAAACAGGAACACTAAGGCTAAGCTCAACCAGGATAAGCTAGTTATTGATTGTTATATAATAATCTAGTATTTGTAGAAACATTTATTTAAACTGAAAACCTATTTAGTTATGAGAAAATGTATACGTGTAAACAATGTTCTAACTCTGAGATCCATCTGGGATTTTGGATCTGCAGAGCAAAAGAAGAAAGGGTACTCTATCCACACACAGCTCTGGGTTTAGAGAGAAAGGAGAAGTGTCCGGATTTTCATACCAAAAAAACGGCAATGACTTCCTAATTTTCAGAACTAAAGGATACTAGCAAGTAATCCACGGTTTCCTGTTCTCTATTGCAGACCATATTCCTAATTGCACTGCTGCCCAATTTTTTCATTTTTTATTTAGGGAATTATTTTCATTTTTTATTTAGGGAATTATAATCTGGTTGAATCATTATGTCACCGACAATAAAAAAATAAATGTTCGTGTTGTCAGCAATAATGAGGTTGAGTTATGAAAAGTGACATTGATGAACTGGTAAAGAAGTTGAGGAACAAGGATTGGAGGACCAGGAAGGAAGCAGCTCAAGAGCTGGGTGAATTAGGTGGTGAGAAAGCCATAAAAGTTCTTATCAACGGCTTGAGCGACAAAAACTGGAGGGTTAGAAAGGCCATAATAAATTCTTTGATCAAAATCGGTCAGCCGGCTTTAGATCCATTGATAGAGACCCTTGAAACGGAAGTAGAAGTGGCCAAACGAGAGTATGCTGCCAAGGCTCTGGGCTTATTGGGTGATACCAAAGCCGTCGAATCCCTTATAGAAGCTTTAAAAGATGAGAACGAGAATGTTAGGGACAAGGCTGCCCAGGCTCTAGGAGAAATTAAAGATGAGAGGGCTATAAAACCGCTCGAGGCTGCACTATCGGATGTGCACTGGTTCGTAAGAAAATCGGCTGCAGCTTCTTTGAACAACTATGGATTGTACAAGGAATAGCTGGGATGGATTATATAAGGAATATGCTGGAGCCAGTTATTTGCTGCTGATCCTCTGAAGCAGCTTTACCAGACCGATGATGGACATAAAACTCAGGAATAGAATGATAATGTTGATATAGACCACTGTTTGAGGGTATTTCAGGCTGTAGGTAATCTCTCCAGGCTGCTGGAACTGGTTGTTCAGTTGATAGAGTGATATGGTAAACGCCATTAAGATAAAAACAATGGCTGCCATTTGGTTGTCCGTGAGCTGCATAATATTCTATTATGAATACGAATTAATTAAAGTTTCCAGCGAATGTATGATGGGTTCAAGCAATAACTTAAAAATATATAGTGTGTTGAAATGACTACAAAAGGTGATACTGTGTCAAATATTGATGAGATGAAAGCCAATAAGGACATAGATGGTTTGATACAGGTTCTTAAGAGTGAAGAAGGAGATGCCAGAATGTACGCTTCAATAGCTCTTTCCGACATGGGCGCTGACGCCGTAGAACCTCTGATTGGAGCATTGAAGGAAGGAAATGAAGATGTCAAGTGGGAAGCTGCCATGGCTCTGTCCAAGATAGGGGAGCCAGCCGTAGAACGACTAAAGGAGTACCTGGATTCCGAGGATGAAGAAGTAAAATACTATGCATCCTTAGCTTTGGGTCAAATGTGGATACAGGGCCATGATTTTAAAGGGGAATCAGTGTAAGTGATAAAGATAAATACGAGACGAGACGGTTAGGAGAAGGACTCCAACTTTTTTATACTTTCTGTGTGACTGACCACAATGCACCATTTTGAGATCTTTGATAAGGACGTAATGGGCAGGATAGCCAAGTTCAGTACACCTCATGGAGTAGTAGAGACTCCTGCTCTTATGCCGGTCATCAACCCCAACATAAAGTATATTCCGCCCAGAGAGATGAAAAAATATGGGGCTCAAATATTGATAACCAATTCTTACATCATTTACCGCTCCCCCTCACTTTACCGTACCGCCACAGAAAAAGGGCTTCACCGCCTGCTCAACGTGGATATGCCCGTTATGACCGACAGCGGCAGTTACCAGCTGATGACCTATGGGGATGTTGAAGTAGATAATGCTGAGATCGTGGAGTTCCAGAGAGATATTGGCTCAGACATAGTGGTTCCCCTGGATATCCCTACCCCGCCTGACGTAGGATACAGTAAAGCTGAAGATGACCTGGAGACAACGCTCCACAGAGAAAAAGAAGCTGTAAACATAATCAAGGACGCAAGCAACCTGATAGCACTACCCGTACAGGGCTCCACATATTCTCAATTGAGGATGAGAAGTGCTCGAGAAGTAAACTTGCTGCAGGGAGATGTTGTCCCCATTGGAGCTATTGTCCCCCTGCTGGACGAGTATCGTTTTGCAGAAGTTATCAAGATAGTCCTGGACGTTAAATCTGTCCTATCGTCTTCCACTCCTGTACACCTGTTCGGAGCGGGGCATCCTCTTTTCTTCTCCATTTCAGCTGCGTTGGGCTGCGACCTTTTTGACTCCGCTGCTTACGCTCTCTACGCTAAAGACGACAGGTTTTTGACCCCCCATGGAACCAAAAAGCTTCAAGACCTCCACTATCTACCCTGCAATTGCCCCATATGCTCCGCACACACTCCAGATGACCTGCAGAAGATGAGCAAGGATTATAGAGAAGTCCTGATAGGTGAGCACAATCTATGGGTTAGTTTTGAGGAGATGAGGAAGATAAAGCAGGCTATAAAGGAGAAAACCCTTTTTGAGTTCGTAGAAAGGAGGATCAGAGGCCATCCAAATCTGGTAGCGGCATGGAGACAGATAAAAGACTACCTCCCCCTAATGGAAGAGTATGATCCTTCCACCAAGCAGCTCTTCTTTTATACGGGTATCGAGAGTGGATACAGACCTGCTGTGGCCAGACACCAGGAAAGGGTCAAGAATATTGAATTGGAGAAAGAAGAGTATCTTATCTCCACCGACATGAGTAAGCAGGCGGACATCTATCTCAAACCGGTTTTCGGAGTGATCTTTGCCGAAATGCTGGAAGTATATCCTGCAGGCCATGCAGAAATGCCCTCCGCTGACTATATCGAGTGCGAGGCTCTGGAAATAGCTGTCAAGGGCTTAAAGGAGTTCTTGAGCCACCACAAGGACAAAAAGTTCAGAATAATCGCCAGTAGTGTATGGAAAGATCTCTTAAATGAGTTGCCGTCCAACACCGTGGTGGTCCAATGAGTCCCAGGTCATTTCCTACTGTTTCCGTGGAGAATAGAGACGGTACGGGCAGGATCGCCTCTATGAACGGCTACACCCTCCCCTTGATGGTGGATTTCCTGGATAAAGAGAAATTCGAGTTCCTGCAGTCCATGGACTTCGGTATGGCTCCATATTCCCTGAACTATTTGGACACTAAACGGTATAATATCCTGGGAAGCAAGGATGAGAACTTCTTAGTTGCTACCGGCCTCAACACCCTCAGCCCCAAACAGGGAGTTGATGCTTTAGTTTCCTTGCGACAAAAGAGTTGGAATCCCCTATACACCCCAGCTCTGGCTACGCCCCAGAACATCCCTCTTCTGGTATACATGGGAGTAGATATTGTGGATAACATTCTACCCATTTCTGAGGGCTATAAAGGAGTCTACATGGTGTCCGACGGGCAACTGGACGTGAACTCGCTTAAGGAGCTTCCCTGCAATTGTCCCACATGCTCTTCCACCACGGCCAAGGAGTTAAAGGACATGGAACTGAAAGAGAAAGGAGAGCAGGTGGCATTGCATAACACAACTGTACTGAAGAACCAGCTCTCGCTGGTAAGAGAGCACATTAGAGCCGACAACCTCCGCAATTTTGTGGAATGGCGGACCAAGACCGATCCGGAGCTAACAGCAATGCTCAGATTTGCTGATGAGCAACACCTTAGTGGTTCTCTCTTCAAACGCTCCAAGGCTCTTTTTACCACCCTCGAGCTCAACCGACCTGAAGTTACCTCCTTTTTTGAAAGAAGCATAGAAGCTTACAGGCCTCAGGGAAAAACGCTGGTCATCCTACCATGCACTGCCTCAAAACCTTATCTCAAGTCCAGGACCCACAGCGCATTGAGAAAGAAGATCAACTTCAAGGGTTTGAACGAAATAATTATATCCTCCCCATTAGTATCCCCCAGAGAATTCGAGCTGTGCTATCCGGTCATAAACTACGATACTACGGTTACTGGGCAGTGGACCGGAGACGAGATCGGTTTTGTGGCAAGTAAGCTGGCAAGCTTTATATCTAGAGGTAATTTTGAGAAAATAATCGCTCACGTGGACAGCACGTACAGGAAGATAGTAGAAGAAGCCACAACCGACATTGACGTAGTTTATACCGGGGAGAGCGGGATCCTGAACAATAGTTCTATTGAGAGGTTGAAAGAAGAGATCGAAACCTCTCCGCAGACCAGGTTCAGCTTATACCGCAGCATGTTCGAGCATATGTCCAGATACCAGTTCGGAATGGAATTGGATGGGAATTACAAAGTAAAAGGTAGATATCCTCACCTGGGACTCTATTCTGGCAGAGAAAGAGTTATGCGGGTGGATGTTCGCTACGGCATGCTGGATATAGATATCCCCTTTGCACAGCGATTGCTGGAAGCAGATGTAAAAACGGTTAGGATCGATAATTTCGATCCCAAAGGGACTGTTTTTGCGGCGGGTATACTGGAAGCGGATAGCAGAATTAGACCCAACGATTTGGTGGTATTTTATAACGATAACCTGTTCGGTGTGGGCTTATCTCACATGTTCGGAAAGGAAATGGTAGATATGCACAGTGGCTATGCAATTAAGGTAAGAAGAAAGGGTAAATTGACAGATTAGGGCGTTTTCAGTCTTTTATCAGTATTTATAATAATCATTCTTAATGCAAATGTTTATATAGAACTACTGTTCTACTAATTATACTTATGGAGGTGATTTAATTGGCAACACTACAAGGTACACCTATACTTGTACTCAGGGAAGGAACCCAGAGAACAAAAGGGAAAGATGCCCAGGGTTTTAATATAATGGCAGCCAGGACCATAGCTAACGCAGTAAAGAGTACGCTGGGTCCTAAAGGTATGGACAAGATGCTGGTGAATACGATAGGGGATGTGGTCATCACCAATGATGGGGTGACTATTCTGAAGGAGATGGATGTAGAGCACCCCGCTGCCAAAATGATAATAGAAGTGGCCAAGACTCAGGATAACGAGGTCGGTGATGGAACAACGACTGCAGTAGTTATCGCTGGAGAGCTTTTGAAGAAGGCTGAAGAGCTTCTGGACCAGGATGTACACCCCACACTTGTTGTCAGGGGTTTTAGAATGGCTTCAGTAAAAGCGATGGAGATCTTGGACAGTATCGCCATCGATATTGATGTTGATGATGAAGATACGCTCTCTAAAATAGCCTCTACTGCCATTACTGGTAAACATTCAGAGTATGCTGTGGAGCACTTGAGTGAGATAGTGGTCAAAGCAGTCAAGAAAGTTGCAGAGGAAGCAGGTGGAAGTTTTGAAGTTGATGATGATAATATCAAGCTGGAAAAAATGCATGGAGGCTCCATCCAGGACTCGCAGTATATAGAGGGCATTATAATCGATAAAGAAATTGTTCACGCTTCAATGCCTACCAGAGTAAAGGATGCTAAAATTGCTTTGCTGAGAACGGCTCTTGAAGTAAAGGATACCGAAACAGCTGCTGAAATAAGTATCACTGACCCATCAATGCTTCAAAAGTTCATAGACCAGGAAGAAAAGGCGATCAAGAACATGGTGAACAGGATTATCGATGCTGGTGCCAGTGTGGTCTTCTGTCAGAAGGGTGTTGACGATCTCGCTCAGTACTATCTGGCTAGGAAAGGCATAATGGCGATAAGGAGAGTAAAGCAGAGTGACATGGAGAAAATGGCCAAAGCGACTGGCGGAAAGGTAATTACTGACCTGAGAGATATAAAAGGAGAGGACTTGGGCAGTGCAGGTCTGGTAGAAGAGAAGAAGGTCGGGGACGAGCAAATGGTATTCGTCAAAGATTGCTATAACCCCAAAGCAGTAAGCATACTGGTGAGAGGTGGAACAGAGCATATAGTTGATGAAGTGGAAAGGTCTCTGGTCGATGCCATTAAGGTAGTCAAAACTGCAGTGGAAAGCGGTAAAGTGGTTGCAGGAGGAGGCTCTCCAGAAATAGAAACATCTCTTAGGTTGAGGCAATGGGCCTCTACCCTTGGTGGTAGAGAACAACTGGCAGCAGAGGCTTTTGCAGACGCCCTGGAGGTCATACCCAGGTCACTGGCTGGCAACGCTGGCTACGATTCCATAGATGCTCTGGTCGAGCTTAAAAGAGCACATGAAGAGGGTGGTCTCACCATGGGAATCAATGTGTTTGAAGGTGGAGTCCAGGAAATGAGAGGAATTGGCGTTCTGGAGCCACTGAAGATCAAAAGACAGGCAATCAGTGGAGCTACCGAAGCAGCAACCATGATCCTGAGGATAGATGATGTTATTGCAGGGAAAGGGCTATCTTCAGGACCTAAAGGCGGCCCAAGAGGTCTAGGCGGCGACGAGGAACTGAATTAACCTTTAACTAATTTTTAATTTATTTTATAGTTTTTATCTGTTATACAGTGATTGAGCAATTGAGCACCCGGATCAAAATAAATGAATTTAGGCTCTAATTTGACATTAGAGCGTAAGCCTTACCCAGTTCAGTGAGACTTATCTTAACGTTCTTGCCTTCTCTGTGCATCTCTACCAGCCCATCTTCTTCCAGACCTTTCAGGTGGTAGCTCATTCTTGCTCTCTGAGCCATATACTTCTTCTGGTTATCTGTCTTCCCCTCGAACAGATCTATGAGTCTGTTAATGGATTCTACTTCACCATCTTGTTCCCTAACTGTTTTGACCACTGTTAGTTTATCGTCGCTGATCTTCTTCAGGGGTGGTATAGGTATGTTGATTACGTCAGAGATACCGACTTCTTTTCCTTCTTCGTACTTGGGCATAGCAATATACAATGTGTTGTTAGAAAGTTGAGCAGAAACATAACACGCTATACATAATGTTCTGGGAGAATCAGTGGCATTTATGAGCACGTTATTCCCTTCTTCACTTTCTTTTTTAACTACACCAAGCATGTCAAGTGCCGCGCTGTATACATTTAGTTTGTCCACGTATACTTTCTCCACTTCGACCAGAACATTCAGTGTTTTCTCAATGTCTTCTGCTACCCTGTATATTTCGTCTTCACCGCTCAAACCATTATCTTCGCCCATCACAAGGTAAACTTTTTGGATAGGATAACCACTTTGCCTTATACTCTCCAAAAGCCTATCCTTGTTCAGGCCAACCGGCATTATATGTACCACTTTGCTCATGGCACTCTTATTTAATTATTCAATTAATAAGTTTTTCTATACTTAATAAAATATTGTTGCATAACAATCTATTAACACTATTTACTTTATTGGGATTTTCATAACGTTAATTTTTGTTATTTTAAGTATTTTTAATTTATACTTTCAACATTGACTTAAAAATATCATATCGGTAATTTACTTTTATTCCAAAGGCGCCCGCCCTGTTTTACTAACGTACACACATGCTCTTGAGGTAAAGATTTTATTCCCCTTTATTCGAGAGATAATTGAATGCTAAGGTTGGAAGCTTATATAAGTGGAGTAGTTCAAGGAGTTGGATTCAGATATTTTGCCAGAAAAATGGCTAAAGAATCTGGTGTTACGGGTTTCGTAATGAATTTGAATGACGGCAGGGTCTTTCTGGTCGCCGAGGGTAGTGGAGAACAACTGGAAAAGTTCATATCTACTATAAGGCAGGGTCCTGTCCATGGAATAGTAAAAAAAGTTGAAACTGCACAGAGAGAAGCTACTGGAGAGTTTACCAATTTTAACATAAGATATTAAAATATAAGATATGAAGTGATACCATGAACTTGACGGATTTTCAAAAAATGATCCATGATCTATACTGTAGTCATGATACGGACAGAGGTGTGGAAAAGACAATGCTCTGGCTGGTTGAAGAAGTTGGAGAGCTTGCCGAAGCCTTAAGAAAAGGCGAAGAAGTGGGAGAAGAGATCGCAGATGTACTGGCGTGGACAGTTTCCATAGCTAACCTCTATAATGTAGATGTAGAGAAAGAAGTGAAAAAGAAGTATCCAGATCACTGCATTAAATGCGGTAGCAAACCATGCAGGTGTGAAAAATGAGCTTTCTCAGGGTTTCAGATGAAGATATCAAGAAGGGACTGCCCACCGATAAGTACTTTATATGGACAGATAAGATCCTCAAGGAGAAGAACGTAGATCCTTATGTCGTCGCTGAGGTTACCGCTTCCACATGGGGAATATTTACGGGATTGAACGACGTTCTGGAACTTCTGGAGGGGGTCCCTGTGGACCTGTACGCTATGCCCGAGGGCAGCATATTCTATCCCCATGAGCCGGTTCTGACATTGACCGGCAGATATTCTGACTTCGCCAAATTTGAGACTTCCATACTGGGTTTTGTCTGCCACGCCAGCGGGGTATCCACCAACGCTTTCAGGGCAAAGCTTGCCGCGGGCGATAAGACCGTATTCTCTTTTGGGACCAGAAGACAGCATCCCTCTCTAGTTGCTATGCTGGAGAGATCTGCTTACATTGGCGGTGTTGATGGGGTCAGCAATGTAGCAGCAGAAAAGTACCTGGGCATCGATAGTGTAGGAACCATGCCCCACGCGCTCATCATATCATTTGGTGGGCAATTAGAGGCATGGAAAGCTTTTGACGAAATAGTAGACCATGATATCCCCAGAATACTTCTGGTGGACACCTACTCGGACGAAAAAACTGAGACCATAATGGCAGTGGAAAATGTCAGCAGAGTTGATGGGGTCAGGCTTGATACTCCCGGCTCACGAAAGGGCAACATCAAAAAGATCATCGAGGAAGTAAAGTGGGAACTGAAGATCAGGGGAAGAGAAGATGTTAAGATCATTCTCAGTGGTGGTCTAAACGTGGATGAAGTGTTAAAGGTAGGAGATTTGGTTGATGGTTTCGGAGTAGGGACATTCATCTCTGGAGCTGGACCCGTCGATTTTGCCCTGGATATTGTAGAGAGAGATGGTGTATTTGCGGCCAAAAGAGGTAAAAGGGGTGGAATGAAGCAAGTTATCAGAAAGAGTGGGCTGGAGAGTGAAGTAAGATTATTCAGAGATGTGGGTGAGAATGGACTGATAGAAAAATGCATTGAGGGTGGTAAGGTTTTAAAGATATCGGATATGTCTGCTGCCAGAGAGCTCGCTCTCCAACAGATGAGGATGGTAAGAGAGATCGGTGTGGAGCAGGAGTTCATTTGTTGATGTTTTTTAGTAGAGACGTAATGAGTCATAATCATAATAATTTGAAAAGGTTTAACTAAAGTCGGCGAGTTAAACTATTTCAGTATGATGAGTGAAGATTACAGATATTATAGAGTGTCTCTTTCCAATATCAAAGCAATAATTGGTATTGGTGGAAATAAAGAGGTTAAAACAATAGATTGCAGCAATCATGAAATGTGCTATTATTCCAGTGTCATGGAAAATGGAAAGTGCCCCAGATATTGCATGGTAGTGGTAGAGGCAAAACACTACGCTTATGGAAAAAGAAAGACCAGAGCCGAAGTCTATGAGATGCAAAAATCCGAAGTTATGAAAGAAGCCAAACCTGCTTTCGTTTAAGCCAAAGTATTTTATCTGACCCTATTTTCTAGAAAAATCATCTTCTTCACTTGTTTAAAGTTTAAAGATAAAGTTAAAAATTTAAACTCACCTTTTACCCTCACCCCATGTACCACGAGAACATCCCAATAACCGAGAAGATCGCCTGGGCCGAGGACATCTATTCTCGCTACGCCAATATACTTCTCAAAGATGAAGAGGTTCAAAAGTTGCTAACTGTTCTGGATAGAAGTATAAATGAGACCTACAAAGAGATGGAGAACGCCGGGACCCTGGAAGAGTGTACAAAGTGTGCTCACAAGACCGGCAGTTGCTGCAGCAGAAAGATCGAGAAGATGTACGACAAAAGAACTCTACTGGTCAACCTACTTATGGGCTATGAGATGCCCGAAGAAAGGGAGATAGATGACGGATGTTTTTTTCAGGGTATGAGAGGGTGCAAGATAAAGGCAAGAGAAATAATTTGTGTGGATTATTTCTGCCCCGGAATGCAAGATATAATTGACAGGGATAATATGGTCAGACTGCAGAATGTAGCAGGAGAGGAGCACGAAACTCTTTTTAAATTGGCCAACAGAATAAACATTCTCCTCATGAATTTATAGAACAGATTTAGATTTAAAATTATGAATAAGAGTTTTTGTCATAGTTATGGCAAAATCCCTTTGTTTAATATATAATTTCGTTTTATTATTATTCAGACCTTTTAATAGGGGGTCGAAAATCCCACAACATCTAAAGCTTGAAGGAGAAACTGTAGAGATGAATATTGGCGGTGAAGAACTTTCTTATCGAGTTATGAGAGCAATTTTCATTACCTCTTCTTCATGACAGAAACCATGGTGCCATGACCATTTACACCACGTCCAGAATAAGCGATGAGGAAGTGTCTATACTGAAAAACTTGTCCAGGAACGTGGCCTTTGCCTTAAGTGCATATGAAGTTGAACAGGATAAACAGAAAGCGATGGAACAACTTGTCGCCAATTTAAGTCAATTCAACAGATCTGCAGATAGGTTAAGGAACCCACTGGCGGTCATTATGGGGTCCATTGAAGTCATTGATTATAAAGGAAATGATGAAGTAATGGAGAACATAAAGGAGCAAGCCAGCAGGATAAAAGAAGAACTGGATATTTTGAGAGTGGAAGAGATCAAGACATATAATTTAACTCAAAAAGCCAGAAAGAATGATAGGACTTTATATAAAAATTAATTCTTTTATTAAATTAAAAAATAGAAAATAATTAATAATAGTTATACTTACTTAATTGAACTTGAGAGGTCGGATCTTGTGACAACAAACTTTGAGGAGAAAGCAGTGAAGATTAAAGAAGAAGTGAGCTGCCCTCATGGTTTCGCTTGCTTCCAATCAGACTTTTAAAATTTATGTTAGGGCGAGGTCATTACAGATTCGCATATAAAATGCGGCGATAATTATTGCTCCCATACAAAATGTAATTTCAGTATAAGCTTTGGATACTCTTATTTCTGTAAATGCCCACTAAGAGTTCTTGTCTGCAAGGAGCTGAAATAAACAGAGCTAGCGTTCAAGCTCTCCTCCAAGGGTCTTGAATCTATAATCAATTACTTACTGTGTTCCTGAGAGAAAGATTTAATAAGAAGGTATATACAACTTGAGCTCATGGAAAGGGGGACGCAATACGTTATTTTAGGGGTGGTTATAGGCGTAGCCGTGGGATTGATACTAGCTTCCATTTTCCTGGGACCCTACTTTTACGGCCCTCGGGCGGATTATTACGGTCCAACAGGTCAAAACGGCCCCATGGGAGGTCCCATGATGGGATGGCAAACTGATGGCCGCTACTCAGATTACGGGGATGGAATGTATTATGGGGACGGAAGGTACTATCCACCTGGCTGCTGTCAGGGGCCAGAGAACTTCTCCAGCAACGGTGAAAGCATTTATTACACCGGAATAAACCTGCAGGGAGAAAGAATTCCTTTTAACAGCGGTCCAACTTGGCTTTATCAGCACGGAGGAAGTTGCGTAAACTGCCACGGCAGAAACGGTGAAGGCGGAATAACCCCCATGATGTGCAACGTGAGAACACCGGATATCACTTATTCTGCGATGACAGGTGGAGAGCACGATCATAAGTTCACTGACCAACAAATAAAGGATGCTATTACCAGAGGGTTGGACCACGATGGAGAACAGCTCGACTGGTGCATGCCCAGATGGCAGATGAGCAACGAAGACCTCACCGACACCGTAGATTACCTGAAGGTGCTGGGGTAAACTAAAATAAAACAGTTTTGCATTATTTATCCAGGAACAGATTGGAATTAAGTCTGTAAGTCTTGGGTGGTCTGCCGGTGAATTTATTGAGGTACTTTGACAAATTATCCAGATACAAACAAAAATACAAATAAACCTTTTATATCGACTCGAAAAGGAGGTAGTGTATCGACTGGGTTATTCTTATTAACCCATGTCAAAGCCAGAGAAACCTACCACAACCCAGTCTTCCGAACAGGTAAAGTTTACTGAAGAGAGGTAAGACAAGGTCAGGCATTCAGCACTCAGGTACCAAAGCGGGGGTTGCCGAGTGGTAAAGGCGCTAGATTGAGGGTCTAGTCCCGTAGGGGTCCGTGGGTTCAAATCCCATCCCCCGCACTTAATTCATTTGTTCAGTGTTGCTGGTTTTGATTATTATTGGCGTATAGCTATTGATCTTTTTTCAAGCCCCTCAAATCTTTCCTCCTTCATTCTGGGAGCACTATAATCGTTAGGGATGGAACTTACTATGAGAACTGTTTGATCAAAGGCACTACAAACACTCAAGGCAGGTAACTACTTTCTGGTGATTATGACCAGTTGGTTTTCTACATCCTTTTAAATAATCGGAACTTAATTACTATTGATTACTGGTCGGAGGTGTGTGTTATGCTTGAGTATACCCGTGCTCTATCAATAGCCAGAACAACATTATTAGGAGCGATGCTCTTTTTTACCGTAATCAGCATCTATTCTATCTACTACATCGTTAATAACTAATCCTTTAACTTATATTTTTTAGAATCTGTAACTCTTCTGTTTTAACCCATATTTTTTGATGTGGTTGTTTCTTTAGCGAATCTGGCTTTTTAGAGACCGGAAACTACTTATATTATAACACATATAATTTAACACATATGAGTGTTCCTGTTAGGGTTCAGCAGGCTTTTGAGCGTTTAAAGAGTTCGGAAGAGGGTTGTCTTGAGCTTAAGAAGATTAAGGGGAAATACTATGTTTATAGGGCTACCAGTGAGTGGGATAAGGGGGAGAAGAAGGTTAGGAAGAAGACTGAGTACCTGGGAACCATAAACAGTGAGGGGATTTACCTGCCCAAGAAGCATAGGGTGCAGGAATCCAGGCAAGAGATATTTGAGTATGGGAATGGAAGACTGGCTTACCACTTCGTCAAGGATGTGGAAGAGCAGCTTAAACACTACACTCCTCATTACAGGGAGCTTGTTGCGGCAGCAATCGTTAGGGCTGTAGACCCTAAACCCCTGAGACTCCTCAACTCTAGGTGGGAGAAGCTCTACCTCCAAAAGAAGGTTCCTGCGAGGTTGTCTCCTAAACATGTTTCTTCTGTGCTTAAGGAGACTGGTAGGAATGTTAGGTGGTGGTATCAGTTGTTTGAGGGTCTTGCTGGCGATAAATTGCTGTTATATGATCTCACCACCGTGTTCACTCACTCCAAGAACATTAGGAT
>JAWODI010000004.1:0-15705 GCA_046483365.1 Archaeoglobaceae archaeon | reverse complement strand
ACGTTTCCAGACAACGTGTTAGGTCGTGGTTTCTTCATAGAAAGTAAACACTCGGAGTGGCTCTCAGCTGGAAAAATACCTGGTGACGCTTCAGGAGCTACACCCGATTATGAAGGATCGGGAGTTGCCTGCTACACTTGTCATGCGGTATCGATGCCCAGAAAGAACAAAGAATGGATCTACAATAGCTCAGCTTCTATAGGCTACGGTTCTGAAAACGGAGGAGTTCCTTGAGGTGATATAAATGGCGGTTAATTATGTTAAAATAAGTCCATTAGCAAGAGTCGGAGGACATCTAGGAGTCACAACTAGAATCAATAGTAGCGGATCAGTTACGAACGCTTATTGCCATGGTGAGGCATTCAGAGGCATAGAGAAATTAATACTAAAAAGAGATCCTAGGGACGCACCCGTTATTACTTCCAGAACATGCGGTAAGTGCCATTTTACCAATCGACATGTTTCACTGAGGAATATAGAAACTGCTGCCGGATTTAGCTTCCCATTTGCACAGGCAGCAGATGCAACATACAACGCCACATCAGGAATAATTGATGATGGAGAACAACCAGGTTACGGTGACAATGAACTTTGGCATGGACCAGGAAGGACTTTTCAGGGCGTTGGTTCATGGTCAATGGGAACAAAGATGCCCGTTGCCGCTCAGCTTTCTAGAAACATAGTACAGGCTCTCACATACATTTACTCCCATTTGGTACACTCAGTAATGCTTGTTGGACCAGATTACAAAAATCTCATCGACAAATTTGTGATGAAGTTCTCCAGCGGTTCCGAAGCTTTCGATGATTCTACGTGGAAAGATATTGTATTTACTTTATCAGATGGACCACAAACCGTAGTTGGTACTGAAAGTTCAGATGGCTTCTTCGACAATTTCTACAAAGAAGCACTAGTCGCCCAGAGAATATTGCATGAGATGCTGGGGTTCTTTGGAGGAAAAGCGCCTCACACAATGTCCGCTATACCTGGCGGATTCTCTAGGTCATTTGAAGGGGACAGCACAGTAACTAACGGTGACATGGATGCTATCCTCACGCTTGCAACAAAATATATTGGACACGGAGGAGCTGATCCGAACAGCACATCAGATAGATGGCAACTATTTGACCAAGCTGATTTCGATTATTTAACTAACCTCACAAATAGTGGTGACAGCAGTTGGATAGCAGCAAGAGCATCTTTGTTCATACTTGGGTTGGCCTGGGCTGCTGAACAGGTAAACGCTCACAACTGGGGAATTGGACCAGGCAACTTTGTCTGTGCAGGGGCCTTTGATATATGTGATGTGAGTGGAAGTTCTGACTGGACAGTATTAGGTGACCAATATTTCAGAGCTGGAGTTTATATAAGCACTTCGGGAGCTCCGAATGGAACAGGTCGATATAAACTGGATTGTACTACAGACACACCCTCTGGAGATGGCTGGATGACAATATATGAGGACATTGCCAGCGCTAGATACCCTGAACCCGATCCAGTAATAGATAATAAACCTCAATGTGCTGGTTATCCTGGGGATACCGAAACGCATCCGGTGGTAGGGACTCCGGCAGATAGATACGTTTACACTTGGGAAAAATCAGCAAGGGTAAAAGCTAATAATGGAAAAATCTTCCCGGTAGAAGCCGGACCTTTAGCCAGACATGTAGTGAATGGAGTCGATCCTGACTTATTTCTGGATTTAGGTGGTTTAAGAAAAGCACTGTACGGTAGTTCTTGGGCATCATCAACAGCAAACAGGCTACTTGCAAGACTTCAGGATATGCTTTTGTGCATTGATATACTTGTAGGTACCAACTATTCAGGGGAAAGAGATACCGACAAATATCTTGCAGATATATACAACAATTTTGACTCTCAAGGTGGTTCTCTGTTAGCTAGACTAGATCACGTGTTAACTAATAGTTCTGGTGCCATAGCAGATGATGAACTGTACACAGATCCAACCTATAACTGGAGCACTATGGGGGCTGCAGACACTCCAAAAGAAGGTGCTGCCTTCTTGGACGCTCCAAGTGGAATTACCTGTCATTTCTGCAAAGTAGAGAACGGAAAATTAACCCAATATCAACAAGTTGCTGGAACAACCTGGAATGGTAGCGGAAGAGACGAATATGGTAATCCTGGACCATTCGAATGGAGTCTTGTGGGGATGCAGAAAAAAGATGCTGATTACGGAGATGATATGGATCCTACAACAACCACAAACTATGATTTCGACGACAGCAACGCAGGATCGGGTGAATATGTGATCACCACAGAACAAAATAAACCACTAGTAGAAAGAGTCCTTAGGATCTCTTACCAGCTTAGAGAAGGCAATAGTTGGCCCACATATTACGCATATGATGAACCCAAGTATGATGGAGATGACAAAGGAAAGATAGTTGGTCCTGGACTAAAAGAAACTTCAGAGGTTGACTATAACAGTGGTAAAATAACACTTGAGTTCAAGCAAAGCTATGATTGGGGCTATGAGCACATCAAAAATGTCAAGCTTGACAGATACGGATGGGCAGCCAACCCTGTGCCAGCACCAGCTACTTGGGATGATACAGGCTACGAAGGACACTCAGGAGACACTGACAAACCTAATCCAATTAACATCATGAGAACTGTGAGAAGCTTTGACCCATGTAACAACTGCGGAGTACACTAACAGGAGGTAAAACGGATAAAGCAAAATTCCAGCCTCACAACGGGGCTGGGACACACAAATTTTTTATTCTTTTCTTGTTTTATTCTCTTTTTTGAACTTTGCTGATAGAAGATATCTGTTGATATTATTTTATTTGTTAGTTTTAGTTATTTGAAATTTTGAATGGTTGTTCTAATTTATATGGCATTTTAATACCGGCAAACCACGTCGTTTACGAAGAGATTATAGGGTTCTCACGTTTATATTATACCCTAAAACAAGACTTCTACCTTGATAAACATACTGAAATTAATTTGATATATTCTTTTTTTAATTTCATGATATATAAGGCATATATATCATCAGTACTTATGGGTGGAAAGAACATTAAACCGTCTCTATAAGTAGAGTGAAGGTGCAATGGCATGAATATCAGGTACATAATGATCATGGAGGGAAAAGTCCAGAAAGGAGGTTTTAGAAGCTTTATTAAAAGACATGCGTTGCGTTAATGCAAGGTATCAAGGGATACGCAGAAAACCTCTCCACCAATGAAGTGATCGTTGTAGCTGAAGGTGAAAGTAAAAAGGTCGAAGACCTGATAAAAACCATCGAAAAAGACGCCCCAACATAGGCACTTCTAAACCAGGTAAAACGATAATATCTTCTAGGTGGTTAGGTGTTAGAATACCATTATATACTATCGGGGTGATAGTTAACTACTGGGGTGATAGTTATCTATTTTGATCCTCGTCCCATAAGTAGAAGAAAAGACCTGTATAACAGAGAAACTGAATTGCACAAACTACAAGAAGCTCTCGATAGACAGTTACCTCTAACAGTAGATGGAGTTATTTTTCTCCATTGATCCCTTTGACTGGAATCTGGCTTGGAGTGGACTCAACTTTTTCAAGAAGCTCATATTAGCTCTGTCTTCTTCAGCACCAGTTCCAGCTCATCTCTCGAAGGATTAACATCTTCTAGAATAGTGTATCTCTTCTTCCGTATCTCCTTAGTGTACTCAAGCGCTTCAATGCACTCCTCCTTACTCAACCCTACCTCTTTAAGCGTTGTGGGCGCCTGACTGTTCTCCAGGACTTGTCTGATCAAATGCCAGTCTCCTGTGCCGTAGTACTTCTCGTGAAGATAGCCTGTTATGATTGCTCCCAGTCCCACGTTCTCTCCATGCGTACCTCTACCATAACCTAAATAGTTGAGAGCGTGTCCGAATTTGTGCTCCGCTCCGCTGGCTGGCCTGCTATTTCCTACCAGTGATATGGCCACACCACTTAGCACCAGCCCTCTCACCAGCATTTCCAGGTCGTGGACCTCCTTAAAGTCCAGCCTCCTGGGGGAGAGCATCAAGTTGGCGGGCATCAATGCCATGCTGGCGGCCACCTCATTGTATTCCTCTCCCAGATTATCTTTGGCCAGTTTCCAGTCCTTTACGGCAGTTATATTGGACAACAGGTCCCCAAATCCCGACCTCAACAGTCTGATGGGGCTGTGCTTCAGCACTACCAGGTCCGCAATGACAGCGGCGGGAGGTTTGGTAGAAATAGAGATGGGGTGGCCGTTCTCCTTGAATGTGGCCAGAGGTGAAGCAATACCATCATGAGAAGCTACTGTGGGTATGGAGATGAAGGGAACGTTTATCTCCGAAGCCAGCACTTTGGCAATGTCCAGAACCTTCCCCCCGCCAACACCGACCACGCAATCCACATCAGAATAACCTATCTCGATCTCTATCCTTCTGACCTCGTGAGTTCCTGATTCCCGGACAAAGAACTTGTTGACCAGAACATCTGAGATCCTCTCCTCTATCTTACTGCCTACCAGCTCATAAGACTTATGGCCGGTGAGCATTACCACGTTGGATACACCCAGGTCATTGATAAGATTGATCACTCCCTTACGGGGCCCCTCACCTATCTCCACCATGAGGGGTAACTCGGCTCTAATCAGATACTCTCTTTTCACTTTCCGCATATGCAATACCTCGTGGAACGATGATTTATAAATTAATCCTGATTCTGAATGATCTCTGGAATTACAGTTTAAAAAATAAACCCTATACTACTGACACTTAACACTCCCAATAACTGATGATGTGCCAAAAATTGAGGGAGATACTTTAGGTTCAGTTCATCGCAATTCAATAGTTAAATCTCTGTAGTCTTTCTATTCTCTTCTGGATGGGAGGGTGGGTAGAGAAGAGGGAGAGTATGGATCCTTTGGATAATGCGGGTATGATGAAGAAGGCGTTCATTCCCTCCACACTCTTCTTGTCGTCGTTCCCTATTCTCTCCATTCTTCCGGAGATCTTGTTGAGAGCAGATATGAGAGCATCAGGTTTACCGGTTATCATTGCACTTCCCGCATCTGCTGAGAACTCCCTGTACCTGCTAAGAGCTCTTATGAGCAAAAAGCTGACGAACCACACTATTATGGATACCAGCAGGATGATTAAGAAGCTGCCGTTGCGTCTCCCGAACATTCCGGCGAACATGGCCCATCTCATCACGAAGAATGCCACCGTGGACAAAAAGCTGGCGATTGTCAGTGTTCGTACGTCCTTGTTCTTGACGTGGCTCAGCTCATGTGCCAGAACTGCTTCCACCTCATCTCTGTTGAGGGTGTTCATCAGCCCGGAGGTGACAGCTACTACGGCATTCTCGGGGTTTCTGCCGGTAGCGAATGCGTTGGGCACGGAAGTTTCCATCATGGCAATCCTGGGCATGGGCAGGTCGGCGCGGGTGGTCAACCTCCTGATCATTGCGTGCAGCTCAGGGGCTTCACTCTCGCTCACTACTTTAGCTCTGCTTGTCTTGAGAACTATCTTATCGGAGAAATAGTACTGAGCGAATATGAACACTGCCACAATGGGAATGAGCACGCTATAGCCAAAACCGAGATAAGCCAGGATCGTTAGAAAGGCGAGATAAATTATAGCAAGTAAGAACCAGGTAAGGAACATCCTGTATCTTAAACCACTATCTGTTTTCCATTCCATATCATATCCGTGGCGTATTTGTATATAAAATTTTGGTGAAATAGACACATAACTTTAATTAGCACTCTCGACCTTAGAGAGGCCCTAATTTGTCTTGGGGGAGGTCCCGACTTAACTATGACCGTTAGAACGAGTTTGATCTTCTTGAGTCTACTCCTTCTCCACGGGCCAGTATTTGACCTCCAGTCCCGCCTCCTTCAAGAAATCCAGTCCTCTTTCATCGTTATACTTCTTACCGTAGACCACTTTCTTTACCTGAGCGTTTATGAGCATCTTGGCGCACATTATGCACGGCTGGTGAGTAGTGTATAGAGTGGCTCCGGAAATGCTCACCCCATGGAGCGCCGCCTGGATCAGGGCATTTTGCTCTGCATGAACAGCCCTACAGAGCTCATGCCTCTCTCCGGAGGGAATATTGAGCTGCTTCCTCAGACAACCGATATCCAGGCAGTGGGGAAGGTTGGCGGGAGCACCGTTGTATCCTGTGGCGAGTATCCTCTTATCCTTTACCAGAAGAGCACCCACCTTTTGTCTCAGGCAGGTGGAGCGCTTGGCAACCACCGAAGTGATCTCCATAAAATACTCGTCAGTGGAAAGTCTCTCTTTGGAGTCAATGGACGTCTCGGGCATTAAGAATTGAAGCCCATAAAAATTAATAATTTTTTCCCTTCTTTTAAGCATTAAATAGAAAGTATAAAATATCCAGTCGTAATACCTCCATAAGCCTATACTGAAATTATTCTCAAGGTGATACCGTGGCAAAAAGAGCGAAACTGGTTAACGACATTGTAGATCTGATACCTATTCTGCAGTTGTTCTCCACCAGGACCTACAGAAATGTATATGAAGCCCTTCTACTGGACCGGATGACGTTTGAGGAGCTGGAGGGCAAGTATGGAGATTGTAGAGAAGCATTAAAAGTTCTCAAGCACGCCGGTATGCTGGAAGCCAAGTGGAGGATGCCTTCAGAACCGGGAGAGAAACCTCAAAAGGAGTATCACGTCAGCTACACTCATTTGAGTGCCAGCCTGTATACTCCCCTCAGGGATATAAACACCATACTTGAAGTGATCTCCATGCCAGATGACGAGTTTGAGGATGTCGTAGAAAAAATTATAGGTGAGATCAAGACGGGGAAAAAATCAGTTCCGTACATCAGCAAAAGCCTGGGGATCGACCCCCTCTATATCAGGTCGGCGGCCAAGAAGTCTCTGGATCTGGCGTTGAAGGGCCAGCACATCGAGATCACTGAGGAAGAAGAAATCTAAATGAAGCAGGAGATCCGTGAGATCCTCAACATGTTCAAATGGCATCCCCAATATGACTTCCAGAAAGTTTCTGTAGTCTACATCGACAGGCCCCAGGGACTATCCGTTTTTCATGCCTCGGACGTAGTAGATATCGGACACAAATTTATTTATCTCCAAGAAGATGTGGTCATACCCATTCATCGTATTATAGAAATAAAATATGATAACCAATCCTTCTGGAGGAGAGGAGATGAGCGAGAAGAAAGACAAGGAGAAAGAGAAGGGCAAGGACAAGAGCGGGGATCAGGAGAAGAAGGGAGTAGTGAGGAGTAGGTTGGATAAGGACATGGATGAAATGGCCTTATTCTATTCCTCGTCCCTGGAGCACGACAGCAACATCTTTTTCTACGTGATAATGGTGGATATGGCTCACACCCTCAACTTGTTGGCAGCAGGTCATTTAGAATGGTCAGAGGCCAAAAACATACTCAATGCAATTCAGGAGATCAAGGAAGAGGGTTACAGTACATTCAACAGCTATGAGGACATCCACGAAGCTGTAGAGGCAAAATTGACCGAAACGACAGATGACGGGAGAAAGATACAGACGGCAAAATCCAGGAACGACGAGATCGCCACCTGTTTGAGGCTATTCGCCAGGGACAGGCTCCTCATGTTAATGGACTCACTATTGGCGGTCAGGATATCTGTATTGGAGCTGGCAAAAGAGTACATTGACATAGTAATGCCCGGCTATACCCACTTGCAGCCCGCTCAGCCCACCAGACTCTCCCATCACTTGATAGCTTATCACGACATGCTGGCAAGAGACTTTGAGAGGGCAGTCGAGGCAATGGATAGAGTGAACTTGTGTCCTCTGGGCTCAGCAGCCTTCGCTTCTACCAGCTTCGAGACTGACAGGGGCAATGTGGCAGATCTACTGGGCTTTGATGATGTGGTGGACAACAGTGCTGATGCAGTCTCCTCCAGAGACTTCCTTATAGAATCCGTTTACGCTGCAACCTCATCCATGCTCTCCATGAGCAGGATGGCGGAAGAGATCATTTTGTGGAGCTCGGAATTCGATTATATCGAGCTTCCCGACGAGTTCGCCTCGTCATCCTCCATTATGCCCCAGAAAAAGAATCCCGACATAGCAGAGCTGCTGAGGGCCAAAGCAGGAAGGTTAAATGGTAACCTCACTGCACTCATTTCTATGTACAGGGCAATGCCCTTCAATTACAACCGCGATTTCCAGGAAATGAACCCACTGCTCTACCAGTCAGTGGAGACGGCCATAGCCAGCGCCAATCTGATGGCCAAGATGCTCAAAGGCATTCAGTTCAAGAGAGAGATAATGACTCAAAAAGTGGGAGAAAAGTTCATCTCTGCCACGGAACTGGCGAATCTGATGGTCAAGAAAGCCGAGATCCCCTTCAGGAGTGCCCACGAGATAGTGGGCAGGTTGGCTTTGGAAGGAAACTATCACCCCTCAATTGAGGATGTGGACCAAAAAGCATTGGAGATAGTGGATAAAAGAATAAGCGACTTCGTCTCCCGGGAGGAATTGAACCGGTCGCTTGACCCTCAATATGTGGTAGAGAACATGGGAAGTGGGGGTCCGGCCAGAAGTGAGGTGGAGAGAATGATAAAGGACAGAGACGAGCAGTATTCCCATGACGAAAGTGAAATGTACCAGTTGATCGATAAAATATCTGCTAGACTGGAGAGATTGCATGATGAAGTGAGGAGAGTGGTAGGTTGAATGAAGGCAAGTGGGTGAGGATAAAGTCCAGAGGAGCAGAATTCGAGGGTATTGTAATGCCTTCCTCCACCGATTCTCTGGTCCTGAAACTGGATAACGGTTACAACATAGGTCTAACAGATTACGAGGTTCTGGAAGTGGCTGATGTGGAGAGGAAGGTGTTCTCCCCTCCCGAGCCGGAGAAGAAGGATGAGCTGCCCACGGTAAAGATAATCTCTACGGGGGGGACCATCGCCAGCAAAGTGGACTACAGGACGGGTGCAGTGACCAGCCAGTTCTCAGCAGAGGAGATAGCCGGTGACGTGCCTGAGATACTGGATATCTGTAATGTTGATGCCGAGCTCCTCTTCAATATTCTCTCGGAGAACATGAACCCCCAGAGATGGGTGGAGCTGGCAGGAGAGGTTTACACTGCCATCAAAGAAGGTTATGAGGGTATTATAGTCACTCACGGCACGGACACCATGGGCTTTTCTGCTTCTGCTCTGGCGTTCATGCTGTCCACACCAGTACCGGTGGTCTTTGTGGGCTCCCAAAGGAGCAGTGATAGGCCCTCCAGCGATGCAGCGGTCAACCTCATCTGTGCGGCGAAGACTGCCACATCAGATCTGGGGGAAGTGGCGGTGGTCATGCACGGCACCACCAGCGATGACTTCTGCTACATCCACAGGGGAGTGAAGGTGAAGAAGTGCCACACCTCTGCCAGATACGCCTTCCAGCCCATAAACAAACCCCCTCTGGGCAAAGTCGATCCTCATTCTAAAGAGATCACTTGGATCTCCCATAGGATCAAGAGGAATGAAAGAGAGCTTTCCCTTGCCAACAGAATGGAGGAGAAAGTTGCTCTGGTCAAGTTTTACCCCGGTCTGAAACCGGATATCATGGACCACTACCATGAGAAGGGCTACAGAGGGTTCGTTATTGAAGGAACAGGGTTGGGACACACCTCGATCGATTGGGTGGATACCCTGACCCGGATATGCCAGGACTCGGTAGTGGTAATGACCTCTCAATGCGTGCACGGAAGGGTCTGTGATAGGGTCTACGATACCGGGAGGGATTTGCTGAAAGCCGGGGTTATCGAAGGAGAGGATATGCTCCCCGAGGTAGCCCTCATAAAGCTGATGTGGCTCCTGGGCAACTATGACGTTGAACAGGCAAAACAATTGATAACCGCCAACCTCGTAGGCGAAATAAACCCATCCACCACATACATTTAACTTAATATATCTTTTCCCCAGAAAACTTATCAATTATAGGAGTTTCGATTTCAAACTTTCTACCCACCAAGAAATTTAAAGTTACGGAAAATAGACAAGAATTGGTAAGAAGTTGTGCGACCAAAAACTAAATTTAAGGGGTCTCAAAAATGGATGAGCTGGAAAAGATACGGGAGAAAAAATTAAAAGACAAGCTACAAAAAATGAATGAAGGAGGTAATAAAGTGTCTGAGCCCATTAAGGTTAACGGAAACAACTTTCAGAAGGTATTACAGGAGAATGAAAACGTAGTGGTAGATTTTTGGGCTGAGTGGTGTGGACCATGCAAGCTAGTTGGACCTGTCCTGGAGGAGCTGGCCAAAGAGTACTCGGATAAAGTGACCTTCGCCAAGCTCAACACTGACGAGAACCAGGAACTGGCCGCAAGCTACGGCATATCGGCGATACCCACGATCATATTCTTCAAGAACGGAACGCCCATGGACCAGATAGTGGGAGCCTTTCCCAAGAGCGAGATGAAGAACTGGATAGACAAGAATCTCAACTCTTGAATTTCCTTTTCACTGATTCCTTCGCTTTCTTTTTCTTTTTTACCGTATAATACGGTTTAAGCCATTTTAGCATTTAGAAAAGCTATCAAAGCTGGGGACCATTCTATTCTTTATCAGCGACCAATTTCCAGGCTTCGTTGATATGCATGGTCTTCATGCCCAGTTCTAGTGGTGGGATGAGGTCGTTCTCTTCGGTGTCCCCTATAGCCAGTATGTTTCCGGGCTCTAATTTCAACCGTTTTAAGGCTGTTAAGAAGAGACGTTCGTCCGGCTTTTTAAAGCCGTAGTCGGAGGAGAATAAAACAAAATCAAAATAATGATACAAGCTCAGGTATTTTAATTCCAGTTCCGAGAAGACCCTCTGAGCATTGGATACCACGCACAAGGAAAGGTCTTTGCTCATTTCAAGTAATTTGACGCTTTGAGGAAAAACATCGAACCTTCTTATGGAGGCAGATCTAAAGACTCTGGCTGCGTCGATTGCCGCCTTTTCCTCGTCAATGGGCCAGAGAGAGTATTCATCGCATATCTCTGCAAACACGTCCTCCACCTTGATCTCTGAATATTTTTCATGAGAAGCATCCATTCTTTTTTTCGCCTTATTTTTGTACTCTTTTCTAAGCTCTTGTGGTCCTATTTTCACCCCCTGATACCTCAACCATTTGCTGACGACTTCGTTGGTATAAAGATCGTCTTCATCCGTTTCGATGTCGATGAGGGTTTGATAGCAATCAAAAATTATCCCTTTTACCTCTTCTAGACCTTCTCTATCGCTCTCAAACATTTTATCGCCTCTTTAACCAGATATTTCCTGTGATCAGGGTCCCAATTGAGCCGCGAGATTCTCAGCAACCCATAAGCAATATAAAATGGAACCTTTCTGGTCACTTTACCAAATTTCTTTTCGTCACGACTATACTGCCATAGAAAGTGTCCTATATACGGTTCTGCATTTTTGTCCGAGCCTTTAAGCGCAAAAAAATTCTTTATCTCGGCTGAAAGAACTCCCAGGTCGTGTACGGGATTTCCGTGATCCCATGAGCTCTCGAAGTCGAGAGCATAGATCTTACCGTCCTTGAAGATATAGTTTGTAGGGGAAACATCTCTGTGGATCATACAGCCGTAATTCTGGTCCAGTAGAGAGCTATACCACCACTTCCCCAGGAGACAGTTGAACTGCTCTCGTAATGATGGTTCCAGTCCGAGATAATCAAGAAGAGAATGGAACTTGGCAAAGTTCTGTTCTTTGTTATAGCAATTGGTGGTGTTGTGGTGAAGTTTTGTCAGCACATTAGCAACAGAAGTTAACCGATCATATAGGTCCTTTTCATCTGCCATATACGATGAAAGAGGTGTTCCGGAAATGTATTCAGTAACCAAAACAAAATTGAATCCTTCTTGGATGGCGATCGGCCTGGCGATATCGATTATTTTTTCTAACTTTCTGAGGTTGAGGTACTCTCTCAACATCGCCTCTCTGGGATCATAATCCCTGATTATGCCCTTTGGTTCAGCAAAGAATTTCGCCATAACACTGTAATTCTCTCCAGCGAATTCGAACCTGCAGACCGTGTGGGAAGAATGACCCTTTTTGAAAACCCTTACTTTGCAATCCTTATTAGTTATTCTATCCTCCAGTACACCAACAAGCCAATCCCTGAAAACATCGCCTCTCCTGAGCTTATTAACGTAGATCTCTGCAGTCACTATAGATTTATCCCTCCGGACTCAAACAAGAAAGAATTAACTTCTCTTTGATCAACACTTTCAAAAGAATCATTTCTACCCTACTCCCATAGGAATTAAACTACATATAATTGTATGAAGTTAAAATAAGGAACTAACTTAAGTAATAAAGTTCTGCTGCAGAGATCACAGTTCGGTTGGCTCTCCTCATAAGCTAAGTTAAGTTATGAAAGCAGATGAGGTCTCAAAACTATGATTTCTTAAGCGAAATTCCGGCTATCTGAACATCAGACTGAAGTAGCCCACTACAGGAACCTTCAATTTTGCCACACCAACTATCCAGTCCTCTTTGACCGGGCCGGTGAGAGCGGGTTGATCAATAACCTGGTTGTTGTCCCCTTGGGTCAAGTAGCCCGAGTGACTGGCTGTCTGGCCGTTGGGCAGCTCGGCATCTTCCTCTACCCACGCTATGGCCCTGTGAATAACAGGAGTCTTATCATCGTCCCCATCGGGTTTGAAAATGATCACATCTCCGTAATCACCGAAGCTGGAGTAATCGCTATCCAGTCCTTCGTTCCGTGTTACTATGTCGGTTCTGTCGGGGCTGATAAGGAATACCACGTCTCCGCGGTGCATATTGGGAACCATGCTCCCTGACTCTACCGCTACCATAAATGGATAAGTTCCTGTAAGAGCAAAACCTGTTCCCAGTATAATGGCGACTATAGCCAGGGTCGAGGCCACGTCTTTGACTATCCCTATTACCCTATCTTTACTCATACGTTCACCCCAAACGAAAAGGTAAATAAATACATCGCCAGGGAATATGATAGATGATTAAGGACACCAGCTCCAGGTTAATCGTTACCAAATTTGCCATGCATGGGTATAATGTCCACCCCACGGTCATAGAGATACTGAAGGAGGAGCCGGAGAAGCATCTGGACATTGTGGTGGACAAAGCCTGTAGATCAGCTGGTAACAGCTTCATCATCACTCCAGAAGATGTCTCCCCTATTCTCCAATCCATTAAATCCCAGAACGGCGAAAATGAGGCTGGCGGATGGGCCAGTAAGGCCACCGAAACCAACGGGGTTAGATCCCAATCTCAGGGTCAGAAAGGTCAGCAGGGCAAAGATGAGCAGGGAAAGAAGGGTGTTAATGTCCTGAGGGATATAACGGGGCGCAGTTCTTGTGTGGGTAATGTTGACGATTTTGTGATGTACTTCAATTCCAGATACGAAAAGTTATCAAAGATCCTTCGCCAGAGGCTGCCTCCTGTGGATATTGCCAGCGTTAAAAAGCTGAAATCAGAGAGGATCAAGGTTATTGGGCTAATAACGGGGCTTAGAGAGAGCATGAACGGCAACACCATAATAGAGCTGGAGGATAAGACTGGGAGGATAAGTGTTGTAGCTTCAGGGAATCTCAAAGAAGAGGCTCAAGAGGTCCTGGGTGACGAGGTCATCGGAGTGGAAGGTTTCCTGAGGGGCCAGAACATAATCGCTGAGAGACTTCTTCACCCCGAAGTCCCCATGAACGGCAACAATAAGACCGACAGGGATTTCAATATGCTTTTCATGTCCGACACCCATTTCGGGAGCAACACCTTCATTCGAGATGAGTGGAACACTTTCGTCAAATGGCTTAACTGTGAAATAGGCAAAGATAAGAGCGTCAACCTTGCCGAGAGCATAAAATACATCGTTATAGCTGGAGACATTGTGGATGGGGTAGGCATTTATCCCGACCAGGATAAAGAGCTGGATATCGTGGACATATACGAGCAGTACGAGGAGGCGGCCAGGGAAATAGAAAAGCTTCCCAACGTCAAGATCATACTCGCTCCGGGGAACCACGATGCGGTGAGACAGGCAGAACCTCAGCCCGCCCTTCCTTCAGAATTCGCGGACCTGTTCCCCAGCAATGTTATGCACGTAGGAAATCCTTGCCTGCTGGATGTGGAAGGGGTCAAACTGATGATATACCACGGCAGAAGTATTGACGACATGGTCCCCAAGCTCCACAGAGTGGATTACTCCACACCCCATCAGTGCATGACCGAAATGCTGAAAAGAAGGCATCTGGCACCTGTTTACGGCAACAGAGCTTTAATAGCTCCTGAGAAGGAGGACCATCTGGTCATCGATGAAGTACCGGACATACTTCACTGCGGGCACGTGCACACCTACGGAACAACGTTCTACAAAGGCACTTTTCTGGTGAACTCCTCCTGCTGGCAGGCACAGACCGAATTCCAGAAGAAGATGAACCTCAACCCCATCCCGGGTAATGCCACAGTTTACAGACCCGGCGGAGACCCAGTAAGGCTCAACTTCTACTCCGGAAGCTGAAAGAATAGTAAGCTCATCAAACTACCATTCTTCTACATTCTTCTAGTTTTAACTAACTGGTCAGTAAAAGCTGGATGAGACGTCTGCTTCTTTGGAGAACCCTCTGCTTTCCCAATAACCCCTGTAATCAGTGTCGTTGGATAATTCGATCCTGTTCACCCACTTGATCCACTTGTAACCCCACTTGGATTCCGCCGCAAGCTCAAAAGGAAAACCCCTCTCGGGCGGAAGGGACACGTTGTTCATCTTATGGGCAAGTAAAATATCGTTCTCCACCAGATAATCCAGAGGAAGTGAAGTGGTGTAACCGTCATGGGCGTGGAATATGACCACTGTAGCATTTTCAGTGGGTTGAGCGTCCTCAATTATATCTTCTACCAGAACACCTTCCCACAATATCTTAACACTCCACCCCTCAACACAATGAAGAGTGATAAGCTTCTGATAGTTCTGGTAATCGCTTATGACCTCCTCGTAAGTGTATGTAGTGGGATTTTCTACCAAACCAGTAACGGATAGCCTGTAATCCGTGTGGTTGATGTATTGAGGCCCTTTTATGGAGTTCTCCCTGAAATCATCTATAGAAGACAGGTCTTCACCCTCATACTCCCTTATCTCCGCCGGGGCAAGCTCACTGGGACCATCACTGCCATCGGGTCCACTAGGTCCACTGGGGCCGCCGTCTGGAGGTCTATCATACCAGTTCCCCAGAAATACTGCACCGAGAATGAATAATGTGGCTGCAGCGACTATAACAATTACTTTGTAGTTGATCATAACTTCAATTCCTATGCTGCTGAACATATTTATAGGTTTGGTGAACTGATTTTTGGTATAAAGATCCAGTCACGGTCTCTTATGCTAACAGCGATCAAAATTGTTTTGACCAGCTGTTTGGACCTCACCAGACAAATGGCATGGAATATTAATGTCCACAAATCACAACCCAAAGAATCATTAAGGTTCAGCTATATAACGATCTTTACTCGATCAAGATGGTAATTCATTATGAGGCTGGTAGATAGAAGAGAGTTTCTCAAATGGATGGGTATAATATCTTCATTCGCATTCTCCGGATGTATAGGTAGAGAAAAGGTAGAAGAAGGGCTGAGACCAATGCTTCAAATCACCGGGGGTACTGATGAACTGATAAATGAATATTTCCCGGATTCAACCTTGAAAACTGCATAGATATCATCCATTTGGA
>JAWODI010000021.1:0-16549 GCA_046483365.1 Archaeoglobaceae archaeon | reverse complement strand
GTACCTCATGATTCCCCCTCTACCCCTTCTGCCTGACCTTAGACACTTGCGATATTTCTAATATACGGACAACTCGCTCTGTTTAGTCTTTTCCTGCTTCAATTTACGCATGGACTTAAAATGAAGCTGTCCATCCTGTTTTTCCCTGGTTTCAAGTTCTACTTTCTTGCTGGTGAGCATGGGTTAGGGTTGGTTAAGGGTGGATATATTGGTTGGGAGTGAGTTGAAAGTGGGTAAAGGAAAAATTAAAATAAAATGCTTGTAATGATATCACAGTCCAAGATAATTGCTGGTTGGAGAGGTGTTAGGTTGATGTCTGCTGGAGTTAATGTATTGTATTCTCAGTTGGTAGGTAACGTGAGGTTTATTTTAATGATTTTGTTCTCCATAATTCTTGTATTGTCCTTCTCAAATTCTGTTTCTGCCGTTCCCCCTGAATGTACTGTAGTTGACAACTGTTGGAATGTAGTTAATTCTACTGGACCAAACATTGTGGGTGGTCCGTTTATTGGTGGTAATGCACAGTGAACAAATTGGAGATAGTTATGCCTTACATTGTAGTTTCAGCATTGGCAGTAGTTGCAGGACTTGGGACATACACGTCAAAAAAATGAGAACCAAGAAGAAACTGATTCCCTTATTTCTTATTTTAATTGTAGCAGGTGTATCAATAGCCTACCTAACCTCTGATTCAACTTCAAGCCAACCTACAACAATTACAGACACTAGCAAGAAGGCAATAATAATTGACCAGCTCAATCTAACCTATCCTAATCAAACATTCGTCAGAGAAGCTACCGTTTTACTGGAGAAAGCTAACTACGAAGTAGATTATATAGCAGGAAAGAACGTCACCGTAGATTTTTACAGGAATTTACCATCTAAGAACTATGACTTAATCGTCTTTCGTGTTCATTCCTCAGCCAGTGAATACGGAGATAAGCCTGTTGTCCTCTTCAGTTCTGAGAACTACACCCAGGATAAATACCAGCTTGGTCAGGTAACTGACAGTATTCAGAAGGTTTACTACGACTATGGAGAAGAATACTACTTTGCAATTTCACCTAAGTTCGTGAATGGGTTGGATGGTAATTTCGATAACGCCACCATCATTCACATGGGTTGTGAAGGACTTGAGCAAGACAATATGGCTAAAGCATTCGTAGGTAAGGGTGCTAAGGTATTCATTGGTTGGAGCGGTGATGTAAATGCTTACCATAGCGATACAGCAACCCTGTGTTTTCTCAAGGAGTATACTTTAAAGGGAAGGACGGTGGAGCATGCCAGACTCATTACTATGGGTGAAGTGGGCTCTGACCCAGTTTATAAAAGTGAGCTATGGTACTATCCAGAAGAGGCAGGTTATGAGAGAATAAACTAATCTACAAATTATTTACCAATTACCAACTGTATTTTTTTAAAAAATCAATTATTTTTCTGAAGTTCAGCCGCGTGGCATTAACTTCGTTAATACCGCTACGATTTAATGTTTTACACTAGTGGATACGTTAGAGAGGTGTTGAGCGTAGCGAAACACCTCAGTTTGATGGTCCAGCTTTCTGAAGCTGGGTTGCAAGTCCCTCTCCCGCGGATCCCTTAGTGGACGACCATCTGTCAACTCATAGCTGTCACTCGTATTCTTCGAGTTGCTTCTTTAGAGCGTAGATCTTCTTGTTGTGGTCGAGCAATTTTCTGGCATAGATAAAGGGTATGGCAAAACCTGCCACCATGATAGGGTAATCAAAGATCACTATCCCAATGGCTATAGTCAGAGGGATCATTACAAAGATCCCTATTCTAGATAACCGGGAGTGTTTACTTTCCATATCTCTTATAGTCCTTTTTAACCACCTCTTACTGGGTGGCTTCTCTTCTCCCTTGAGGACCCTATCCAAAAACTCTTTACTATCTTCCATTTAATAGAAAGTAATTCGAACCCTATAAAAAACTATATTCCCCCAAAATCAAGTCCACCTTCTTACCACCTACTAACTTATACTTACTAGCCACTCACCTCACCACTCATTAACTATCTCACTATCTATCTCACTATCTCACTATCTCACTATCTCACTATTTTGCTGCGAAACTTATTTGTATTGGAAGGAGTTTGGTTGACAAGGTCATGGGGGTCTTATACTTCTTACTGGTGGTGGAAGCGATCGGATTTCTGGCATTACCACTTGTTTCTTTCTTGACTAAGGACTTTAAGGAGGGGGGTCAGTTCTTTTCCAAACAATTGGGGCTCGTTGTTATTGTTTTAACTGCGTGGGGTTTGTCCAGCCTTAAAGTTATTGGGTTTGGTCTTAGCATTTATTTTGGCGTTTTGTTTCTTGCGATTCTTTCCTTTTTGGTCTTTAGATACAGAGGATTGAGCCTGAATAGAGAGAATGTCTTCATAGAACTCGTTTTCTTGTCTGCGTTCATGGTAGCCATTTTTTATTTAATGCATAAGCCTGAGATCTATTTTTCTTATTCTGAGGATTTTATGGATTTTGCTTTTCTCAACTCCATCTTGGGGACTGAGTATTTTCCTCCTGTTGACCCCTGGTTTGCTGGCCATGATCTGAATTATTATTACTTTGGGCACCTTATCTCTGCTGTTCTTATCAAGCTCTCTGGGATTGAACCTCAAATAGGATACAATCTGGCTGTGGCAGCATTTTATTCCATGGCGGTCCAGACTGCCTTCGGTGTTGGCCATAATCTTGTCGGCAGGAAATTGTATGGGCTGGTGACAGTGGTGCTCACCCTGGTCATGGGATTCATATCCGGTCTTTTCCAGCTCCTGGCATTCTTGTGGGGAAGTAACGTTCTCCAATACGAGTCGTTCACTGGCAATTTCTCTGAATGGGTATTTAATTTTGATTTTTCCTCGGCTAACCGCATAATTCCTGATACTCTGGAGTTATACCCTTCATTTACTTTCCTTCAAGGAGACCTTCACGCCCATTTTATGTCCTTAGCCTTTCAACTGGCTTTTATCGGTCTATGTCTGGCTGTTTACAGGAGATTCAATCTTTATACCTTTTCCTTTGCACTGATATTTTCTTTATTCTTTATTAGGCTGGATATCTGGAGTTTCCCGACTTATTTTATTCTTTTAATGGCCACTGCCTATTTTGCTACTAGGAACAGAGTATTTTTACTGGTCCTGGCTGCAATAGGGGCTGCTTTCCTCGTGACTTTGAACACAGAACTAATTGGTTTTGTGGACCAGCGAACAGAGTTGCTTGCTTTTCTGCAGATTTTTCCTTTATTCTTCTTTGTATTGCTTGCCTATGTTTTCTTCACACCTGAGTGGCGTTCAGCGAGGATGCTCGGTATTTTGGCAGCCTTATTCTTGATAGTCTTAATCGTCGGGTTCATTATTGGCTTTCAGCTTGCATTCCTGTTGGTTCTGGTGGGTTTTCTCTTATACCAGCTCTTATCAGAAAAAGCTGGTTTTCCTGCCGTAGTCGCAGCGACGGCTCTGCTCCTGGTCCTTTTCTGTGAGCTTTTCTTCATAAACGATTCTTATACAGACCCTCATGAGAGGTTGAACACAGTAATGAAGTTCTATCTGCAAGTTTGGGTTCTGTGGGGAGTTGCTTCAGCTTTCTTCCTGTCGCGAGCGAGAAATAAAGCTGTAATTGCTGTAGCGGTATTCCTCATCGCTGCTTCAACCATACATCCGGTGTTAACTTCTTTTACTATGCCCAATAGCGATTATATGGGCTATACTGAGAACTTGACCTTGAATGGTATGGAATGGCTCCAAGAGCAGCATCCTGGAGAATATAATGCCATAAAGTGGTTGGATAATAAGAGCGGGGTTGTTCTGGAAGCCCCTGGAGAGGTTTACCAGTATTCATCCAGAGTATCCACATTCACCGGATTACCTACACTGGTGGGTTGGAAGTCACATGAGAAGATGTGGGGGAAAAATTGGGAAACGATAAACGAAAGGGAGGAAGCTGCCCAGGACATATACCTCAAAAACTCCTACGAGATTATGGAAAAATACAACGTCAAATATATCTTCTTTGGGGAAGTTGAGTATAAAAGATACGGTAGCATAGAACTAGGACCTTCTGAAAACCTGCAGGAGGTTTACAGAGAGGGAGATGTAGTTATTTATATGGTGAAACCCTGAAAATACTTTATTCAGGCAAAGAACACATGAGTAGCTAGGAAGTTATGATGATTTTCATAATGTTGAACAATTTAACTATTTTTAAATAATGGATTAACTGAGTACTAATATGGTTATGCAAGGTATGTTTAAAGCCTGGTTTAAAGATGTTTCAAGGAACTTTAGGGTGATCAAATTCGACCAGGAAACTGGTAAAGTGTTCTTTGAGATCTTTTTTAACGAGGAAAAGGGTTAATAAACCCTAATTGTGCATACAAAGCCAGTGCGAAGTGGCTTTTTCCCTTGACCAATTTGAGAAATGATAAATAGTTTTAACTGATAGCTAAAGAAGGGTTATATAAATGTCAATTGCTATAAACTATCACGAAAACCTTATTAACGATAAAAACATATGATTATATTAGCTAGGGTGGCGTAAAATTACATTTTTTAACTAAACTCAACCCCCCCCTTAACCCCCCCAAACCCCCCAACACCAATAAATGCCACCCTAGTCATTATTTTCACGAAAAGATGTTCACTCCTACATCCTACACCCTTGATCCTGCCTACTGGATCACTCTTCCATTTCTGCTTTTTCCATTCGATCAGCATATATTGTTATTGTTATTCTGCCAGGTCTTTAGATTGACAATCTTGTTGGTGTCAACGAACTTCTTCTTAAAACCAAATACCTTGGGCATCAAATATGGGTTGCAATGGTTGTACATTGAGCATCAGGACGACTTAATAGTATCAATTGGTGTTGAATGATTATTCTACATTGTTGATTTTGCATATTAGGATATGATGATGAAACAGAAAATTTTATATTTGGTAATGCTGATTATCAGTAGGAGATATTATGACACTTGAAAGAGTTCCAACAGGCATTTCAGGGTTCGATGAGTTGTGTGAAGGAGGTTTCTTAAGAGACAGAACCTATCTGGTTTCAGGGACCTCAGGTTCCGGGAAAACCGTTTTCGCCATGCAATATCTGGTTAATGGTATAAAAAAGTTCAATGAGCCGGGCATCTTCGTAGCAACTGAGGAAAGACCTCAGCACATTAGAGAGCATTTTTCGGAATTTGGCTGGGATCTGGAGAAGGAAGAGGACGAAAATATGCTGGCAATAGTTGATGCCACTTCTACGAAGATAGGACTACCTTCTGATGAGAGGTTCATTGACGTAAGACCTTTTGATACCAGATCGTTAATCGATCAGATGATCACCATTCAGGATGAAATTGGAGGGGAAAGAGCTGCTTTAGACTCTACTACAGCAATCGGTTTCGCAGTCCAGGATCCTGCTAAGTTCAGAGTTGAACTGCTGAAGATAGCTACCACCATGGAGATTCTGGGTCTCACGTCACTTTTGACATGTGAAATTGTTGATTCCACAGGAGACAAGATAAGCAGATTTGGCGTGGAGAATTTCGTTACTGAAGGAACAGTTGTCCTCTACTACAGCAGATCAGAGAACGTTCGCGTTAGAAGCCTGGAAATATTTAAGATTAGAGGCAGCAACCACAGCAAGAAGATCCATCCATTCGAGATAATGGACACCGGAATAGTGGTACACTCCAGAGAAGAGGTATACTCGGAAATCTGATTCATTTTTTCTTATTCTATTTCCATTTCCATTCCATTTCTATTCCGTAGACCTTTTCCGGGTTCTCTTTACATATTTTGTAGACCAGGCTCTCCCCAAACTCTTCTGTAAGCTCCTTCACTCTTTTAGGAACTGTTTTTGGACCCAGAACTGAGCCCGGCCTCCTTTTATCGTCTATGTAATCTGTTTCCGCCATGAATCTGGAGCCTTGCTTCGCAGCTTCCTTGAGGTTCTTTCCGGAAGCAAGGACTGAGGGGAACATCCCTATTTTGCCCAGCTCCTCCACTGCTGGAGGGGAGAAATGTTTTACGATCCTATCAGCCGGTAAACCTGCCTTTTTGGCTATATCCGCTATCTCTTTCATCCCTTCCTCACTATAGCTTTCGGTGTGTATCTGAACAGGACAATCTACGTCCTTGGCTACCTCGAATGCATGCTGAAGCACTTCATTGCTCAACTCCCAGATCTCTGGAGATACCGTATAGTGAGGTCTTCCATTCTTGATGGCTACTGCTTCACCCTCTTCAACGTAACGGCCGGCTATGGAAAGAGCATCTTTCATGATATTGGCGGCTGCCTCGTAACCTATTTTATCGCCCAGGATGGTGATCTCAGCGGGGTGGACCCCCAGGATAGGATAAGCTGTAACTATATCATTGGCGTTTTTCACCATATTGATGTGAGAGTCGAATACGGGTATGAAATCTTCTCCTTTCACGGGATCGATATTGTAACAGGTAGTGGTGAGGGACACCAGAAAGACATGAGTCCCCCCTACTCTCTTGAAATGCTTAAGAGCCTCAAACTTCAAATGATTGTAGAGATGCATGTGGTTATCGGTAATGATCATGGAGGATATGGTGAAGCTAATTTTTTAAATGTTTATCTTCTGCTTCCTGCTTCCAGAAACTGTTGTATCCCTTAATGTATTCAAAATTGGACCATCGTGAGGTAGTTGTAGAGGAAGTGCCAGGCAGCAGTTATAATATAGATTGCGGGGATCAGTTCATAACTTCTCTTTTTAAAGCTGAAATTGATAATATAACTCTGCAGTAGACCATTCACTACATGGATGGGCAGTATGGGAATAATGGTCGTGATATGGAAATTCCCGTAGAACATGGATTTGGTGAATAATTCTATGATCCCGAAAGTCACGCCTGCTGCTATACCCGTGTTTATCGCTGTGAGGTTAGTGGTTTCTTTGTATACATAATAGAGCAACAGCAAAGGCACAAGCCTGCCCAAAAATTCTTCGATCAAGGCAATGAACAAAGTTGGAGCCAGACGTTCAATAATGATCAGAAGAGACCGGGGAATATGGGATTCAACAAAGAAAGTTAGTGGGAAGAATAAAACTACAAGTACCGTTATGACGATAACTCTCTTCATAGCGCCCAAATCTAACCAATGGACATATAGCTTTTCTTGATTTTTCATCAATTTTTGAAGTTGGCAAATACCGGATGAACCCGCCGACTTACAGTAACTCTACTTGGATGAACCTTGCGCTATAGTAGATAAACACACTGACATAGAACTCCAGAAACATAGGCTAACCAATAACAATAAAATGTGGGCTAACCAATAACAATAAAAATTATGGACTCGGCGGGATTTGAACCCCGACCTGCAGTCAGGTCGAACAACAGAATGGGGTATTTCGCTCCGCTCAATACCGCTTTAACGTATTCTCGAGTGTATTTTCTTGACAGTGTTTCGTTAGAATAAGATTATGGACTCGGCGGGATTTGAACCCGCGGCTTCGGCCTCGCGAAGGCCGCGCTCTTCCACCTGAGCTACGAGCCCTAATTAAAAATAATAAGGTATCTTTAAAAAACTTATGGCTACAACCATCAACTTGATGTCGAAGTTGTTCCCCATCCTTCTTCTCTTTCTCCTCCTTCTCCTTCTTTTTCTTCTCCCTGGATCTGCATGTAGGCGTATGTTATGGAGATACTTGCGTAGGGGACCAGCACTAAACTGGCAATGGCGGTACCTACAACGGGTATTATACTGAGGGCCATGGAGATTATTGCTACTACAATAAGAAGAACTATGGCGTAGACCAATACGTTCCCGAAATTATTCTTAACTATGTCGATACTGTTGGAAACGGCACCTATACCATTTTTATTGGCTATCATTACTTCCTGGATGGCAAATATTACCAGGAGAGCGAAAATGAGTCCGGGAATGACCAGCAGAATAAGACCAACAGTCACACCTATAGCAATGATCACTGAAGCAATGATAAGAGGAATAATTTTTGCCACGGCATCATTTAGGCCGTCCATGTAGTTCATTCTGGTTCCTTTAAGCTCTGAGTAGGCCATAGAAACAATCGCTCCCTCGGCGATGAGGTTGAGGATCACCATTACGAAGAAGAAAACTAAGAAGAACACCACAAAGGTTCCGAAATTGAACATATTAATGGGGCTCATAGCGCCTGTTGGACCCATGCCTGGACCCATACCGCCTAAGATACCCATGGGTATTCCCAGCATAGCGATCATAATAGCTACAAAAATGATCGAGGCGGCTGCTGGTAGCAGTGCAGGAACGATTATCCCTGGATTCCGTTGAGCTACATCCAACGGTTTGGTTAACGCATCACTAATATTGATTTGAGTCATAATAAAGTGGCGTATAATAGGGATTATATATTTTTTCTATGAAGATTAAGATATTATTATTAATATTTTCGATTAAAAATTTTGATGAATTATCAATTATTATGTACCATTTGATTTTTATTCTCCAGCTAAAAACTTGGAGTATGAATTCTGAATTCTATGATATCCGTCACATCGAATCATCAAATTTGTCAATTACACTGGAGAACGGCAACATTGAACGGCCAAAATACGATTCTGCAACGGCAAAAGGTTTTAGGGCATTGAATAATGGTTTCTGGGGCTTATTTTCCGGAAATGTCCCTGATGAAGAGGGATTGAGGAAAGCGGATGAGAGTGCAGTCATCCCTGGAAATTCTTCTGTGGTCCCTGCAGGTAAGGGAGGAGATTACACATTCAAGATGAAGCGGGATCCTGCTGATGTCCCCATTGAACAGAAGGTCGATTTCTTGAAAGAGGTAGAAAAAGAGCTTAAGGCAGATCACATCGTCAACACTAGAGTGAGCTATCTGGAGAACACCAGAAAATTCTATTATAAAGACTCGAATGGAACGGAAGTCACTTACCAGGTTCCCCGTTCTGGGATTATGGTTCAGGCAGTCGCCAAAGACAATACCCTACAATTTCTGTCCAAAAGGAAGCTGAAGCCCGGGGGTTACGAAATCGTAGGAGATGATGTTCTCGAAATGGCTTCAGATATGAGAAACACTTTGAAAGAACTTTTAAAAGCAGCTCACCCTCCTTCTGGAGAAATGAATGTCTTGATGAATCAGTCGCTAGGTGGAGTGTTCATACATGAAGCTTTTGGACATGCAGTGGAAGGCGACCACGTTCTGCAGGGAGCAACCGTCCTGGCTGATAGATTAGGTGAGAAGGTCGCTGTGGATAATGTGAACGTTTACGATGACCCCATGATCCAGGAATTCGGCTTCTTCCCCTTTGACGATGAAGGAGTGGAATCAAACAGAAAAGCGATTATAGAGAACGGTATCCTGAAGAACTACCTGCACAACAGAGAAACTGCTTCCAAGTTGGGTGGGAGAGCAGGAAATGGCAGAGGCCATGGAGTCGCTGAGCCCATTGTGAGGATGAGCAACACGTATCTAGAACAGGGTGATATGAGCTTTGAAGAGCTCCTGGAAGAAGCGAAAGATGGCGTTTACCTCATCGGTTCCCGAGGAGGAGAGACTAACCCGGCAACGGGCTATTTCCACTTCAGCGCCCAGTACGGTTATCTTATCAGGAACGGAGAGCTATCCGACATGGTAAGGGACGTATCTCTTTCCGGTAACACCCTGGAGGTCCTGCATTCCATAAAACTGGGTGATGGTCTGGGATTTGATCCCGGTTTTTGTGGAAAAGGCGGTCAGATGGTTCCCATAGCCGATGCGGCTCCCTATTCACTGGCAAGAGCAGTAGTGGGGGGTTCTTAGGAGGTAAATAATATGACGATGGATAAAGCTGAGCAATACCTCGATTCTCATACAGATGAATGGGAGATCTTCTTTGTGAAGAGCCACACCAGGTCATCGTCAATTGAAAAAGGAAAGATCAAGAACGTTTCACAGAGCAAGGACGAAAATTTTGCGGTAAGGATCATAGTTGGTGGAAGAGTAGGGTTTGCCAGCACCACCTCTTCTAGTAAACTGGTGGACGCATGTGAGCATGCAATTAAGCTTTCAAGGATTTCTGGAGAGAACTTGAGAGATCTGCCTATGGGTAAGTCTACTAACGTAGAAGGCATTTTTGACAAAAGGATTAAAGATGTGGATTCTTCCTGGATCCAGGAAGCAGTGGAGAGCATGATAAATGCCTGCGAAGTGAATCCAGCTCAGGGCAAGGTAGAAATTTCGGAGAAGGAGCTGGGGATCATCAACTCATCGGGAACCGACCTTAATGGTAAAGGTACGGGGTGCGGAGCATTTCTGGAAGCAGTAGTGGAGGACAGCAGCGGCCTTGAAATGGGGCAGAGCAGACAGCTAGATGTTGATTTTGCGAAGGTAGGGAAAGAAGCTTCTGAATTAGCCTCCAACAGCCTTAACGCAGAGAAGATGGAGAAAATGACTACTGACGTAGTCCTCTCTCCCGTAGCCTTCAGTCAACTCCTGTTCTTCACTCTATTCCCCGCCTTTTCAGCTGAAAATATTGCCAAAGGCAGGAGCATGCTTGCCGGCAGAACAGGAGAGGATTTCGGGGATTTCACTCTTATCGATGACGGAACACTTCCATATGGTTTGATGACCTCCTCTTTCGACGATGAAGGTGTAAACTCTCAGAAGAAAGTGATCTTCGATGAAGGAACATTCACCAGCATAATAAGCGACTTCCGCTACTCTCAAGTGCTGGGAGTAGAGCCTACAGGGAACGGGTTCAGAGAAGGAGCTTCATATCCGGCTACTTCACCCTCAAATATTATTCTGGACTTTGCAGAGAAATCAAATAACGTAAAAGAGGAAGCTTTTGTGGTCAACTCTTTTATCGGAGCCCACACCTCAAACCCGGTGAGTGGGGACTTCAGCCTGGAATGCCAGAATTCCTTCTTTAAGGAGAAGCCGGTTAAATCTGCAATGCTCTACGGCAATATCTATGAGCTTTTAAAGAAAATAAAAGCTCTGGGCAAGGATGTTCGGCAGATAGACAATACGGTAACACCCTCAGTAAGATTCGGAGATATGGTGGTCAGCGGATAAGCCCCCAGCGGATAAGCTTGTGAAAATAGACGATTAGATGGGTGAGGAGCGGGCTGCAATATATTCGGTAATGGTCTTGGCCGCTAGCATCTGGGTGATCTTGTTGTCGTCAGGAATAACTTCTACTACGTCAATACCGCTGATGAGGTCTGAGAGGTCATCAATAAACCGTAAAAGGTGGATGGGGTGAATACCAAAGGGTTCAGGTGTGGCGACCCCGGGAGCAAAAGCAGGATCGAATACGTCCATGTCTATTGAAAGATATATTTCGTCGAACTCTTCCAGTTGCTTGATAACCCAGGGCATTCCGTTGTTGATGACTTCCCAGGAATAGTAGATATTTATTCCGTTCTTTTCGGCGAAATCCCTTTCTTCTGCCGTCCCGCTTCTTACACCAACCTGAACCAGGTTATCGATCTCTCCTTCTTCCAGCTTCTCGTAAATTCTTCTGGAAGTGCAGGCGTGATTGTACCTGCTGCCATCAAATTCATCCCTCAGGTCCATGTGAGCGTCAAAGACTACATAACAGGGAGTCGATCTTTCCCGTATGGATGCATAGCTTATAGTGTGCTCCCCACCGATGGCAATGGTGTTAGTATCGGGTTCCAGCTTATCCAGGAGGTGGGTGACTCTTCCTGCAATGGAATAGAAATCTCCATCGCAATTTACGTTGCCTGCATCACAAATATTCACATCATCAAGGCTGAAGTCAAAGTACAGGGAATATTCTTCCAGATTCCAGCTGGCTTCCCTTACAGCGTTGGGAGCGAATCTGGAACCTGATCTAAAAGATTGGGAAGCGTCATAAGGTACTCCAAAAACAACAAAGTCAGCTTCCTCTAATATTGAATTACTACAGGAGAAATGAGAATCAATATGCATACCGCTATTTCTCAGCGATTTTTCTCTTGCCCATGGACTCGATGTAGACGGTCTCCTCTCCCTCTTTGACCCTGTCCTGGATCTTCTTGGGTACGGGCAGTTCAAGCGTCTCAAAGGTCTCCAGGTCCATTAAATGGGCAGTATCTCCAGCAACAGACATTACCTGTGCCCTTTTTCTCTCTACGATAGGCACGTTTGTCTTGGAAGTTACCGGCTGGGTGAGACTTCTTCTTTGACCGTCAAAAATCCCTACAGCATCAATTCTAGCCTTTGCAGACCCATGCTTACCAGGCTTGCTGGTAGACATATCTACGATCTCACACGGTTCATCATCTAACAGTATATAGCTTCCTACCTTTAACTGTCTAATCTCAGCCTGTTGTCTCATGTTTATCCCTCTATTTTCTCTTTTTAACTAGACTGGTTGATTTAAATCTTTCTGTTGAATTCATATTGATATTATTTGAAACCCGATTCATATGGTGGTCGGAAACCCACTGCTTTAACTGTGGGAGGAGACCTTTTCACCTCCTTATATCTTATTTTCATTTTCATGCTAAGATCTGGGACCTAGAATTAAAACCTAAAATCTAGAATCTAAAGGTTGATAAACAGTTCGTTTTTTTGGTATTCCATGGGTTGTCAGGAATTGGGATGGGATAGGGTTGTGGACATTATGTGGAGGGAAGCTGAGGCAAGGGAGGCACCTGTCAGCAAGAAAAAGTGTGGAACCCCTTTTGTGCATCTGGTGTCTGCGATCCTCTCCTCCAGGACCAGAGATGAAACGACCATTGAAGCTACTGAGAGGCTATTTGAGCGCATAGACAATCCTGAGCAACTCAAAGAATTACCGGTCGATGAGATAGAGGTGCTGATATGGGGGGTGGGTTTCTACAGAGTTAAGGCTAAAAAGTTAAAGGAACTGGCTGAAACCCTGATCAAAGAATATGATTCAAAGGTCCCTGCAGATTATAAAGAGCTGGTAAAGTTGCCTGGTGTGGGAAGAAAGACCGCAAACGTGGTTCTGGTCAACGCGTTCAATAAGTCGGCTATTGCTGTGGATACTCATGTTCACCGCATATCAAATAGGATGGGCTTTGTCGAGACAGATAAGCCCGAAGATACTGAAGATAGGTTAAAGGAAATTGTTCCCCGGGAGCACTGGGTGGGGTTGAACAGGTCTTTCGTGGGATTTGGACAGACTGTATGCAAGCCTCAAAGACCTTTATGTAGTGAATGCCCGTTCAATTATTGCTGTCCCAAAATCGGAGTTATCAAGAGCCAGTGATCTTAGGTTTTGCTAAAAAAAAGATGCTAAAAAAAGAAGTTTCAGGTAGTAAGTGTTGACTTACTATTTGTTACCTCTTCTTAGAAGATACGCAACCGTGAGCAGTCCCCCAATGGCAAACACAGCTTCAAAGCCAGGTAATCCCTGCGGTCCTTCGAATGATTCTTCAGTCTGAGTGGGGTTTATTGGAGGAGTGCTTGTGGAGGATTTGGGTAGCGATGGGGCAGATTGCTTGGCTGTCTTCTTTTCTACTGGAGTCCAAGGTATTATGGGAGGGGTCCTCAATTTTTTAGGTGTTGAAGTAGCATCCGGGTTTGCACCGCTTATATTCGTATCGGAAGTAACTGAAGGAGATGGAATACCACCTCCACCTCCTCCACCTCCTCCACCTCCACTACCACCGGAGTTGGTTTCATTATCATCTTCAGTGGAGGCCTGGGTAACGTTTACGGTTTTAGAAGTTGAATTGACATCGCCGTCATCGTCTGTTACAGATAATCTTACAGTGTATTCGCCTTGTGAGGAATAAGCGTGTGTGGGGCCCTTGTCATTGGAACTACTACCATCACCGAAGTCCCATGACCACTTCTCGATCGATCCATCATCTGCGTGGAAGCTTTCGTCTGTGAAGCTAACTGTCTGACCCGATTGAGGTGAGCTGGGGGAGTAAGAGAAGTTGGCGACTGGTGGTTCACTTATGGTAGTGGTATTCACTGTTAATAATCTATCTTCTGTCTCTCCCCAGTTACCGGCGATGTCCTTTGCATACACTTTATAAACATAATCGCCGTTTGACAGACCTGTGAAGTTATAGTATCTGCTGTCCTCTTCGGTATTCATGGTGTAATTCGCGCCATTCCAGTTCAATTTAGCGCTGGAGATGCTCTCGTCAGCTTTAACTTTTATCAGTGTCCATGACTTGTTTATCTCTTCACCATTATCTGGAGTGGGATCTAAGAACCCTATATCAGGAGGGACAGTATCAACGATAACTGTTCTCTCTTCACTCTGACCCTTATTCTCTGCTAGGTCCCAGGCGGAAACATAGAAGGTATGTTCTCCTTCTGCCAGGTCGGTCACTTCACGACTCCAGGAGCGACCACTACCATCCATGTCAATATTACTTCCGTCCCAGTTGAGGAAGGCGTCACTTAAATCTTCATTGGCTCTCATAGAAACCGTTACTGATTTCTCAGATATCACTGTTCCATTCGAGGGAGAAATACTCCTGATAGAGGGTGCAGAAGTATCCGGGGCATCGATATTGACAACTTTTGCGATGCTGTTGGACTCTCCGTTGTTGTCAGTGACTGTGAGCTGTACTGTGTAGGTTCCAGGGTCGGAGTACGCGTGTGCTGTCACACTCCCGGAGCCACTGTTCCCATCTCCAAAACTCCATTCATAACTTGTTATGGAGCCGTCAAAGTCCGATGAATCTGCTTCAAACTCTACCTGTTCACCAGCAATTACGGAAGAAGATGGCAAATTGAAATCGGGGTCTGGAGGAAGGTTGTATACCTGATCAAAATAGGTCTCCCAGTGCTTTGACAGTGGATAGTTGTCCTTATTCTGGTCATCTATGTAATAGCCGTTGGTATCCATAATGCCATCGTCATCGTAGTCATTGCCTGAGATATCACTCCAGTAATTACCCAGTTCACTGGTGGATTGGTTACCATTGTAAACATAATCAAAGGCTTCTTTCGAGTTCCATACGTTGCTGGAATAAGAAGCGGCCTGGATATCATTGTTTTCTATATTATTCAGATAGATCTTGTTCTCTTTACTGGGAATGAATTCTCCACCTGTAGGGTTGTAGTCGATCAGAGCCACACCATAACTTCCAGTATGGAAAGTATTCTTTGCCAGAGTGTTGTAGGAAGAGCCCTGCATAAAGATGGATTTGCTGTTGGACACTACCTTATTATCAGTTATCTTATTGCCCCAGGAGAAGATCAGGAAAAGACCTTCTTGAGAATTCTCGACTATAGTATTATCTTCAACCAGGTTGTTATCCGAGTTATCCAAAGTGATCCCTTCTCCATTGTGGTTAACGTTATTGCTGAGGATATTGTTGTGGGGGGAAAGCTCCAGAAATATACCCTTGGAATTGGATTCAACTATATTGTTTATTAACAGGTTCCCAGTAGCTTCTGACAGTTTGATACCATAACTGTTCCTCAAAAGCATGTTGTTCTCGATCCTGTTCTTATCAGAGTTTACCGTGATCCCATTATAACTTCTGTAAAAAGTAAATCCTTTTACCACACAATTATCCGCATTTATAGTTGCACTGCTCAATTGGGGATAATCTTCACCCTGCAAAGTCAATTTCTTGTCCAGGGTAACTGAGGTATAAACTCCAGGATTTACAATAATCGTATCTCCAGAAGCAGCATCATCTACAGCATCTTGAATATTATTATACTTCGCTTCAGGATTCTGCTCCTCACTATAGACGTGCAGAGTTGTCGCCGAAACTGTTGCTGTTAAAGTAAAAACAAAGAATATGAATAGCAAAGTGAAGGATAAGACCTTAATTGCTGTTCTACCGGCAATAAAATATGTTCTAGGGGGTGACATAGTTGACCAATCTGTTAAGTGATTATATATAATTTACTAACCAAGCATTATATCATAATCATTGTTTCCTCTACTCATACCTCATATTCTAGAGCCACTTAATCCATTGGAATGCTTTCCATATACTATATACTAAACTAAGAACGAGCTGGATAATCCCATGGTCAAAGAAGCCATAAGGAGCGGGATTTTTTTATTTGCTTTCTTGATATCTTGAATAATGCCCCGGATCGAACGAAACTCGATACTCTTTCTATCTATTATTATTCCATGATGAACCCAACCTTTATATACGATATCATTTTAACAAGCAATATGATGATTGTGACAAAATGTATTATTATCCCATTATGAACCCAACCTTTTTATACGATATCATTTTAACAGGCAATATGGTGATTGTGACAAAGTGTAACGATTATGGCCAAGTATTATCAAGTAGGTTATAATGATGAAGGCAACCCTTTTATATTAGTCTGTTTTAACAATATTATAGCATGCTTTAGGCATGCTTTATCGGAAGTAGATGCTGTGCCACCGCCGGTTGGTGGCACGCAGATAATGCCGGTTGGAGAGGTGTAAATAAATGGAAAAAAAAGTAGTTAGAATAGCGTTAGTGCTATTGGCAGTTTTTGCCATAGGAGTACTGGTGTTGCCTTCGACTATGACGTTGTTCGCAGGGCAGCATACGTGGTATTACAAAGAAGCGCTTCCGTGTGAGAAGTGCCACGCAGACGTTGCAGA
>JAWODI010000042.1:0-5743 GCA_046483365.1 Archaeoglobaceae archaeon | reverse complement strand
AAAATTATATGAAATGTGGAGTATGAAGAAAAATCCGGAACTGTTTGAAATAGAGATCAGAAAAATAAGAATTAGAATTCAAGGTAGAGAAATAAACAGAGAAAGCCAGAATTCGAACAAGAACGGAAATTTATGCCGAAGCGGGGGTTTGAACCCCGGACCTCTTGATTATGAGTCAAGCGCCCCAACCTGCTAGGCCACTTCGGCTTTGGCTGTTATTTTAGGTGTTGTACACTAATTATTGCTTTATGACTTATGAATGTTATGGTGGAGTTGGGTAGAGAAGGGTAAGGCTAATATATCAGACTATAGTGCCTTTGTTATTCAGTTTAATAATACTGATATAAAATAACTAAAAATTGATTATTAGAGTTTTAAAGGTTATTATTTAGTTTTGTCAATCCATTTGAATTAAATAAATATCAAAATGGAAAAAAATTTATATATCTTCAGTATAACTAAAGATACTCAAATTAATGAGGTGCTATCATGGTTGAAGAATTCTCAAATAAAGAGGAAAAAGTTGTCAGGTTACTCTCCGAGGCTGGATTAAATAAGAATATTGCTAAAGTCGTTGTTTTCCTATCAAAGACTGGGGAGGCGATCTCCAGAGATATTGAAAGAGCCGCCAATCTAAGGCAGCCAGAGGTTAGCCTTGCAATGAAAGAGCTTAAAGATTGGGGTTGGATCAAAGAAAGAGAATTGAAAAAGAAGGGGAAGGGCAGGCCTCTCAAGAGCTATAAATTGACTCTCGATCTTAAAGAGAGAGTTAATGAGTTGGTTGAGAAGAAGAGAGAAGAGCTCAAGAAAACTGAGAAAGATCTTGAAGAGCTAGAGAATTTTGTTGGTTTGTCAAGATAAATTTTGATATATTTATTTTAAATTAATTCAGTCATTTTTCTATTTTTGATTGATACTTAATATTAATAAAGTATATGGCTTTAATCTAATTAATTATACTTTTAAAAAAGAGGAAACCACTTAAAAATAAATAAAGTCAGAAAAAAGTTCCTTTTTTAGTTTTCAAGGCCTTTCAGTGTATCCAGTACGTCCTGGGTGACTTCATCGATGTTCTTGGTACCATCGACGTTCTTGACCAAACCCTGCTTGCTATAATATTCTATCAGGGGCTCTGTCTGTTGCCTGTAGACGGTGTACCTGTCCCTTACTGTTGCCTCTTGATCATCATCCCTCTGATAAAGCTCTCCTCCGCAAAAATCGCACTTTCCTTCTTCATTGGGGGGCTTGTAGATGAGATGATATACTGCTCCACAGTCCCTGCAGGACCTCCTGTTAACGATCCTTCTCACCACTTCGTCTTCAGGTACTGCTACGTTGATGACAGCATCCAGCTCCATGTTTAGCTCTGAGAGTATCTTATCCAGCTCTTCGGCCTGCTTTATTGTCCTGGGAAAACCGTCGAGAATAAAGCCTTTCTGAGCATCGTCCTGCTTTAGCCTCTCTTTAACAATACCGATAACGATCTCGTCAGGAAGTAGTTCGCCCTTATCCATGTACTCTTTGGCCTTTTTACCCAGATCCGTTCCCTTCTTTACGGCTTCTCGCAGCATGTCTCCGGTGGATATCTGTGGTATACCATATTTATCTACAATACTTTTCGCCTGAGTTCCTTTACCCGCACCCGGTGCACCAAGTAAAATCAAGTTCATAGCTGGGCAGTAGTGAATACTTTTAAAACTTTTTTGATTTTATGTGATCAGAGCTTGAGAGCGTAAATTGTGTCTGCGATGGACTTGTCAATGGCAAAATTGGTATTTCCTATCTGAATGACATACGCCGGAAATACCCGGACAACCTTGAACCTCTTGCCCGGCAACATCCCCACAGAAATTATTTTCTGCAGAATGGCATCTTCTGCGAGCAGGTACTTTACTTCTGCTTCGTCTCCCGGATTGAGGTCACTCACTCTGAATATCAGTCTCTCAACCTGATTCGCTCCCTGAAGACAGCAAGAACCTTCAGGGATCTTTCTGCCGTGGGGACAGATGGTAGGATGTCCCAGAAGAGTACATATGGCTTCCTCCACTTCTTCACTCAACACATGCTCAAAGAGGCACGCCGATCTCTCTGTATCGTTCTCTGAAATACCCAGGACATCACTGAGCAATCTTTCCGCCAATCTATGTAGCCTTACTATCTTTCTGGCGGCACTTTCCCCTTCCCGGGTGAGCTTAACCTCTTCATTCTCCTTATGGGCATAGCCCTTGGAGACGAGCTTTTCGATGGCGTTCTGGTCAAAATCCGATAATGGAGCATCTTTCCGCTCTTCGTAGATCCTGATCCACACGTTCTTCAGGACGTTCTCCACCTGCTCATCCAAATCGGATTTTTGTACTTTATCTTCTACTTTCATTCAAATCACTCACATTATCAAGTTGAGACCATTATGAGTTAAATATCCTACTCCAAAGGCAATAAAGATTGCCAAGAAGAATATCCCCATAGCTATCTTCATTCCCCTCTCCTTTATCATCACCAGACACTGGGCGATACACGGCACAAAAAGCGTGAGAGTGACCATGGCGACCACTATCTGGGGATAAGAAAGTAATCCCTGATTTGCCAGATCAAAAAGTCCCGCAGCTCCGTAGTCCCTCCTGAAGAACCCAAAAAGGAACACCACAGCAGCTTCATTGGGCAGCCCTATTATTGAAGTGGGAACGGCTATCACATCTATCAGCATTTGAAAGACGCCACTCAATCTCCCTGCCCAGATGAACACACTGGCCACTATAAATATTGGGATCACTTCCTTGAAATACCATTCCATCCTGGTGAGGGTCTTGGTCACCACATTACCCAGTTCAGGGACTCTGAGGGGAGGTATCTCGATTATGAAGGCTGAAGTGGGACCTGTAATGAATTTGGATGCGAGGAACCCCACTATAAGCAGGACAGCGAGTATAATGGATGCCCATAGAGCCATAAAGCTGAAGCTGGGGGCGATAGCCAGTATAACTCCCAGTTGAGCGGAACAGGGGATCCCCACTGCCAGCATTAATGTAGCTATCACCCTCTCTCTTTTGGTCTCCAGCACTCTGGTGACTATGGTGGCCATTGTCCCGCAGCCCAGACCCAGGATGAGGGGGATTATTGCCTTACCGCTGAGCCCCACCATTTTGAACAACCTGTCCATCAATATTGCCAGCCTGGGGAGATAGCCCGAATCTTCGATGATGGAGAATATGAAAAAGAAGATGCTGACTATGGGAAGTATTATGGCAAAAGCATATCTCAATCCCAGGGTCACTATCCCGAAGTCCCCACCTATCAGCTCCCTCAACCAGAAATAAGGTACGTATGCCTGAAGAAGATCATCAAGAGGAGAGTTAATATAATCCTCAAATAGAGTTTCCAGCAGGTCGACCAGTATCTGGGCTCCAATGATCCCTGCAAATACGTAAAGTAGAGCTAGAGCCGCTAATGCCATAGGGATGGATGCAACAGGGTGCATGGACCACTCACTGAGCTTCTCCATCAAACTACCTTTTTCAGGTTTTATGTAGTGGATAATGCCGTTCAAGATACGGGAAGAAGAATTCTCCACCTGTAAGGCGATCTCATAGGATAGGGAGTGAGGATATCTGGCCGCTACCTCATCTATGTATCCCATGATCTTATTATACTCCTCTTCCATTTCGATCATCTGTTGAGAATCCCTATCCCCCATGAGGAGCATGCTTGCCAGGAACTTCTTATCGATGGGGTATTCCTTGTGGAGCATGGAGACTATATCCGTTACGCTGTTTTCCACTCCTGCATTGAACTTGATAAGTTCCCGTTTAGGACCTTTGTGGGTCTTCTCCATAGCCTCCTTTAGCTCCCCGATCCCTTTCTTCTGGGTAGCTATAGTAGGTATCACCGGTATCCCCAGTCTCAGTTGAAGCACTTCCACGTTGATGTCCATACCCAGTCTCTCAGCCTCGTCCATGGCGTTGAGGACCAGAATAGTGTTGAAGCAGGCGTCAATAAGCTGTAACGTTAGAGGAAGCTTTCTCTCTATGTTCTTGGCATCGACTACGTGAACAACCACATCCGGTTTTTCTTCGAAGAGGATCTTCTTGGTAACCCTTTCTTCTTCTGTGGTGGTGATAAAGGAGTAAAGCCCTGGAGTGTCCACCACTGAGGCGTCCATATCTCTGATTTTACCCTTAGTTATGTCCACACTCGTACCGGGATAATTGGACACGGTGGCATATTTGCCCGTCAGGTGATAGAATATCAGACTTTTTCCCACGTTTGGTGTGCCTACCAGAGCGATTTTCACAGGTTTTAGGTGAGGCTAAAAAAGTTATTTAAATTTGTTGGTTTAGAAATATGTTCTTATATATAATAAGTTTTAATTCGCTACTCCCGGTTGAACCCAAAAAAATTCGGAGCGAATATTTTATAATATAATGTGGAGAGAACTTCCAATCCATTAGAAAAGGAAGAAAAAAGTAAATAACCACTCATCAGAGGTAGAACATGAAATTTGACTCTAAAAAATTCAGGGAATTAACTGAGGATGATTTTGAAAAAGCCTGGCACAAGGGTCGAGAAGTAATTTCATCCCGAGAGCCCAATCAGACGTTTCCTCGTTATGGATACCCTGTGGGGGAAGCTCACCCCCTGTTCAAGACCATCAACGATTTGAGAAGGGCTTACATGTCCATAGGCTTTAAAGAAGTCGTAAACCCCCTTATCATCGAAGATAGGCACATCAAGAAGCAGTTTGGTAAGGAGGCTCTAGCCGTCCTGGACAGGTGTTATTATCTGGCATCACTCCCCAGACCGAATATAGGTATCTCTACAGATAGACTAGAGAAGATAGAGAGCATAGTTGGCAGAAAGATCGAGAAAGAAGAAGTAGAACAGCTGCAGGAGATACTCCACTCCTTCAAGAAGGGCAAGTTGGATGGGGACGACCTCAGCTTCGAAATGGCTGAAACTCTCGACACCGAAGATACCAAAGCGGTGAGGATCCTGGATGAAGTGTTCCCCGAATTTAAAGAGATCAAACCCCAGGCAAGCAATCTAACCCTCAGGAGCCACATGACCGCCGGATGGTTCATCACTTTAAGTAAGATAGCCGATAAGTTCCCCCTGCCCATAAGATTGTTCAGCATAGACAGGTGCTTTAGAAAAGAGCAGGGAGAGGACGCTGCCAGACTTTACACCTACTTTTCCGCCAGCTGCTCGGTTGTAGATGAGGATGTGAGTGTGGATGACGGCAAGGCTGTTTCAGAGGCTTTGTTGAGGCAGTTCGGTTTTGAGAAGTTCAAGTTCAAGGCAGACGAGAAGAGGAGCAAGTACTACATTCCCGGGACACAGACGGAAGTCTTTGCCTTTCATCCCGGTATGGTGGGCTCCAACACCAAATACAGCGAAGGATGGATCGAGATAGCCACCTTTGGAATATATTCCCCTACAGCCCTCTCCCAGTACAATATCGAGTATCCGGTGATGAACCTGGGGCTTGGGGTGGAGAGACTGGCCATGGTCCTGGGCGAGCAATCCGACGTCAGGGAACTGGTGCATCCCTGGCTCTACGGCAAAATAGAGCTGAGCGACATGGACATCGCTCGGGCAATAAAGGTGTCAGAAGTGCCCCAGACCACAACGGGTCTGAGGATCGCGGAGAAGATCGTGGCTACAGCCGAAGAGCACGCAAGCGAGAAAAGCCCCTGCGAGTTCCTGGCCTTCGACGGAGAGCTCTACGGCAAGAGAGTCAAGGTCTATG
>JAWODI010000023.1:0-34279 GCA_046483365.1 Archaeoglobaceae archaeon | reverse complement strand
GCAGACTATGGACCATGGACTATGCTGATCATGAACGTTTTCTGACCTAAAGTGAAAAACTAATTAGCTGGTTCTACGATGATCCACTGGTGCTTTAGATGCAGTTATCCCCACTCAGAGAGAAGGTGCTATCAACTTTAAAGCCCGAAGAGAGGGATTTCATGACCAGGGTTTGCTGCGAAATAGAGAACAGCGAAATTGAAAAAGGTTTACCTGTTTTGTATCCTGGTTCCGGTGGTGACGTGACCCACGCTGTTCTTCTGGGTGATAATCTGGTATTCGTGGACTCTCATCAGCCGGAGACTACCGTGTCAGAAATCCTCTCAGAGATCGCTCATTTGGGCGGAGAAATACTGGAAGAGGACAGGACCGGCATCTGGGGTAAGGGCGGCAAGCTCTTTATCAAATTCAGGTTGGAAGGAGAAAAGATAAACCTCACCTACTATGCACAGGACGCCACAAAACTTCATGAACTGGATCTGGAGGAGCTGGAGAATGGGTATTCGGTTTATTTTGTTAAGGTTCCTCTGCCCAAAGAGATAAGCGTGGGCTCTCTAAGATCCCCTTCATCCTTGGGAAAAGCTCTCCAGGATCTGGCGGTCGGCGGGTTTTATCTGGAGAGAGAGTGTCCATTACCTTCCCATGTGGTCTCTGAGATGGGCTTCACGAAAATAGTGTCGGGAAACATTTCCGGTTTGTCCGTCCATCCTGAAAAAGGAAATCTCTACCATAAGGTTGAGCAAGTAGACAATATCATTGAGATACTGGAAGCTGGGGCAGCTGAACTATATTTTCAGGCTAATGTAGAAGGATATAGCGACAAATAACATGATACCGATAAAGTATAGTCTCAATTTAAGCAGTAGATCCTGATTCCATCCTTTGTAGACCGAGTTATCCTTAACCTGCATCAACACACCCCGTTATTTTTAATTTGTATTCAATGTGGCTTAAATCTCTGGCGCCTTAATTGATATTTTGTTGAATATAATATAAATATACTCATTCTCCGTATATAATAATCACCAGAGTTTAGGGTACTTACAGAATCACTAGCAAAACTCCGATTTTATTGTTTTTATTTCTTCAACAACTGACTCAACGAACTTAGTGTTAAAAGATACAGAGCTATATACTTTTGTAAAGAAAATAAGGCTGAATAAAAGCGAAAGAGTTATTAGGGAGGAGGCATTAGCCTCCTCTGGTGTTTGTATGCATTTACCAATTGTAATCGACCCAATCGACTACAGGTGGGAGTTGTTAAAGAACATACTTAACACTTTCGATTTGAGGAAGACCAAGATGGTTATAGCCAGCTACATTCCCATTAAAAAGGTAATACCAATGTTAAAGGTTGTGACCACTTCCATGTTCTTCTCCACCACTATCACCCATGTTTTGGAGGAATTAAGGGTAAGGAAAGATTTAAGAAACTTTTTAGGGGTGAAGGAGTGTGAGGTTCCCCGTAAGAGTTATTTATACTCTTTCCTGTCTAAATTCAGTCTAAACTCTTTCCTGAGCATGGTCTCCAGAATTCTTAACTCCATAACTAAGAGGAGAGCAAGGAACACCAGAATTATTGTGGACTGCACTGATGTTAGTGTGGACATCAATTACTTCAGAAAACCGGTTAGACAAAGAGATCTGGAAGGTAAGGAGTACAGGTGGGGTTACTCCACCAAAGGTAAATTCATAGGGATGAAATTGACTCTAGTTATGGAGTACCCTTCCCTTAAACCCTTATTATTCTTAATACATCCAGCAAACAAACATGAAGCCAGAATATATCCAGAAATTATGGATGAACTGAGAAGAAGGAGAATTAGCAGGAAGGGAGACACAATCCTCATGGACAAGGGATTCTACGCCTACAAAAACTACCTGATTGGTTTAAACGAGTATAGGCTAGTTCCTGTAATATTTCCCAGAAGCAACTTCAACCAGAGTAGATTGGATGGGTTGCTCAGCTATCCTTTAGATATCTTTGAAAAGAACCTGGAGAAGGAAAAGGTGAGAATAAAGAAAATAAGAGATAAATTGATGGCTATGCTAAGCAACTGGAAGAGACTTAAGGGCATCCGATCCGTTATCGAGGATGTGTTCAAACTATCCAAATCAATGGGCTTGAAAGGAATACACAGATACACTAAGAGATCCGTCCACAAATACGCTGCAATGAACGTACTATTAGTGGGGATTATAGCATCACTAGGATTCAAAGAAAAGAAAGTAATACAAAGACTGGCTGAAAGTTAATCTTGCAAGGTCCCTAACCAGAGTTGTTTTTGGGGGCGATTTTTTCCTATGTTCTATACCTTTATGTAGGCAAATCTTGACCAATAGTTCCCTAAAACCCCACATTTCCATTTCGTTTGGACGACAAATTCCAAAAAATTTATAAAGTAATCAACTTCAAATTCTGTTCGTTTATTAGGGAGGGAGGATAATAAAATGCCAGTTAGATCACTAAAGTTATCCCGAAGAGATTTTATGAAGGTAACCGCGGCTGGAGCTGCCGTTGCCACAGGTGTGTTAAAATATACGAAAGATAATAATTTCATCCAAAAAGCAGAGGCCAGTGACGTACAGGAGGGTGAAGAGGGAGCCAAATTGATAAAGAGCGTGTGTACCTACTGTGCGGTCGGATGCGGCATCTTAGGTAGGGTCGAAAATGAACACCTGGTAGGAATTGAGCCATGGAGGAACAATCCAGTGAACCAGGGCAAGCTGTGCTGTAAAGGAGCAGCTATAAACCATACTGTGACGTCTCCCAGAAGGCTTAGGTATCCTATGATAAAAAGAAATGGTAGATGGGAGAAAATAAGCTGGAATGAGGCGCTGAATATCATAGCAGAAAAAATGGTTGATGTAAGAGAGAAATATGGTCCGGATTCTGTTTTCTTTGCTGGTTCTGCTAAGGTGAGCAATGAGATGGCTTATTTGCAGAGGAAGTTTATGGGATTCTGGGGCAGCAACAACATCGATCATCAGGCAAGGATCTGTCATTCCACCACTGTTGCCGGTCTGGGTAATACGTGGGGCTACGGAGCCATGACCAATAATTTTAATGATATGAGGAACTCCAGGGCTATTTTCTTCCTGTCGAATCCTGCAGAAGCCCACCCTGTCAGTTTTGATCATATTTATGAAGCCAAGAATAGGGGCGCCACCCTGATATGCGGTGATCCCAGGTTCAGCAGGACTGCTGCTGTAAGTGATCTTCACTTGCAGTTTAGAACCGGGACGGATATTCCTCTTATCTGGGGAATTGCTTATGAGATAATTAATAATGGCTGGTACGATGAGCAATTCATTCGAGAGAGGACCTTTGGATTCGATCAGGCGAGAGAAGTTATAATGAACTATCCGCCAGAGGTTGCGGCGGACATAACCGGCGTACCTGCAGACAAGATCAGACGGGCTGCGTATTTGCTGGCTAATAATAAGCCTGCGACGATCCAGTATGCCATGGGAGCGACCCAGCACGCTTATGGCTCCCAAAACATTAGATCCTTTGCTATGCTGCAGCTACTCCTGGGTAATGCAGGCCAGCCAGGAGGCGGAGTGAACGCCTTCAGAGGTCATGACAACGTACAGGGAGCGACCGATATGTGCGTCCTCAGCCATACCCTGCCATCATACTACGGCTTGAGTGAGGGTGCGTGGAAGCACTGGGCTGGCGTGTGGGGTGTGGACTACGAGTGGTTGAGGGATAGGTTCTACTCCAAGGAATTCATGGAGAAGAACGGGTTCACCATGAGCAGATTCTCTTGCGGGATCCTCGCCGGCACCGATGCCTTCCCCGCGTGCGAAGATCTGACCATCGATCAACCCAATAACATCAAGATGATGTTCATGTGGGGCCATTCCACACCTGCTCTGGGCGACATCAGGTATGTTAAGAAGGCATTCGAAAATTTGGAGCTTCTGGTTTTTGTTGATCCTTTTGTGGAGAGTGGAGCTGCTCTGACAGATAGGCCGGACGGGATCATTGTCCTCCCGGCAGCGACAGAGTGGGAAGGAAGCGGTAGCGTCACCAACAGCGCCAGACAGATCCAGTGGAGAAATAAGGTTATTGAGCCCCTTTACGAGTCAAAAGAGGATTTTTGGATAATGTTCAGCCTGGTCAAAGCTCTGGATAAGTATGATCCAGGTCTGTATGAAAAGTTCACCCGGAACTTCAGGAACAAGGGCCCTGGAGACATAACTCCGGAGGAAGTGAATGATGAAGAGATAATGGTTGGTGCCAGGGCCATAGGAATGATAGGCCAGGTGAGCGATAGACTGAAGAGACAGCAGGAGTACGACCACACATTCGATCCTGAGGACTGCCAGGCCAAGAGCGGTCCATTGAAAGGCGAGTACTGGGGACTGCCCTGGCCCTGCTGGAATGAGGAGCATCCCGGTACGCCCATTCTCTACAGGAACGATCTCCCGGCATGGGAAGGAGGACACGATTTCCGAGTTAGATGGGGAACGGAGTATGAGGGGACCTCTCTTCTCAGCGGAGTTAATGGTCATGACCAGGTAACCATTGATGGTCAATCGTGGTCCATGAACCTTGAGACTGATTATAACCAGGTACTGAATGAGAATAAGATTCCTACAGGAAGAGGAAGAGCAAGACTCTATGCGTGGAATATGACGGACCCGGTTCCCATCCATAGAGAACCGGTATATACACCCCGTAAGGATCTGATAGATGAGTATCCCACTTATCCCGAGAGCGCTTATGGGGAGTATCATTATAGGGTCCCTGTTCTTTCCAGGATCCTCCAGCGGATCTGTAAGGAAGTCGATCTTGGATATTACTTCCCTCTTGCCTGGACGTCCGGGAGACAGGTCGAGCATCAGGGAGGAGCTTCAGAGACCAGGAGCAACAGGATACTTTCGGAGCTTCAGCCGGAAATGTATGCAGAGGTAAATCCCGAGGACGCCAAAGCCAGAGGGATCGAGAATGGCGATCAGGTAATAGTAATGACTCCCAGAGGGCTGGAATACGGAGCTGAGCCTGCAAAGGTCTACTGTACAGCAAGAGTAACAAAACAAGCTTCTGAAGGTCTTGTATTCCTTCCATTCCACTGGGCAGGATTTCTTGAGGGAGAGTCATATCTGAACCGCTTCCCGGTGAGGGATGGAATGGATACCAGACCATTTGTGTCGGGAGATTCGGCAAATATAGCCAACTGCCCTGGATGGGATGTAGAAACCCAGATGCAGAACACCAAATCAGGTATGTGTGATGTAGTGAAGTTGAGCGAGTACAGAGTGCCAGAGGGATTAGAAGATGTCATGCAGAAAGTAATGGAAGAAATAGAAAAGGAGATGCAGGGGTGATTAAATGGCGCCACTGAAATTTTTAATTGACACTCATACCAACCTTTGCATAAAATGTAAAGCCTGTGAAGCTATGTGCAAGAACTTCAACAACGTCCCGGAGGAGGTATTCAGGATAAAAGTAGTTACCATTAATGAGGGCACTCCAGACCATCTGAACATCCCCATGCCCTGTATGCACTGTACGGACCCACCCTGCTTGAAGGTATGTCCCATGAACGCCATTTATAAGAGGGATGATGGAGTAGTGCTGGTGGACAAGGAAAAGTGTATTGGTTGTGGTTACTGTACTTATGCATGTCCATTTGGAGCGCCACAGTTCCAGGGAAGTGGAGCTTTCGGTACCAAAGGTAAAATGGATAAATGCACTTTCTGTGTAGAGCCCTTTGAACAGAAAGATGAGCAGGGCAACCTAATTCGAAGGGATCCTATCCCCAGATGTTCAATAGTTTGCCCCACTGGGACTTTGCTTGGCGGAGATGTTATGGAGATCAATGAGGAGCTCAGAAGTAGGGTTAATCATTACATGTCCAAAGGATTGATTGAAAGTATGTTTAGGGTGTAGGTGATATCATGTTAAAAGGCTTGGTTGCTTTAGCCATAGGTTTGCTGGCCATATCCCCCATCTTTGTAGGTATGGCAACCACTGGAGTGTTGGGGGGAAGCTATATTACAGATAACAACTTCAGACATTTTCCTCCGGAGGAGAGGTCTGATAGTTACCCGTTAGTAGAAGAAATAACGTTATATGCAAATGAGATACTTCAAATATTGCTGGTGATTCTGGCTTTCTTCGTGTTCATAATGACCGCTGCAGAATATTACAAGTTCTACAGGATGTATAAGATCGAAGAGGAGCACATGAAACACATGGAAGAGCATGGAGGTGAAGGACATTGAAACAACTTATTAGATTCTCTACACCGCAAAGAGCCGCGCACTTTCTGGCATCACTGGCCGGAATGCTGCTGCTAATAACAGGTTTACCCATAACTTTCTCCAATGAGTTGGGATGGATGATAGACCTCATGGGCGGTGAAGTAGTGTCCATGCTGGTCCACAGGATCGCTGCTATAATCCTTACATTCACCATCGCTTATTTTGGAGCCTTTTTCATTATGGAGAGGATAAGCTCCAGAGGAAGAGGAGACTCCAACATCACTTTCACCAAACCAACATTCTTCCTGACCATTTTGACCGACATGATAGTGGATATGCTGTGGACCTTCCACCTTACGGATAAAAGACCTAAGTCAGGAAAATATGACTGGGTCATGGTGGCCGACATTCTCTCTGTACCCACTTTCTGCATTATCGAGATTATAACGGGGGTATTGTTATGGTTCCCCTTCCCCTACCTATCATTTAATCCAGAGCTGATACTGCTGGTGAGGACCATACACGTCTTTGTAGCCATATTCGCCATATTCTTCCTATTCGCTCACGCAACCATCCTTCACTGGACCCCCGGAAACTACCCCATCAACATGGGAATATTCAACGGCCTGATACCCAAACACAAGGCAGAAGGCGAGTTTCCCGAATGGATATCTGTAGCCCCAGAAACCGACAAACCAGCCAAACCCTACAAGTTCCACCCCATAGGATATGTAGTAGGTATCCTATCTTGCGGCGTGATGCTGCTTGCAGCATACACAACCATCTTGCTGACCACAGAGGGATTGGCCGGATTCAGGCTGATGGAAGAGAGCATGGTAGCATTCGTAGGGCTCAACGCTGTAATGGTAATATTCATTGTCTACCTTATAATGAGCTTCTACGGTCTATCCAAGGCCATATCAGAATAAATTCTCTTTTTCTCTTATTTTAACCATCTGAGATTTAAGATTAAGATCAAGATCAGAGGCCTAAGAGCCTAAGAGCCTAAGAGAGGGTTTTGAGAGTAAGTTTTAAAAAAACTTTAAAGGATTTTTCTCTTTTTTTCTGTATGAACTGGAAAGTTTCTGTCATAGTTCTACTGTGTGTTATCGTAGCTGCTGGATTTTTATTTTCGCAACAACTTAAAGGTGATCGGGTATGTTTTAAAGAGCATTGTTTTAACGTAGAGTTGGCAGTTACAGAAGAAGAACAGCAAAAAGGGCTCATGTTCAGGGAGAGCCTCGGTCCGGATGAAGGGATGTTGTTCGTATTTGAAAAAGAAGAATACCACTCTTTTTGGATGAAGAATACTTCCATACCATTGGATATAATCTGGATAAATGAGGATAGAGAGGTTGTGTACATTAGTGAGAATACACCTCCTTGCGAAGGAAATGTTTGTCCTATAATTGAACCAGACCAGAAAGCGAAGTTCGTTCTGGAAGTAAAAGGAGGGATGGTAAATAGAATTGGATTAAAGGTTGGAGACAAACTTGAATTTGATATAGGTGTTTAGAAACAATAATGTCTCTCGAAGAAAGGGTCTATAGAAATAACTCTACTTTTTGGCGTGGTCCAGTCAGGCTTCTACAAAAACAAATGGTCAGCGGTTTTTCCATACTTTTCCCCGGTAGTGGCCGGTGATCGGGCAGCCTAAACATAGCTCGTTTTCCCAGTAGTCACAGTTTCCGCAGTCAGATTTGCAGGGAGAACTTTCCGATGGCTCTATATGTATTTTCATGGGGACTACTGTGTCTCTTTCTGCTCTGATCACTATTCCTACATCAATGTCATAAACGTCTTTACTGGTTCTTACATGCTGGTCCACTATGGCTTCTAGGGTGGTCAGCTCTTCGCAGATGAACATCATGCTTAAATTCCTGTTGCCGGCGACTACAAAACCGTTGAGGAAGAATGGACATCCATCGAACAGTTTGAGCAGATCTCGTGGCTGTCTGCATTTTACATCTACTTTTAGGATATAAAGTCCGGGGTTCTTAATATTCAAACCGTAAACGTGATTTAATATCCCAAATTCGACCATTTTCTTTATCCTGGCGCCTACAGAGGGCTGAGATAGCTTAACTTTCCTTGAAATCTCGTTTTGGGAGATCTCTGGGTTATCTTCCAGCATTTCCAGGATCTCTTTATCTTTGCGATCAAGTTCAATAAATCCGGCCATAATAGCCAAAAGTAATAATGGTTATAAATAATTAGCGAAAACACTCAAAGCATATCAATAGCAATTAAATTAAAAAAGGGTGCGTATGTATATAAAATTCAAATAAATGAGCCAGTTTTTCAGGACCTCATGGCTTGAACTATGAGATCATCGATCAGGCTGCTGTCCTTTTCTAGGAACTCCAGAAGAACATTGGAAACCTCTTTATAGAAATGGCTTTCCTGGCTCTGGTTGATGGCGTTGCAGAAGGATCTAACCCAGCCCAGCTCGTTCTCCAAAAACTCTTTCTGGTACTGCAATTCGGTTACAGGCTCTGACTGGTCGGATATAGCATTTTTACAGCTCTCCGCAAGGAAAAAAAGCTCTACTCCGATATGGTCGGCGGGCTCAGTATATGCGAAGTTGTAACCCATTTGCTTGTATTTTTCCGCTATTCTTTGAGTTACTTTTCCATAGGGATTATCCCCTTCGTAGGTCGATTGATAGGGAGAAATTGTTTTTTGAAAGGGGTCAATAAAGAGAGAGGAGAATTCTTCTTTAACCGCTTCTTCGAACTCGTCAGCGTCTTTAAATTCTTCAGCAACCTTATTCAACCGTTCGAGAAGGGGGATCTCTCCTTTCATGAGGTCCTCTATTAAGGCTCTGGGAGGTGGCTCCAGGAATAGCGTGCCCAAAAGGGCGTAAATGCCTCTTCTACCTTCCATTATCTTGGATATACTGTCACTCATTCTTATCACTTCCTTTCTGCTCGTCCGTCATCTCTTCGTATATCGACTCCAGAATAATTTTCGGTCTACATTCCGAACAGAAGAGTAAGGAATGCTCGCCGAGTTTGCTGAACTTCTCGTACAGGTTCTTGGGGATGTGGGGCTTACCGCAAGAAGGACAACAAATGACCTCACCTTTGAATATCTCCTTATCTCCTAACTGATGGAGGTCAAGTCCTCTGGTTATCTTTATTGAGTCCTCAGGGCAGGCAGTACACAATCCACAGGCAATGCACAGACCGTGATTGAAATTGATTGACTCACCCGTATTCCTGATAGCTTCGGTAGGACAAAATTGGGTGCAGGTCATGCACAGCGTGCAGTTATCGGTTATTTCTATAGCAGCAAATACTTTGCTATCTATTACCGGCTGCATTATCTTATAGTTGTCCATGAGCTTATGGACCATGTAGAGCCACTGCTCCCTCTTTTTCTCATCTGGTAATCTGTCAAGGATGTCCCCCGGATTTTTATCCTTCAATTGGGTGTTCTTCAGCTCTTCAAAACTGGTCTTCTTTAAGCAATCAAATCCGAATGCATTTAAGGTCTGTTTTGCAAGGTCAAAGCATTCAAAATTGTGTTCGTCCTCACAGGGTATGACCGCTACATTTGCTCCTTTCAAGACAGCATAAAGGTAGTGGACTTCTGAAACAGCGTTAATACAGGGGACCACCACCGGCGAGATCTGGGGCAGCTTCTTGTCCTTCAGTCCGTAAAGACTTCCTAGAGCCCTCTCGCAGATGAAAGCTAAAATCTTGTTTTTCTTTAAAACTGCATCTATCTTCTCCCACAATTTTTTAGAGGGAAGCAAAGTATTGTCGATCACCGATATGGGGCAAACGGCAGCACAAAAACCGCAGCCATTACAGGAGGCGGAGATGGAGATATTTCCATCCTTTGAAATTGCGCCTTGAGGGCAGGAAAGACATAGCTCGCACCCATTGTAACCGCTCTTGGAAGCAGCACACATCTCGTGGTGGACTCTTACCGGACTGATCCTGGTGTAACCCCCCAGATTGTTTGTCGCTTTGAGCGCCGCCTCGAACTCTTCAGAAGTATTTGCGTAGCTGTACAAACCTTCTTTATCCCTCTCAAGCCACTGAGGTACAATTAATTGGCCTGCTTTAAGGGAAAAACTTCCTCTGTTCCCCTTTACAGGATCATAACCGTCTACGACAACGTTGAAATCACCCACAGAACCGGTGATCTCGATCCTGCGGTAATTGCGGTTATCTTCCTCTAAATTATCTACTTCCATAATTCTGGTGTTGAACGGATATAGTTCTTTGACTGTGTTCCGGTCAGTGATAATGGTCAGGTCCAGGTCCGGGTTATCTAAAAGCTCGGAGATCACATCCAGATTATTACCCCAGTAGATAACGGTATTTCCTGTCACTACAGCCTTTGTTTGAGGAAGGGCAGTTATCAGTGAGGAGTTAATGAGGTCGGCTGCAACGTCCTCTGACTTTTTGAACTTCTCCATTAGCCTCAAATCAACGATATCATACATTCCTGAATAATTCGACGCGTGATATAGAGCCGGACACCCAAAGATAACGTTATCGTAACCGGACTCGATATACAACTCTTCCTCACAGTTATCAACTTTAACAACTTCAGCATGGATTTTTTGAGCCAGTTTATTGAGGTCGAGGTTAACACATTTGTGGCATAGCATGACTTGTTGGTCCATGCGGTCAGGCTGTCAACTCCATAATAAACTTTTTTTATACCACTCATCTTCTTAACGACAAATGAGCATCAGTGATGAGATAAAAGAGCTGGAAGAGGAGATAAAGAACACTCCATACAATAAAGCTACTGAGCGCCACATCGGAAGATTGAAGGCAAAGCTTTCGAGGCTTAAAGAAAGTGAAGAAAAGCAAAAATCGAAATCAGGTGTCCAGTATTCTGTAAAGAAGGAGGGAGACGCCACGGTCGTGCTGGTAGGTTTTCCTTCAGTAGGTAAATCCACCATTCTCAACAAAATCACTGGTGCCAAGAGTGAAGTAGCTCACTACGATTTTACTACTCTCCAGCCCATCCCCGGCATGCTGGACTATAAAGGGGCTCGAATCCAGATGGTCGATGCGCCCGGTGTAATAGAGGGAGCATCTAAGGGAAGAGGCAGGGGTAAAGAAGTAATGTCCACGGTTAGAGCAGCTGACTTGATATTGATAGTAACAGACATATTCAACCTGGATCACGCGGATATAATAAAGAATGAGCTCCATGACGCCGGGATAAGATTGAACCAGGTCCCTCCTCAAGTTAAGATCAGGAAGAAAGAAAGAGGCGGCATTAAGGTTACCTCAACCACCTCGGTGTCCATCGACGAGCAGACCATAATAGGGATATTGAAAGAATACAAAATACATAATGCAGACGTGGTGATAAGGGAGGACATCACTGTTGACCAGCTAATAGATTCCATAATGAAGAATCGGGTCTACATTCCCTCAGTGACCGCTGTAAATAAAATAGATCTGGGAGAAATGGATATAGAAGGTAAAGACATAGTACCTATCTCGGCCGAAAAAGGAGCGAACCTGGATGTTCTGATCGAAAAGATATATAACAAGCTGAACTTTATAAGAGTATATCTCAAGCCCCCTTCACAAAAACCGGATTACGAAGACCCTCTGGTCATAAAGAAAGGCTCCACCATTGAAGACGTATGCAAAAAACTTCACAAGGATATGTACCGGAACTTCAAATACGCCAAGGTCTGGGGCAGCTCCAAATTCGATGGACAGAGAGTGAGCATTGAGCACGTGCTGGAAGATGAAGATGTGCTCACCGTATATACTCAATAGCTGAAGCTGCAATACTATCCTGCACAGTCCCGCACAGCTCTACAGGTTTATACAGCTTTTAGAATTGGTCAGTCGTATATAAGGTACAATATCAGGTATACCAGAAGAGAGCCGGCAAAGGACAGCAGTATTATTACTCCTTCGCCGATCTCTCTCTTCTTCTGGGTCACAACTTTTTTGGTCTCGCTTCTCTTTGGAGCATCTGTCCTTTGTTTACCCTTCTTTTGATTTGCCATGGCTCTCCCATCCATTCGTTTTCATCGTATTGTGTTTTTATGCTTGATAAATAGTTAACTATATTTAGGAGCTGGGATTAAAAATTTAATCGGATAATAGATTTGTCCCATAATAGTTAGCCATAATATTGAATGTTGGTAGAAACCGGCAAAGGGGGGTTAAGCATTATAAGAGAGCTTAAATTGATAGTGTCGATTGGTATATCTCTGGCAGCAGGTGTAATAGGCTCCATCTTCACTTCCCCTGCTATACCTGGCTGGTATGCGACTCTCCAGAAACCGTTTTTCACTCCTCCCAGCTGGGTTTTTGGGCCTGCATGGACTACCCTGTATATCTTGATGGGGATAGCCTTATTCTTAGTGTGGAACAAGGGTTTTCAGAACAGAGAAGTCAAGTTGGCTATGGGGGTGTTTGGAGTACAGCTCGTTCTCAATTCCTTGTGGTCTCTCCTGTTCTTTGGGATGCAAAACCCTTTTTATGCCTTAATAGAGATAATTATTCTCTGGTTCGCCATATTGGCCACTATAATAGTGTTCTACGGAATCGATAGAAGAGCCAGTCTGTTACTGGTCCCCTACATCCTATGGGTCACCTTCGCTTCCTTACTGAACTACTATGTGTGGATACTGAATTAACAAGCTAGCAAGATAGCAGATTAGCGGGTTAGCATAATATGTAATTACTTAAATCCCGTAGTCTGCTGGAATGTATGGTCGATCTCCTGGCATTGATCTTGATCGGAAGTGTTGTGGTATTCCTTGCGGGTTTGACCCAGGGAGTGACCGGGTTCGGGTTTGCTCTGGTTTCTGCTCCTATAATGGTCATCTTCTTTTCCCCCAAAGTAGTAGTCCCCATAGTAGTGACTTATGGTGTTCTGATCTCGTTGGTCATAGTGGTTGAATGCAGGAGATGGCTTGATTTGAGAAGAATATTGCCCTTAATGATCTCTGGGCTGGCGGGTATTCCTGTGGGAGTTTATCTGCTGGCTGTTCTGGAAGGTGGCACGTTGAAGGTGCTTATCGGTGCAGTAATAACTTTATTCGCTCTGGCGATTTTGACCGGTTTTCAAAAGCCGGTCGAGAACGAGAAGCTGGCTTTTGGTCCCGTAGGATTCCTCAGTGGGGTGCTGGGCGGAAGCACGTCCATGGGCGGTCCACCAGCAGTACTTTTCTTCGCCAATCAGGGGGTGGAAAAGCAGACCTTTAGAGCAAACCTGGTAGCATATTTTCTGGTATTGAGTATAGGAGCCGTAGCGGCCTTCATTTTAAACGGTCTGGTGACCGAAGAGGTTACGTATTACACTGCCACATTCCTTCCTGCCATGGCCCTGGGTGCTTTTACGGGAATAAAGCTGGCAAATAAAGTGGAAGAAGAGTTTTTCCAGAGAACAGTTTTGTTCGTGGTTATAATAGCAGGCATACTATCCGTTGCATCCGGACTGGGCCTTTTCAATATCTCACTATCTTGATTGATGACTATATTAAATGAGTCAATCGCCCAGCACTTCATCTACGATATCCGCCAGCCGTCTTCGTATCTTCTTTTGGGGTGTACATTTTATACAAACAGGCAGTGTCTCATTATATTCTTTGTAGATGTCCTCTTTTTTGATGCCCACATAGTGAGTACAATCTCCACATATGGGGGATTTGCAGAATGAGCATTTGGTCCAGGAAACTTCGTATTCGTCTTCCTTCAAATCCTTATTGCAGGTGGAACACTTCATGGGTGTAAATTGTTGTGACCAATATTAAAATTGCTGGCGACCAGAAGTGTGTTCTGAAGGGGTCTGAATGACTTAAAGACCGGCTAACTTAAAATCGAATAATTAAATGAATCCTGCTCTTTGCAGGAGGAGTATGTCATCTGTTTCCAGTTTTTCTCCGTTCTTGAACATCTCGTAGACCTTTTTCGCTTTCTGGTGGAGCTCTTCTCTTTCTCTTTCTTCCTTACTCTTCACCTGTTTGGTCTTGAGGGCTTTGATAACTTTGTCCAGGTCCTTTAGGTCCTTTCTTACCTTAATAACTTCTGCATGCATTTTGTCTGCTTCTTTCTTGCTGGAAATAAATTGTTCATGTAGTTCGTCTGCTTTGGCTCTCTTCTCGTCCACGTCCTTGAACATCTTGGTCATATCTGCATGGTATATATCGGCTTCTTCCACATACTTGAGCATTTGCTGGTGTATCTGGCCTGCCTCGTCTTTAAGCTCGCCGATCTTGTTCAACAGCTTTTTGAATTCGCCGTGGGTTTCGAGCTGTTCTTTTCTTTCTTCCAGCTCTTTTTTGAGCTTGCTAATTCTTTCAACTAATGCTCTCTCTTTATCTATACTTAAAACAGCCGTCTGTTGCTTGAATTCCAGTTTCCTGATCTCTTTCTCAATTTCACCCAGAGGCCTTCCGTTTCTGTCCAGGTTCTTTCTTAGCTTATCAAGTTCTTTATAATGTTTGTCGATCTCTTTGTGAACGGTCGTTCTCTTTTTCTTTTCTTCCTTTGCTTTCTGGTTCAATTCGTCTCTTTTGACCTTCAGTTCTTTGGCTTGCTCAAGAAGATCCTTTACTTCCTGATTAAGTTTATCTCTTTCTTCTGCATACTTCTTAGCTGCTTGATTGAGATTATCTCTTTTGGCAGCATAATCTTGAACATCATTCTCAAGTTGTTCTCTTCTTTCCACTAATTTTTCCAGCATCATGTTCTCACAACAGGTTTTTTATTGAATTTCTTGGATATTGGTGCTGCTCTGAGTACTCTTTCTTGTTTTCTGGATGGAGATATAAATTTTTCTCCATGAGCTTTTGCATATTGTTTTATGTATTCTAATTGGGGCTATCCTATGTTAATTTAAATTTTTCTCTGCAATTTTTATTTTTTTTAATAAATTTCGGGAAATTCATATGCTGGTGTTTCTTCGAAAGTATATTTTATGGTATTAAATTGTTGTTTAAGTTCATTTACTTCCTCAAGTATCTTTTCTTCGCTTTTGTTATCGTTCAGTGCGTTCCAGATCATTTCTGCGATCTTTTCCATTTCGCTCTCTTTCATTCCTATCCTGGTGACTTCTTGAACACCTATTCTTATTCCCGAAGGATTCTTGCTGTTCTCTATCTTGTCCCAGGGCAGCAGGTTCTTATTGAGTATTATACCCATATTTTCCAGGCTATTGGCAACAGGGTCACCGCCGCCAAAATCACTGACATCCACTGCTACCTGATGGGATCTGGTAAATCCTACTTTCTCCCCAATGACGTTAAAGCCAAGCTCGTGCATCTTTTCAGCTAACTTCTGGGAATTTTTAACTACCTGAGCAGCATACTGTTTACCGAATTCCTTCATCTCCATGGCCGCTATGGCATAACCTGCCAGGGTATTAAGATGATGGTTGCTGACCACTCCAGGGAATACTGCATTATCGATCTTCTTTGCCAGTTCTTCTTTTGAGAGGATCACTGCTCTCTGTGGACCAAAGAAGGTCTTATGAGCTGAGGCGGTCAATAGATCAGCACCCTCTTTCATGGGTTGCTGGAACTGATCACCAGCTATAAGACCAAGGACATGACTACCATCATATACAACTTTAGCATCGATCTCGGACGCTATCTCTGCTATCTCCTTCACAGGTTGAGGGAAGAGTATCAAGCTAGAACCCAGGACGAACAATCTGGGCTTTTCCTTCATGGCAATTTTCCTGGCCTCATCAACGTCAATATTAAGTGTATCATGATCAAAAGGATAATAAAGGACGTTCAAACCCCTGATTCCAGCAGCCGAAATCCTATCATGTGATATGTGCCCACCGCAGGGGACTGATAATGACATTATGGTGTCTTTGAGCCTGGTCAAAGCAAAAAAGGCTGCAATATTGGCAGAAACACCCGATGTAGGCTGGACATTGACATGTTCCGCACTGAAAAGGTCTTTGGTAAGTTTAATGGCAATATCTTCCATTTCATCGATATATTGACAGCCCTGATAGAATCTTTTACCAACCTTTCCCTCCGCATATCTATGACCTAAGTCGGAAATGTAACATCTTCTTACCGCCATGCTGGTCAAGTTCTCGCTTGCGATCAAAGGAATTGACCGTTGAAAATACTCAGTATGCGTTTTAATGATATCATAAATTCTGGAAGGGTTGATTTCTTTTTGCTCTTTCATAAAGCTTGCTCATGTTGGGAATATTTAATAGTTTTGCCATAGGCCATATGGCATTGCCGTATACCATACATAACATACATCATCTTTGTATCTCATAATTTTCTGGATGAACAACCTTCATAACCATATAAATTTTCCAAAATAGCGATAATACTAAGTAGCGTATGAATTCTTAACCAAAGTGGATAAGGTGACATCATGAAAGTGGATTTGAGCTACAGAACAGTTTACCTGTCTATCATATTCGTGTTCTTTTTTTCTCTGGTCTTATCACTTACCAGTATAGACTCTAGGTTTATGACCAGTTACTCTGTTTTTGGACTGATACTGAGCGCGTCAGTATATGTTATTGACTCAAAATATGTTAGCGCTGCTTATAGCGAACAGAAGATAGAGATCAAGCTAGAAAGTAAATCCGATATAAACAGGCTTCTTGATAAAAGGATCTGGTTGTTCTGGAGTTTTGTGGTATCTCTGGGTGCAGGATTTATCATTCTCTTCGCCCCCAAGTTACTCCAATTATAATCCTCTTCAACGTTTGATTTTACCGAATTGCAAAAAAAGGGAAAAAGGCACTATCAAAGGTAGAATAGTACTATCAAAGGGGAATATGGTTTAAACTGACCCGACAGAATATTTCGGATTTCAGATTATCTCCACGGTTGTTTCCTGGTTGAATCCTATTACTACCCTGGTATTCCCTTTCAACTCCTGGTCCAGTTTGTAGTCCCCGGTATCCACTCTTAGTTTCCCCATCTGTTGAAGTTTGTTCCTGGTAGCGATGACCAGGATATTCTCCCTTCCAACCTTTTTGATAACATCAGGACTGATCTGCTGGTTTCCTCTCCCGAATAAGAATCCTTGACCACCGATAGGAGTAACTATTATTTTGGCTGGTTGATTCCCCATAATTGAAAGTATCTTGTCTTCATTAGCATCCTTGGCTATCAATTTTCCATTCTGAATGATATCCACTCCCAGAAGGCTTTTTTCTATCCCCAGGATTCTGCTCAAGGCGTAAACAGTTGAGCCAGGTCCCAGAATGTACAGGTGGTCGCTGTTATTGCTCATCATCTGGTATAGATGTTGGGCTATTTCCATCTGGCTTTCCAGCTCGTCGCTTAAGGTCGCCCGCTTCTTTGATTGCACCAGTCCGGGCTCGAAAGGTGTGGAGAGATAACCCACCAGGTCTGCCGACAATCTACCTTCTCTGAACTCATCTTCGTCTATATCCATTATCTCGGTGGTGACCAGTGGGAGACCGGTTCTGATGTACTTCATGATTATCTGGGCAGCCGACTGAGGGTTTACAGCAAAAGCACCGGAGTACATTTTAACTCCTGAGGGAACACCTATCACCGGCAGATTGCACTTAAGTCCGAGATAAACATCTTTAGCTGTTCCATCACCTCCCACAAAAAGGAGTAAATCAGCTTTCTGAGACAATATGGAGGCCGCTTCTCTGGTATCATCTGCAGTTGTCTGTTGTGAAGTGGAACCGATCACAGTTGGCTCAAATCCTGCATCTCTGCCCTCGTTCTCTCCCATGTCTCCTGAATACGTTAGTAATTCGAAAGCATTTTTTAGTTCCGTGAGGGCTTTTAGGGTGTCGACTGCTCTTTGGGGGGATACTGGGACAGCTCCTAAGCTTTTAGCTTCATCCAGCATTTCCGGACTGGTCCCTTTCAAGCCCACGCGTCCCCCCATGCCGGCAATGGGGTTGACTATCAAGCCCAATGCGATCTTTCTCGATAAACGGGTATATTCCTTATATCCATGAGTAATCCCGAAACCATATAAAGATCTCAATATTTTTTCTACTTCTTCCTGTTTGTCTTCCATATTTACACTAACCATGATTATTGATATTATACAGGTAAATACATTAACTTTTTAAACTTTAAGTAACTTTTTCCCTCATGTCCACTAAGACTAAGATACTTTTGGATGAAGAAGAGATACCCAAAAAATGGTACAATATAAACCCCGATCTTCCCAAACCGCTACCACCGCCTATTGATCCTTCAACAAGGGAACCAATTAAACCAGAGGCGCTGGAAAGGGTTTTTGCCAAGGAACTGATAAAACAGGAGATGAGCCAGGATCGCTGGATAGATATCCCAGAAGAGGTGCGAGACGTTTACAGGATCTGGAGACCTACTCCTCTCATACGAGCAGTAAAGCTGGAAGAAAAGCTCAACACACCCGCAAAGATATACTATAAATGGGAAGGTGTCAGCCCTCCAGGCTCTCACAAGCCCAATACCGCCGTGGCTCAGGCATATTACAACAAAAAACAGGGTATAAACAAGCTCAGCACTGAAACTGGAGCTGGACAATGGGGAAGTGCGCTGTCCTTTGGTGGAAGGATGTTCGACATGGATATAACGGTCTATATGGTCAGGATCAGTTACGATCAAAAGCCCTACAGAAAGAGCATGATGACCATCTGGGATGGGAATGTGACACCCAGCCCCAGCGATAAGACCAGTTTCGGAAGGAGCTTGCTCGAAAAAGACCCCAACCATCCTGGCAGTCTCGGTATAGCTATAAGTGAAGCTATTGAAGAGGCAGTAACCCATGATGGCGTCAGGTATACTCTAGGTAGTGTGCTGGGACACGTGGTCCTTCACCAGTCCGTTCAGGGACTGGAATGCATAAAACAATTCGAGTCCATTGATGAGTATCCGGACATTGTTGCCGGTTGTGTGGGAGGAGGAAGCAGTTTCTCAGGACTTACATTCCCCTTCTACCACCAGAAGAGCTCAGGAAAAGCACCCAAGGACGTAAAATTTGTGGGCACCGAACCGACTTCCTGTCCTACACTAACCAAAGGAATATACACCTATGACTTCGGGGACTCTGCCCAGATGACCCCCATGCTTCCAATGTATTCTTTAGGCTACGATTTTGTTCCTCCGCCCATCCATGCCGGCGGCTTAAGGTATCACGGAGACTCACCTCCTCTTTGTCTGCTGGCTAAAGAAGGAGAGATCGATGCCATAGCTTATGATCAGACGGACGTATTCGACGCAGCTCTAATGTTTGCACAGACCGAGGGACACATACCGGCCCCCGAACCATCCCACACTATCAGATACGTCATCGATGAAGCACTGAGATGCAAGCGAACCGGAGAAGAGAAGAACATCCTGTTCAACCTGTGCGGGCACGGACACTTCGACATGGGCGCATACAACGAGTATTTCGAGGGCAACCTGAAGCCATGGGAATATCCCCAGGAGAAGGTGGAAGCATCCATCAAGAAAATGCAAGAAGACTTCCCGTGGATCAAAGACCTCCCATACCTCAAATAATTCAAATAAACTCTTTTTTATTTTATTAATACTAGGTGTTATGATATGATCTCCTCACTTTCAGGTCACTCGTTTCGGTTATGTTCACTTTGACCTATTTGCAGTATGCGCTTCAATGTGAGCTGGGTGTGGAGGTGTCTCCGGTGGAGTTACCTCAAATGCATGTACCCTCGGTCAGAGAAATTCGATGAGAGTAAAATGGAAATTGGCTTGTGGGCTGAAAGGGTAGCCCAGCAGAAATTGGAGCCTTATTACCCTAGAAGAGGTAGGAATAAGCAGCTGCATTTCCAGGGTTTCACCTTATCTGGAAGGCCCGATTTCATTGTGAAGGGTTGTGTAGTGGAGGTTAAAAGGTCCAATCTCCGTTATAAAAGGCCTGAATGGTTTGCCCAGCTTAATCTCTATCTCTTGATGGAGAATAAGGATGTGGGGCTGTTGTTCGAGGTTGGGGATGAGAAGTTCAGGCTTACCAGGGTGAAGTTTTCACCCTATTTGACGAAGAAAAGTATTGAATATTTCATGGTTCTTAGGGATCATATGTTAGAAGACGAAATACCCCTCGTACCCAGAAGAAGGGATTGTTGGTTTTGCAGCTACAGAACCCTCTGCATAACTCTGCATAAAAATGAGGATGAAAGGTGACCCGAATGGATGTTGAAGAGATGCTCAGGGATATTGTGGAAGATAAGAGGAGCGGCTCGTCTAGAATAATGATGAAAACGATAGATCTGCTTGAAGTCATTGATCCTGAAAGACAAAATGAGATCATGAGCAGGATAGTCGAAGCGCACCCCTCTATGGCAGGACTCTCCAACCTGATGAGAACAACAGGTGCAAGAAACCTAGCAGAAATTAAGCAGGAGATTGAGAACAGCAACCGAAGGACCATAGAAAATCTGAGGGAACCAGTTAGAGATAGATCGGTTGTTGTTATTAGCAGGAGCCATATAAGCGAGCAAGGGCTGGTCACAGCATCGGAGGTGACAGTCCTGTTATCCGAACCCGGTGCCGAAGGAAGAGATACTGCCCAGTATTTAGAAGGTCGGTCGATCGCAGTAAAGACCGTTTTTGACGCTGAAATGGGTTACGCTGTTAGGGAGTGCGATGCTGTGGTAGTGGGAGCTGACACCATTCTACCGGAAGGTTTCATAAATAAGGTGGGAACATTGCCCCTGGCATTGACTGCCAGACACTTCGGCAAGCCTTTTTACGTCGCTTCTCCCTCCTATAAGACTGCGAGAGAAAGTGAAGTAAATGAACCCTTTGAATTTACACCATCTGATCTGATCACCGGTCTAATAACTGAAAGAGGAATGATCGGCCTTCAAAAACTGTTCGAGTAATTTTAAGGGCTTAGCATTTTCTTGGGATAAACGATCAACTAATCAAGTATCTTCACAAAATCTATTTCCCCATATTTTTGAGGTCCATTTTGCTGTAAAGGATTTTGGCGTCTTCGACCCCTTCGAATTGTTTTACGTTCTCCTTTATCTCTTCGATGGGCTCTTTATTTACCGCGTGGACCATAAAGTAGATGGGGTATTCCCAGTTACCGATGATCTTCCTCTCCACCAGATGAGTGATCTGGGGAACGTTATCCAGAAGCTGGGATATTATCTTGCTGATATCCTTTCCTGGCTTTATAACGGTCATTCCGTTCTCTTCAATACCTATCTTCCTTTCGGATAGAACTCCGCTGAAATCTCTAAAAACTCCTTTTCCTACCAGCTCATCGATCAGATCTACAATTTCGCCTTCAGAATAACCATATCCGCCCAATCTCTTAAAAGGGCTCTCTTCAACGGGCAGATCACCAAGTTGTTTGAGAAGATCGACTTCTAGCCCAAGATCATCGATATAAGGTACTTTTTCTGGTTCTTCACCTTTATTGCTCCATGAAATTCCTTTATAAAGGTCGTATTTCACGTCCATTTTGTATACTCTTCTGGTAGGTAGAATAACGTAGTTTTTAACCCCGGACCTCTTCATCAGCTCGTGGGTGTTCTCCACTACTTCTTCTTCGCTTCTGGCTTTGATGGTGAACCACACGTTGTACAGGTCATCTTGTCTCCAGAAGTTGTGTTTGGGGTTTATACCGTTGATCAGAGTGGCTACATCTTCGACCCTGTTCTCTTCAACAGATGCACCCACCAGTGCAGCTTTACCCGTCAGCTTAAGAGACCTATAGTTCAGGTCAGCACCTATTCTCTTGATCACGCCTTCCTGTTTGAATTTCCTGATAGCATCGAACACGAAATCCTGGTCGAGATTTGTTTTATCGACCAGATCGGCAAAGGGGTTCTCTGTCAAGGGCAGGTCGTATTGCAAAGCCATCAGGATCTTCTTTTTTTCAGGATCGAACATAAATAAGCTCCTTTAACTCATATCAATTAGAATTGAATTCTAACTGAATTCTCATCGATCTCTCTTTCGCCAGAAGAGTATTCTTCTACCAGTTTTTCTGCGAGCCTTCTAGCACCTTCAATGTCTTCTTCTTTGATCAATCTTCTGAACTCATCATCGTCCGCAATGACAAAGTATAGTTTCATTCTCATCTGTACCGGGACTTCCTTGGACTTCATGTACTTTTTCAGATGATGCATAGCTTTTAAGAAGTATACGGTCTCTTCATCTTCTTCTAGAACCTTCTGGAACTCGTCTCTCACTTTCCTGGCCACAACTCCGCTCTTGCCTTCAGTGGTAACTGCGTATCTGATACCTTCTACATCACCTTCAAAGGGAACTACCACTTCAGTTCTATTGGCATCGTTTGCCAGGTTGACCAGAGCCTTATGTTTTCTGGCCATCTCCTCAACTATGTCATTAATATCCAGATTACCAATGGCCACAGTAACCAGATCACACCATTCGATCAGTGAGTCTAGAACATTTCTATCGAAAGCATCGCCTTCCACCAGCTCGACTTTACCTTCTTTAGATAGTTCTTTTAGATCTTCATTGAAATCAATGCTGAGAACCTTTACCTTTGCTCCTGCGTCAAAGAATTTCTTCGCTCTAGAAGCCCCTACACCTCCACCACCTATGGTAAGAATGTTCTTCCCTTCAAGTTCTATGAACAACGGTATTCTCATTAGGTTTTAGAGGGCTCAAAAAGTTAAAAATGTTTCTATCACCCAATGAGGTTAAATTCAATGTAACAATGGTCATCGCCCTTCGCTGTACACATTTTATCCTCTCCGGAAAGCTTCGCATCAAGCAGACCTTCCAGTATACCCCATATATATCCAAAGATCATCCAGCACATTCCGATTTCCGATTCTTCCTTTTTAAGTCTCATGTAACCATCAGCCTCAATTGAGTCCTTGATGAGTACTTGAAAAGTATTATCGCTCATGTTCACTTCGAACTCACCCCAGCCAAATCCTTTGGACCAAACCCTCAGCATATTTCTGGCAACTAGAATGGCTTTATCTTGAGACATCTCCCCTTTATTCCTTTCATACCTTCTTTTAATACCTCTACCTGCTCTTAAACCACCATTCTTTGCAGCGCTCAGTATCAAACCTTTTGCTGCCTTTCCCACAATGTTGGTCAGCTCCAGATAGATTCCTACCAGGAATGTGTTGTACAGGGATGCAACATGTGCTTTATCAATAAAGACCATTTTACCATACTCGTAGCTGAAGAAAACATCTACAATGCTTTCTCTATCCCATTGGGATATGTCCTGTTCGGTCAAAACGTCAAAAGAATCCATAATTTCATTCCTCCAGCAATTCTTTTATCTTATTACTGGCCTTGCTCATTTCCAGTAATAAAAGTCCCAGATTAGCATTGGGAGAAGCCATGGCCACCAGCAAAGCCTTAAAACCCGCACCGGTGGCTATTATTTTTCCATCTTCGCCTTCCACAATAACCCTGTCAGGGAAACCTTTTCCCAGCTCGGAGGTTGCGGTCTCAGCAGCTCCCAGCATAGTAGCGGTCATGGCCGCGAAAGAGTCAGAATTTACGTTCTGAGAAATGTCTGCAGCGATTAATAGACCATCCCGGGAGACCACTGCACCAGCGTCTAGGTCGCCGGTAGACTTTAACTCTTTAATCACTTTTTCCAGCAATTCTTTTAGATTAGCCATTTTCATCACCTACAAGAAGATCTAGCAAAGCGTCCATGACATCATGAACCCCTTGAACCGATTTAACAGCCGTGGGGACTATAGGGATGTTGAACGATAAGTTCATCTTCTTTCTGATTTCTTCCGGGCTCAGGGCATGTTCTAAATCCTGCTTGTTGGCTGCAATTACATAAGGAAGTCCAAATTTTGTAGTTTCGTAGAGCATTTCTTTCGCCCTGAACAGGCTGGTCTGGTCAGTGGAGTCCACTACCAGTATAACTCCTAATGCCTTCTTCCCTAATAGCTTTAGAACTGGATCGAACCTTTCCTGCCCGGGAGTGCCAAAAATATCTATAGAGAAACCTTTGTAGTCGACGTGCCCGTGGTCAAGGGCAACAGTGGTCCCTAATCTATCTACAGAGACGGACTTGGAGGACATTGCCTGGACAAATGAGGATTTTCCGGCACTGAAGGGTCCGGTGACCAATATTTTGGGTATGTAGGCTCTGACACCACCCGGCTTCAGCAGCTTGAACAGGATAGAGGTATTCTTCACTTCTACCCAGTCAGATTTGAGAATTCCGTAATATTGTCCCAGAACAACCCTGTGGTGGACGCCTCCCACCTTGATTATAGCATTGGATAGCTCGTTTATTCTGTCCATTACATTTTCTGGATAGGGCCAGGTTACAAAGCTGTAGACAATGAATGTGTTGTTCAACTTTGCATATTTGCTCCATTCTTGGACATATGAAAGAGCTTCTTCACCACATATATCGATAATGGTGGATAGAGACCCGAAGGTGACCATATCATTTTCTTCTATAGCTTTACATACGGCTTTGTCCAGTTGCTCGATGTTCGAGGGATCTTTTACAACATATTCTTCATTTGATGGTGAGCCAATGTAACCTGAGTATGCGTCCACTAGAGAGAAGTTGGGTAAGTCATCCAATATCCACCCGTATTCCTTGAAATTCCTCCTGACAGTATGAGGATCCATAGTGGAGATCACCAGAGCGCAATTGTGCCCTAATTCAAGGTTGGTGAATAGAGTTTGCATGGCAAAGACATTTCCTTCAGCTTCCGGGTCTATGTAGTAGGTAAGCGTTTTTTTGGCGGGAACATCTCCAAAGATGTCATCTAGAACGGGAATACCAATCTTCATTATATCACTATCCTTTCATAAAACTCTCACTTTTCCGGACATCAACATTAGTTTAGCATCCTTGACTTCGAACTCTTTCCAATCTGTTCTGGTCGAAGAACCAATATATCTGAGGAATCTCCTTTCCTTTTCTTCTTTTATCTCTATGGCTCCGCTGAAAAGCTGTTTTAGAGTTGCTGCTGTAGCTTCGTCGTGCATACCCTGTTCAATTATGTACAGGGCCACAGCATCCGCTGATTTTATTCTGGCCACCAGAATATGCAAAAACCTGAAAACGGTCTGGAGATTGCTGTACATCAACAGAGTAGACAAAGAATCAAACACTATCACTATCTTTTTATTTCCATCTCTCCACACGTCTTCCAGGAATTTGTTCAATTTGGAAGTTATTCCCGTCAAGTCCATCACAGAAACTCGCTTTATGTCTTCTGTTTCCGGAAGATCTTCTGACATGGTTTTGGTTACGCAATCGAGGATCTTGAAATCGATATCATCTTTAAACCATTCAACAACATCGTCAGGAATTTCGCGGGTTGTAACGTATATCCCCCTGTATCCTTCTTTTAATTTCTCCTCGAACAGGTTTCTGGCGAAGACAGACTTGCCCATGAGCGGTGGCCCAATTGTCATCAAATTGTTACCTTTGGGAATATCGAGGTCCAGTAACTTGAAATTAACCATGATTATAATTATAAGATGAAGTATTTAATCTTTTCATTTTTGTAATAATGACCTTAAAATTACAATATTGCATTTACACAAAAAAGTCCTTACACTATAAACTTCAATTCTGTCAGTCCAAATGTCAGCCCAAAGCTTTCGGCAAAACAATTGAAGAAAAAAGAGTTTATTCTGAAGCTAAAGCCTGCTGCTTTATCTTGTCTCTATGAATTATACGAATGACAATAATGCTGATCTCGAAGAAAATGATCATTGGGATGGATATAATCGTTTGAGTGAAGACATCAGGAGGTGTAATAATAGATCCCAGTATAAAGAAGGCTACAAACAAGTGCTTTCTATAGTATGTGAGAGTCTGGAACTGGACCACATTATAGCCCACAAGAAATGTCATAATGAGCGGCATCTGGAAAATAACCCCAAATATGACCAGCATGAGAACTGCAAAGTTGATGAATTCGGCTATAGAGTAGTATGCCAGCACACCCTGTGCAGCGGCCATCTCGTAAAGATACGTGAGGAAGAACTGTAGAATGTTGTAGCCGTAGACCACTCCAGCCGTGAACAAAATGACAGAAATAATGCTGTACCTGAACGCAGTGCGTTTCCCCACTTCTACGCTGGAAAGGATCTCTGTCCTATCTTTTAGAGCTTTATACATTAGAATAAAGATATAGGGGAGTACCGCCACAACACCAAATATCAGGGAGATCTTCAGCTTGAGTATCATACCCTCTAGAGGGCGGGTGTAAATTATTTCCGCACCTGTGGGGAGCAGATCGCTTACTAACCTCGTTATTACTGGATCAGAAAAGAATACGAAAGTAATTGCCCACACTACTCCCATGGCCACAACGATTTTTACGATCTTCATTCTGAGTGCCACAAGAATCTCAGCGACTTCACTAGTGGTAAAATCTGCCATTAAACCTTGTTAATGAACTGTATATTTAAAACTTGGTGTCGAATACATGACAATTCTACCATAAAATAATTCCATCAATCCTAATGCACTCACCATCGAACACTGCCGACATTACTTTTGAGAGGTGTCAGTGACCATTGGGCACTACCAAAATTTTTTATCTCATCCAAACAAATTATCTTAAAGCCGCCGTGGCTCAGTTGGCAGAGCGAGTGATTCGTAATCACTAGGTCGCGGGTTCAAGTCCCGCCGGCGGCTCATTTTGCCGAATCTCTAAATCCCTAGCTAAATGAGAAACCCTTAAAGAGCATGGTAAGTATACTTTTCCTAGGATTAACGAGTCAATTATATTTAAACTAGCCCAAATGGAACGCTAAGATTGTGGAGAAGGATTTAAGCTATGGGTGTTAAAGAGCATTTTGTAGCACATGGAGAGTCCCACTCTGGTGCTGGCAAGCTCGGAATAAGGATAGGTGAAGCCTTAAACATAGAGAGGGACGGAACACCATAAAAGAGCATTAAGACAACCTATATGAAAGAGAGAAGATGGTAAAAGTAAATAGCACCCTTGAAGACAAAGCAACAATATGCTTCCGTTCAAATAAGTCATTTAACAAACACCTCTTTTTTAAACAAAGGAAATTTGAGGATCAATATATAAATGTTCAAGGGATTGAGAGCAGGGGTTTATTTAATTAAGAGATCCTACGTCTCCTCTTTGTACGGGTTGGCTATCTCAGTACCTACGTCAGTTCTGTCATACGCTTCAAGTCATTATTTAGGTTCACTGGTAATGATTTTAATACCTCTGATTCTCATTTTGATATCTATTAAGCTTGGATTTATCTGGAGAGCTACTGCACTTTCATACAATTATAAATAAATTTTTTAACTATTCCATCTGATCTTCGTGTTCATTAGTTTCCTCACAAAAATTGAAGAACAAATTGTGAAACAATTTTGGGGGGTAGAACATAAATAATTAAACCTTCAGTGCCTTAAATACCTTTTTAATCAATTCTTTGGCTCGTGATAAATAAGTTTTCTGACCATTGCGCTAGAATATACATTCATTTTAATTTTCAAGGGCCATGGTCAGAATTACTAAATAGAGAAGTATTTTAATGGAATCAAAGTTTGGGAGGTGAAAAATTGAGGAAGAGATACTTATTAGGTGTTATACTGGCAGTGATGGTATGTACAGCAGCAGGGATTATGGCGGTATCAGCAGCGCCAGAAGAAGGGGTTACTCTCAAGAATCCAAGCAATCTCTCCATAGATCAGAAGGCATATAAAGGAGACTTAGTAAGAAAATACTATGAGTATGAAGACGGTGAGTGGATTGGTGAGGAGAAGTCAAGATTATGGTGGACGTATGCTAGATTAGGAAATAATATTTTCTCTCAAAATTTTAGTAGCCAAGATGAGTATAAGGATCTCATTGAAGCAGCAGAATCTGTACGACATGCGAAAATTCCTAGCTGGGGCGGAACCTTTATTGATTCTGAAAAGGGTGTTGTTTTTACCTATGTTAAGGATGTAGAAGGTGGCCGGAAAGTTATAGACGCGGTTAACGGTAAAGCTAAAGTCTTTCTCCTCAAAGGACAATACAACAAGAGCCAGCTAAAAAGCTGGAAAAACAAGCTAACTGAAGAGATTAAAAGAAATGAAGAACTATCAAACCTGTGGTCAGGAACTTCTCCGGGCTATGCAGACAATAAAGTACATGTCTACTTTGAAGAACTTAACAGTAGCGTATTCAAGGAATTAGAGAGTATTCTTGATAAGTCAGAAATTCCCTTGAAAGGTGTCTTGGTAGCTGAACAACAAAAACCAGAACCCACATCTAGGGATTTCAGATTTCGACCATTGATAGGAGGAATACAAACACTCACTTATAGCGCAGGATACTGTACCCTTGGGTTTACTGCTGAGTTAGACGGTGTTACTGGTTTTATCACAGCAGGACACTGCTGCGAATTATATGAGGATGTTTACCAACCTGATGATGATACTGACAATGTAGGATTTGCTTCTGTGGTTAGAAGTACTTATAGTGACTCCTGTTGGGTTCAAGCACGTACTGATGCTAATTTCATGATATATAACGAGTATGATCCTAACAATCCATACACTGTAGTTGGCGACCAGCATTACCAGTGGCAGGGCATGGAAGTTTGCTTTGGTGGCCAGAAATCCGGTGAAAAATGTGGATACATTACGCAAGTAAACATAGATGTTTCAGGATATAAAGATCAAATAGTAGCAAACTTTACCTGTCAAAATGGGGATAGTGGTGCACCAGTTTATGACAATAGTTGGGTTACTGACAAATACATATATGGCGTACTATGGGGTACAGGCGGCGAGGGCATATCATATTATAGCCCTATATATGGCATTGAAAATGACATCGGTAGCCTAAAAACAAGTTAAATTTTTTAAACTAAAAAAAATTAATATGAGTTGGGTGAGGCGATAATAGGTGAAGTTAATAGTTCTGGTTCTTGTGGTTGGTTTGTTATTTGTTGGATGCTCCCAACCTACCAATAATTCTCAGCCTGCTAACGAGTCGACTCCAACGGTTACAGGTAAGCCAACTGTTGAGACTCCTGAGACGGTGGTGGGGTATCCGGGTTCACCCATAAGTTTACCGGATGCGGAGTCGTCGTATCCTTATCAACCTACTATTTTAAGGCCTGAGGCAGAGAATGTTTCTTTAGACACTAATATCTCCTTGAGTTATTCTGAGCCTCCTGAGTTATTGAGTTTGGAGGTTGGGCCTGCTGTAGACGTCAGTCATGTGGAGAAGGAGTTCGTGGGGGATGCTGCCAAATACACTTTCTATCTTGAGGAGTTTCTCAAGCCAAGGACAGATTACAGGGTTACTGTAACAGCCGGCTCCAACAACTCCATAGGAAATGCTTCATGGAACTTCACTACAATGTCCCCGGAGATAGATGTGTTTGGGCCTGAATACTTCACCTACAACGGGAGCAAGTCAAGGATCTGCCTCAAGGAGTATGGCTTGAGCTACAAGTTTTTGGAGGAAGAAGATATGTGCCCCACCACCATGGAGAGGCAGGAAGTGCAGCCCGGAGACCTTGGTGTCGTGGTTAATGGAGAAGTGAAGAATGAGTATTCCAAGGATTATTACGTGACCCTGGGGGCGAAAGTCCATTATTCTGATGGGCGGAGGTTGAGCATACTTGATAAGGATCCAGTGCCGGGAGTAATATCTCTATACCTCCCATCTAACGAGAGCAGGCAATTCAGGATGCATGTCGATTACGATGAAGACCTTAAAAGAATTGAGATCTTATCTGGCGTCAAGAGTGAGATCCTACCATCCGAAATGGAGTTGGGGAAGAGAGTTTTCATGACCCTGAACAAGAAAGAGTTCTCTAGCGGTGACACCCTCAAACTAACCATCCACAATCATCAACCCCCGTTACTGGGTGATGAGGTTACTTTTGGTAGGAAGTATGTTGTAGAGTACTGGGATGATGATGGCTGGAGGAAAGTCAAGTGGCTCTCCCCAGGGTTCTGGAAGTTGAATGAATGGGTTGTGAAACCATACGATAGTTTTACTCAGTCTATAGAGTTGTATCCCGTCAGGGAGGGTAAGTACAGGATAACTAAAAAGGTTAATGATGGAATGAATTTGAGTCAGACCTTTGAGGTTGTCAACGGAACCCCGAGAGATGAGGCGCCCAGAGCAAGCCTCCCCCCACAATTCTGGAGAGAATTATACAACTACTGCAACAAGAGCTTATCAGAAGATGTGACTAAGGGAACTGTTAAGAGGAAGATCAGTCAAATGATTGAAGAATATGGTCATGAAGTTGATCCTCAATACGAGACATTCATAGGTTATGGAACAGCATCCTTATACGTAAAGCACGCCACCCAAGAGTTCTTGGATAAGTGGCCTAAAGAATGCCACGGAGTAGAAATCGAGATCAACGTATACTCCTGGGCAATCTACGGTAACAATACCCCACCCAACAACACGAAAACATAAGCTGATTCGAGCTGAAGCCAGAGGACTGTTGTCTCAGTCAAATGAAAACTACTATTCTTGACTATGAGAGGGCAGAGGAGCTAGCTGAACAGGTAGAAGATTAGGCTGAAGAAACTATAGCATTAATGAGTGAAGCTAAAAGCATTATAGATGATGCACAATCCTCAGTAAACAAACAAAAGTCTCCTGGATTTTATTCTGAGCCGGCGGAGTCTACGTTGTCTCGTGCAGAACATGAATTCGTTGCATGCTAAATTGGTTTTTTTGGAAACTCTTCTACGATTATTTTTTTGTGCATGCATTTCGAATAACCAATTTTTTATTTCCCCATATCCCTATCATTCATGATTCTGGATTTACTCCTGGGTAGGGACCCTAATTTCAGTACGCTTTGTGCAGCGCGCGAAAAAGTCCCAATCAACCAAGGTTATCTAAAAAAGAGATAAAGTTTAGCTTTGGACGCAAGAGCGGTTAAGAAGTAATAGTTTAGTTGAGAAGGGGAGGGCACGCCGAGCAGGAAACCTTTAAACTATCAAATAATAACCTTTTTCCGAAATACTTAAAAAGAACTATAGGTCTTTTGACATATGTAACTGGTTTGAGGGCTTATAAAGGCTATTGATTTACCCCAGGAGGTGTGATGGTTTGGTCATAAAAAATAATAAAAGCATAATAAAAGAGTCAAACGTTTTTATAAAGTTAAATGATTTAACTAGTAGAGGTGAGTAAATGGCTGAGACTAAGCTTAGGGTTGAGAAGCTGTTTAAGGTCTTTGGAGACAAGACAGACCTGGTGTTCCCGTATGTGGAACAAGATTTGTCAAGAGAAGAGATCAGAAAGCGGACAGGTCAGACCGTAGCGCTCAGAGATATTAATTTTGAGGTGGAGGAAGGTGAAGTCTTTGTAGTAATGGGTCTTTCTGGAAGCGGCAAGTCAACCCTGCTGAGATGTATAAACCGGCTTATCGAACCGACTAGCGGCAAGGTAATACTTGAACCTGACATTGACGTTACCAAACTGAGTTATAAAGAATTGATCGCTATTCGAAAAAAGTACTTTGGAATGGTCTTCCAGAGTTTTGCTCTCCTTTCAAACCGGACAGTGCTCAGTAACGTAGGTCTGGGGCTGGAAATCCAGGGTGTAAATGAAAATGAAATAGCTGAAAGGAGTAAGGAAGCTTTAAAACTGGTTGGCCTGGAAGGATGGGAGGATAGCTATATCTCAGAGTTGAGCGGTGGAATGCAGCAAAGAGTCGGTTTGGCAAGGGCCCTGGCTGTTGATCCAGAGATACTTTTTATGGATGAACCTTTCAGCGCTCTTGACCCCCTCATCAGGGTTAAAATGCAGGAAGAACTTGTCAGGATCCAGCACAAGATGAAAAAGACCATAGTGTTCATTACTCATGACCTTAATGAGGCTGTCAAGTTGGGCGACAGGATTGCTATTCTGGATAAAGAAGGTAAAGCAGTCCAGATAGACACTCCTGAGAACATCCTGTTGCATCCTTCCGATGAGTATGTAAAGTCCTTTGTTCATGAACTGGATATTCCCAGTGTTCTAACCATAGTAAACCTTGCAAAGCATCCTGAATCTACAATCACTCCAAATGACAGCCCGCAAAAAGCTCTAGAATCAATTTCAGATGGTGTAGCCTTTGTTTTAGATGAAAATAAGCTTTATAAGGGAATTGTAACTGAAGCAGACGCTCAAAAGGCTAAAGAGGCAGGCAGCGACACCATTAAAGACTACATTAAAGAAAAGAAAAGTTTGGACTATAGTAAGACCATCAACGAGGTTGCAGCAAGATTATTTGCCTCGGAGACCCCGCTTGCTGCTGTCAGCCATGAAGGAAAGTTTATGGGTTATTTAAACCAAAAGGCCGCTATGGAGGTAATGGAAGGTGCAGAGTCTATTTGAATACCCTGTGCCGAACATACCGGTAGGCGACTTTCTTGAAGGGGTTATCGACTGGCTTGTCGATAATGCATCATTATTCTTTGATACACTCGGTGCAATAATTGAGACGGTTGCAGGGGGTATATTCGAAAGTTTGTTAGCCGTACCGCCGTTAATAATGATTATACTTATCTCAGTACTTGCTTTGGTGCTTGTAAGCCGCAAAGCTGCGCCAATCGTAGCAATAGCTCTGATTTTCATTTTGAGCTTAGGCCTGGATTACTGGGAGTGGACTATGGAAACCATAGCGCTAATCTTGGTTTCTACAATCACCTGTTTCATAATTGGATTTCCGCTGGGTATATGGGGGGCTCACAGTGACAGAGCTATGACGATAATTGAGCCTTTTGTAGATTTTATGCAGGCTATACCCGCCCTGGCGTATATTGTCCCCGTGGTCTTCCTTTTCAGCGTGGGAAAGGCTGCTGGAGTTGTAGCTACTATTCTCTTTGCCCTCAACCCATTGGTGAGGTTAACTACTTATGGAATAAGAAACATATCTAAAGAGGTTATTGAAGCAGGGAGGTCATTTGGTGCTACAAATCGCCAAATCCTCACCAAAATCGAGCTCCCGCTGGCCATGCCATCAATTGCTTTGGGAATTAATCAGACATTTCTCCTCTCTTTTGCAATGCTGGTCATCGCTGGATATATAGGGGCCGGAGGATTAGGACAGCCGGTTGTGAAGTCAATTTCCAGAATGATGGCTCCTTTAGCTATTGAGGCAGGTGTCTCCATTGTAATTTTGGCGATTGTGCTTGATAGGCTTCTACGTTCTGTCAGGAGGTTGATCTGATGGGAGTGCCGTTGATAGATGTTGGGGGTTTTGTGATTGAGCTTCCTAAAAACCCTATTGGATCCTTGGGAAGCGACGCTGTTAATTGGCTTACAGAGAACTTACCTTGGTTTTTCGGTGGGATAACCTGGATCCTCAATACCATGGCAGAATTTACTTTCGACATCCTTGCTGCCATACCACCAGAGATATTTACTATTATCGTTGCTTTAATAATATGGAGGACTGTGGGATTGAAGATGGTTCCCATTGGTGCCTTTTTCATCTTACTGATCTGGAATATGGGAATTTGGGAAGAAATGATCGAGAGCGTATCTCTTATGATTGTGGCTCTTATCATAGCCTGGATCATAGGAATCCCAATGGGGATCTGGAAAGCCCACTCCAAAATAGTAAATAAACTGCTGACGCCCGTTTTAGATACTATGCAGACCACACCCCCGATGACCTACCTGATTCCGGCTATATTGTTCTTTGGAATAGGTACAGCTCCCAGTATTGTTTCCATAGTGATATTCACAGTAGCTCCACCCATTAGAACAACTTCACTGGGGATAGAAGAGATTCCCGGAGAAATAATCGAGGCAGGAAAATCTTTTGGCGCCAGTACAAGACAGATAGTAACCAAGATAGAATTCCCCATTGCTAAACCCGCTATACTGGTGGGCATGAATCAGAGTATTATGATCGGATTTACTATGGTCGTCTTAGCTGGTTTCATTGGAGCTGGGGGTCTTGGAGAAGAAATTATAGGAGGTATCAACAGAGGATTAGTTGGTAGGGCTCTTGAAGCTGGTATTTCAGTAGTATTTCTGGCCATAATACTTGATAGAGTACTGCGTAACATTGGCTCTAGGGGTCCAGGGACCTAAAGATGATAGATAAAAATTATTATCTATTTTTATTTTGTTAGAACTTAATTTTTAACAGCAAAAAAGAAAAAAAGAAAGAAAAGTTATAAATATAGAC
>JAWODI010000016.1:0-18874 GCA_046483365.1 Archaeoglobaceae archaeon | reverse complement strand
TCGGCTTTGGGACAAAAGTCAGTGATACTTATTTCACTTCGTCTTTGGTGACTATCACGTAAACTCTTCTGTTGAGGTATTTTTTGGGGATGTCTGCTTTGGCTGAGGTTCCTATGGGGTTGACTACTCTCTCTAGAATGCATTCTATTTCTTCATCGGTTAATTTTAAGGTACTTTTCTTAACTTCCACTTTCCTGGGCATATTATAGATAACTATAGATAACTTTAAATAGTTTGTGGTTCAATTGAGAATATGCTGGGATTCAGGGTGACGGGGAAAACGGTTGAATCATTGTTGGAAGTTCTTGAGGAGTTGATGGAAGAGATAAAGGAGGAGAGTAAGGATGGTGAGGTGAAGTATCCTTACGGTGAGTGGGAGAGGAAAAGAGAGTTAGTTAGGGAGAGGATAAATAGGTTGCCTGAGTACGTGGAGGAGGCAGCCAACATAGAGATCCAGAAGAAGATGGGGAGACCCAAGGAAGTTGATTTGGTTAATAGGATCATGCTCTTCCTGTTCGCCAGGATGATGGATAAGAGCAACCGGGATGTTGAAGAACTCCTAGAATTATTCGAGCCTTTATTCGGGTTCAAGGTGAGCTATAAATCCATAGAGAGATTATACTCAGATGAGGAAGTCAAGATGGTCTTGCACAACCTGCTGATCCTCTTACTTAAGGAGGAAGAAGTTTCAGGAAACTTCTCTGGAGATGGAACCGGTTATTCTCTTACCATCACCAAACACTACAGGAGCAACCCCAAGAAAGAGAACAAGGATTTCAGCTACGTGTTCAGGTTCATTGACCTGGACACGGGAATGTATGTGGGTTGGGGTTACTCCAACAAATCAGAGATGGACGCCTTCAACAAAGCCATGAAAATGCTTGCCAAAATAGCAACAATCGACACCATACGTTTAGATAAGTATTACAGCTCCAGGAAAGTGTTAAAGAAGTTTGATAAAGAGACAGCTGTCTTCGTGATCCCCAAGAAAAACCTCTCCAAAATCGGCTTCGAATGGCTGAGAGTAACCGAGAAAATCGTCCTAGCTCCCTACCAATTCCTAAAGAAATACTATGAAAGAAACCTGAGTGAAGCTGCTTACTCCGCTGATAAGAGAAGGTTTGGGTGGAAAATAAGACAGAAAAGAGATGATAGACAAGAGATGGCCATGTTCGCTATCGGTCTGCTACACAACCTATTCACAATCAGGGTAATAAAGTAATTCTGTCCCAATGCCCTCGAAGTCCATTCTCTATTTTTAAAATAAGACACGTGTTTGATTATAAATCCAGTTGACGTGGAAAAGCCGTTGGGGTGATGGATTTAATTACTCGGCTTCTCTTATGGCCTTGGGTTGGTAGTGTTTCTGCAATTTCTCCACAAAGTCCTCGAAACTTATTCTGTCCATTATGCTCCAGTCAAAGGGCTCTGCTTCTCTTTCCTCAATGAAGAGGGCATTTTCGGGACAGACTGCAATACAGGAGCCGAAGCCGTCGCACAACTTCTCTTCCTTCAACCAAGCAGTTTCGTCTTTTAGCTCCAGAGCTCCGGTGGGACAGGAGTTCACGCATCTCCCGCAGCCTATACATGTGTCAGTATCCACTGCTATTATCATCCTGTTCACTCTATCACTCTTGCTCATGGCTACCACCGGAACATCTGCATGCTCCTCCATGCGCTTTGGCTTCTGCTTCCATCATACTTCTATCCACCATGCCTGAGTAGGGTTCCACTTCTCCATTAACCCTTACAATATTCTTCTCCAGTTCGATCTCTTTTCCTTCTTCCTGCAGGGCTTTGTCTGTCATTAGGTGGAGTGCGTGGCAGCAGGGGACTTCCATGGAGTTCACCTCAATCCTTCTGGCGTTGCCTTCTCTAACTATCATTTTTATCTTCTCATAAGTCCTCTTGGGGTCTTCCAGCATAGGACAGCCAATAAGAATAGTCTCATTATCGAATCTTTTCACCAGGTCCTTGTTCAAGAGCAAGCTGCAGTCAGATGCAAAAATAAGCTTCTCTTCTTGCATATAAGGTGCTTTAGGATGCACCAGCAATATTTTCAACGGCCACTGTTTCATAGTTCCATCTATTGGATAATAAGATATGTCCATTTCCCCTAACATGTTCGGAAAGTGATGATCAAAGATAAATTACTAGATCAGGGTGTGGGACTTGGGTGTGGCCAGAGAAGTGGCCTGTTTGAGATACTTTTTCACCGATTCCATAGGACTAACATAGTTTATATACTGTATTATTCAACTCTTTGTGGGGTGGATGTATGGATGAGAAATCGTTTTTAGGAGATGTTTATGATAAGTTCAATGTAGCTGCAGACGTGTTAAAACTTTCTGATTCGGATAGAAAACTACTCACAACTCCGGATAAGGTGTTATCGGCTAATGTTAAGGTTAAGAGGGATGAGGGTGGTTTGGGTATTCTTACGGCTTACAGGGTCCAGCATAATAATTTCAAAGGCCCTTATAAAGGTGGAATAAGATACTATCCCACTCTGAGCTTTAAGGAGGCCATGTCACTTGCCATGCTGATGACCTTTAAATGCGCTCTTGTGGACATCCCCTTCGGAGGTGGTAAAGGTGGAATAGAGCTGGACCCCAAATCTCTAAGTAAGGGAGAGCTGGAGAAGGTAAGTAGAGCCTATATAAGAGCGTTCGTCCATGATTTCGGGCCGGATAAGGACGTACCTGCCCCTGATGTCTACACCAACGAGATCATTATGGACTGGATGGAGGACGAATACAGCCATCTGATGGGCAATATTACACCTGCTGTTATTACTGGTAAATCGGTCGATAATGGCGGCATACCGGGCAGGGATAATGCTACTGCTATGGGAGCCTATTACGTGATAAAAAGAGTATTTGATAGCGAACCGCAGAAAAAGCCTGTTAGGGTAGCTATACAGGGTTTCGGTAACGCTGGATATAATATGGCTAAAATTCTGGAAGATGACCCCAAGTTCCTGGTGGTGGCAGTCAGCGACTCTAAAAGCGCAATATACAATGAAAACGGTTTGAATGCTGATTCCATTATGGAGCAGAAGAAGTCGAGTGGCTTGATCGCCGGTATGTACTGCTCTCAGATGGTCTGCCCGGTAGAAGAGCACACCCATCTCTCTCCTCAGGACCTGCTGGAGCTGGATGTTGACCTGTTGATCCCCGCTGCCATAGAGGGCCAGATAAACCAGGATAACGCCTCCAAGATCAGGGCAAAAGTGGTGGCTGAGGTTGCCAATGGAGCCATTTCTTTTGAGGCTGACCAGATACTTAATGATAAGGCTTTTATCATACCAGACATCCTCATCAACGCTGGAGGAGTAACTGTTAGCTATTTTGAATGGTACCAGAATGTCCATAGCGAGCAGTGGGATAGGGATATGGTCTATACCCGGTTGAAAGACAAAATGGACACAGCATATGATAGCGTTTATAGTACCTTCCAGGAATTGAATGTCAGCATGAGGACAGCGGCGTTCATGGTGGCCATAAGCCGTATTCTAGGGTACAAAGATGATAAGATGTGGCCTTACTGAATGTCGAACTTAAAAGTTGATTATTGAACATTAATAGGATTCTCCACATTCTAAATTATAATTAATTAATAAATTCAATTAATACCAAATATTTTATAAAGTAGCAAAACAAATAGTATATGGATGACTAAAAGGAGGTAGGTTTATGAAGATAAGTAATGATACTTATGCCAGTTTACAGTTCACTATTAACTGGAAGAGCAAGCAAGCCAAACATACGGAAGTCTATCACGGCGGAAAGGTCAATTTATGGCGTGACGTGCTCCCCCAAAATGTTAAGGAGGATCTGGAAGGAAAAGAGCCCGGAGATGTTATTCACAATCACTTCACCGAGAACATCCCTTATAACCCCCAACAGGTAATAGAAGTGGAGCGCAACCAGTTCAATGGAAAGAAACTCGGAATGGAAACACTGGGACCTCATGCAGGCAGATACTACCCAATGGGCATCCTAAAACTTCCCGGGATTTTCCCTGATGATTTGAGACCGTTTAGGTGCGTAGGGACCGATTCCAGTAATATTAAAGCTGATTTCAACCACCCATTTGCGGGAAAAGACTTTGAGCTAAAGACCGAAGTCTTAGACGTTAAGCAGAAGCAGAGAGAGGTAGGAGGATCATGCAACTCGTGGCTGGACACCATAACTGAGGGTCCCGGAATGCAGGCCAGATGGGATGGCGTAGCAACGGACTTCTTTACGAAGGACGCATTCACCCGTGAAGACGAGCAAGACGACTCTCAATTCTATCAAAAGCCCCGTTTAACTACTCATTTAGATGATAAAGCCCTGGAAAACGTCAGAGATTTATATGGTGAATTGCTGGAGCCGGGAATGGACATTCTGGACCTCATGAGCGGATGGAGGTCACATATCCCGGATATCGAACTTAACTCGCTTACCGGATTGGCACTGAACGAGGAAGAGATGAAGAACAATCCTCAACTGACCGACTACGTTCTTCACGACGTTAACCGCAACCCTCGATTGCCCTTCGAGGACAACTCCTTTGATGCCATCGTATGCACTTCCTCAGTGGAATACGTCACCAAGCCGCTGGAGCTGTTCAAGGAATGTGCCAGAGTCCTGAGGACTAATGGAGTGTTCATAAACGTCTTCTCCAATAGATGGTTCCCCCCTAAAGTTGTTAAGTTGTGGACCGAGCTACAGGACTTCGAAAGAATGGGATTAGTTTTAGAGTACTATCTCAGAACAGAAGAATTTGACGACCTGGAGACCTATTCAGTTAGAGGTTATCCTAGACCGGTCGAAGATTCTTATTTCCCACAAGTTACTCTATCGGATCCCATATACGCTGTATGGGGAAGGGTCAGCATAAGTAATTAATACCAATAAGAACCAACAAAAAGAATGGGGGGAAAAATTGATTTGTAGACTTATGTTATAGTAATATGTATTGTATTTCAATAAGTAAACAATAACAAAGGGGAGGGGTTGGATTGATCGTAAAAATTCCCAGATTAGTAAGAGAAGAATACGATGAGCTGATAAGAGAGCAGTTCGTGAGCCGGGTTATCTTTAAGGGGGATAGATATCCCTACGTAGCTCCATTTCTCTACGTTTTCGACGGCCAGCACATTTACTTCTTGTCCACCAACTACGGAAAGAAAATAGAGTATTTCAAAGATAACCCTCGTGTGGCGGTAGAGATAGAGCGGTACACTGAGAACCTATCCGATTACAAATTCGTGGTCCTATTTGGAATGCTGTCAGAGGTCGAAGATAGCGAGAAAAGGAAAGAAGTTAGAAAAATGTTTTTGGACCTCATCAGGTACAAGAACCTCTCACCGAACGTCATGAAGGCTCTGGGACACTCTTCTGATGAGCCGCCGGACTCCATAGTCAGGGAAGAGAGGAATCTGGTATGGAAACTGGTGGATGTGGAGGATATTATGGGATTCAAGAGTGGTTAGTCATGAAAGTGCTGCTGACGGGAGCTACTGGTTACATAGGCAGGAGACTGAAACAGAAACTGCTGGAAGATGAGAGCGTTCAGTTAAGACTTTTTGTCCGCAACAAAAAGAAGATCCGACCTGAAACCAGAGAAAAAGTGGAGATAGTGGAAGGAGACACCTTCAATAAGGAGGCACTTGAAAAGGCTGCAGAGGGTGTCGATGTTGCTTACTACTTGATCCACTCTCTGGGAGCAGGAAAGAACTTTGCAGACCTTGACAGGGTCAGTGCGGAGAACTTCAGGGATGCGTGCATAAAGGCGGGGGTAAAGCGAATGATCTATCTGGGAGGGCTAGGAGTCAAAGAGAGCGCCAGTGAGCACCTCCGGAGCAGGATCGAGACTGGAGAGGTATTGAGCGCTCACCCTGACAAGATACAGACCATATGGTTCCGGGCAGGAGTAATTATTGGCTCGGGAGGTGCCAGTTTCGAGATAATCAGGAATCTGGTGCAAAAACTCCCTGTGATGTTCCTGCCTAAGTGGGTCCGCACTAAATCCCAGGCAATAGCCGTGGATGATGTAATAAAGTATCTGGATGAGGCCAAAGACCTCCAAATTGATGGGGACTTGATGGTGGACATCGGGTCGGAAAAGCTGAGCTTTCAGGAGATGCTGATGAAGACTTCCAGAGTGATGGGTTTGAAGAGAACTTTGATACCCATTCCAGTGCTGTCACCCAGATTATCATCCTACTGGCTCATTCTTTTCACCCCTGTTTCCGACAAAATAGCCCGTTCGCTGGTGGACGGACTGAAGTCCGAGACGGTATTACAGAACGATAACGCCTCATACTTCGATTTTACACCCATGTCATTCGAGGAAAGCATTAGAAAGGCTGTAGATGAAATAGAGAGAAAACAGGTAGTCAGCAGGTGGTGTGACAGCAGTGCCGAGCAGACCTGTGATATAAAGGATGACAACATGTCCCGGGCAATATACAGGGATATGAGAGCTTACAGTTTCGATAACCTCCCACCTGAAAAGGTATTTACCGCAGTGAAGTCTATTGGAGGGAAAGATGGGTGGTTCACCTATGACATTTTCTGGAGGATAGGCGGGGTTATTGACAAACTCCTGGGTGGTTATGGGCTTAACAGGGGTAGGAGAGATGAACAAGATCTGAGGGTTGGGGATAGTCTCGATTTCTGGAAAGTAGCAGATTTTGTCCCCAACAAAAGACTGCTTTTACGTTCTCAATTGAGCTCACCCGGAAAATCGTGGCTGGAGTTTACCATTGAGGGGGATAAGCTTGTTCAGACAGCTTATTTCTACCCCAACGGAATTCTAGGTAGAGTCTACTGGTGGGTTTTAAAGCCCTTCCATTATTTCACTTTCAGAGACCTTGCCAAAAGCATTATCGGGAGGGCCAGAAAAATAGAGACCCCAGATAAGAAGAAATTAAACAGTTCATCTCAGGTATGAAGAACGATTGAGCCAGAAAGAGAAAATACTATGTCTTCAGCACCTGTCTCTTTGATGGTCCTTATCCTCTTGGACAGCCCTAGCTCTTTCCCACCACTTTTTACTCTTGATTAACTCCCTATCCTCACTGTAGAAACCCAGACGCTTATATAATCTCCTTAGCTTATCTATCTGTTTCTCCTGGTTTTCACCAATCACCTGAAAAACAATCTCCAAGAGACAGTCTTTAAAATAAACAAGGTCCTTTTTGGGCACAATGACCTCGTCTAACTGCTTTATATCCATAAGGTAGTCATTGATGAGTTAAATCCATTTACCCCTCATTTTTCGCAGATATTTCCTTTTTCTGCCTTCTGCCGTGATAATAAACCGGTATAGATAATACAGAAAAATGAGAAAAGAGCAGCGAGAAATACAAGGGTCAATATGAGAAAATTACTTAAGCCAGCCTCACTACATGAAAGAGATCAAATAATGTTAACATTAATTCAGCTCTCTGCTTCCTCGAGCTCTTTCCTCAATGTCTCGTAGTGCTCTCTTTCAATATAGGATAAGTAAGAAACCAGTTTCCTGTTGGCACCTTCTAGTTTATGGGAGAGCTTTTTGTAGAACTCCTCTGACTTCTTTTCCTCTTCCATAGCTCTCCTCAGCAGGGTAAATATGTTACCAGTTTCGCTTACATCCAATTCTCCGTATGGAGTTGCTATACTGGTATTAGGCTCTTTTCCCGGGTAAAAACCGGCAAATATATCTCTTAAGATGTTCTCGTGCTCCATTTCCTGGTCCCTTAACCTGATAAGTGTTTTCTTAATGCCGTGTGAAATTTCAAGCTCGCTGAGAGACTCGTAGTTGTTGTGGGCATTGATCTCCGATTTTATGGCCAGGCTGAGAAGGACAAATAAATCAAATTCCTTGTTTTCTACAAGTTCAACCAATTCATTTAAGCTCTCAAGTTCATACATTTGGTAACATTATGTAAATAGAAATATAAATTTTTATCGTATACTAAAATGATGGGGTTGTTGTTAATCCTAATAACTATCAAGGGATCACTAGATTCTTGATGAACGGTCAAGGAATTTGGAAATAATTATATCCAGTTCGTGCGGTTGTAACTACGTGGAGGGTTAATGAATGACTTTAGAGCCGGAGAAGGTCGAGAGATTCATCGAAAGTGTAAAAAGAGCGTTTGAGGTTCATAATGCTTCGGATGACTTAAAAAGAGAGATTGATGCGGTAATCAGAGAGATTGACAGCCATGAACTGAAGATAAATAATCCAGTTCCTACAATACTACCAGTATGCAAGTATTTGCAGGATGCGTGGGCTCAGGCGACTCAAGAGTCTATAGAACCTATCATAGACAGTATAAAGCACTTGACACCCAATCTGGTTTGGCACCAGGGATACGCTGAGTCCGAGATGTCCATGGACTTTTCTGATAATTTCGGTATTGCAGATGTTATTGGGCCTTACGGTCTTGTATTTAGCACCAGTTTTAAATTGGGGATGGTCTTGCTGGGCCCCGAAACTTGGTACCCTCCACACGCTCACCCCTCAACTGAAATCTATTACATACTCTGGGGAGAAGCCGAGTGGTATGCCGGGGAAGATAGTTCAGTGAAGAATGCTGGCTCAATGATATTCCACCACAGTAATGAACCACACGCCATGCTCACCAGAAAAAACCCTCTCCTAGCAATATACACCTGGAGAGGAAATATTCAAACAAACAGCAAATTTTTGTAAAACCTTCGATTTCCATCCTCACTTTTTAGGAGGGAAAAGGCATTATAATAGTTAATCCATAAACCCAAAAGGCTCGACCTTCTATATAAAAACCTCTTTAGCCAGCATATTAATGTAGGCCCCCAAGATAGGTTTTAAAATAATTATAGGGTTTTCGGGTGGTTGGATGGTTTTAGAAAAATAACCTATCCTGGGTTATCAAACACGAATTATATTCAATAAATAAAAATTTTACGTGATAAGAAATAGCAAACGAACCTGCGTAAAGACACGAGAGGGCATAGAAACCGAAATAAGGATGCCCCGGCCGGGACTTGAACCCGGGTCAGAGAGTCCGCAGCCCTCAAGGATGTCCGCTACCCCACCGGGGCCGATGTGTGTATACTACCCCACATGTTATTAAGCAATATCTCACTCGGAAACAATCTGATGAGATTGAGTCTACCAAGCACATTAAAAAGGATTCGCTACTGCCGCAACTGGCTACTGGTCAAAGTGGCGTAAAGACTGCAATAAACCGCGCGGTCGGAAGGATCTTTCAACCTCTGGACATTCTGGGATCTATATAATATGTGGTTTCGCCGGGGTAGACTTCCTGCTCTATCTCTTTTTCTTCTTCAATGCCGTCTTCTTCTACTACTTCTTTTTGATACCATTTTAGAAGAGTCACTTCAATAAAATCTCCGCTTTTTATCCCGTATTCCTGTATAAGGTCCGGAGAGATAAAAACGCTTATTCCCATAGTTAGAGTTGCTCTTACCTTTCTGTCTATCTTTAATCTCTCTTCTCCTTTGGTATTCAATAATCTGTGGATGTGGATCAATACCTCGTCTTCCTTGGATTTTCTGTATTCTCTATATGCCTCCGGAGAAAACGGGATAACCAGTTTTGGAGGGGTTCCACCTACCTGCTGCAAAATTTCTTGTGGCATCTCACCCAAGTGATTTTCTTTGCATATATAAAATTGGCGTTAATTGTCAATTTTATGGAAAAAACTGAGTTGATCGAGAAATATTGAACCTTTATTTGGAATGAAAAAAACAGGTAAAAAATGGGGCGCCCAGAGAGGTTCTAATCCTATTTAATATATTTCTTTACTCAGCTTAAAGGACAACTATACTGAATACGTTCCATACCACAACCAGGACCATTATGGCAGAGCAGGTATACATTGCCTTGAGCGTGAGGAAAGGATTCTGATTATACATTCTCACAGCCAATGATAACACAAATAGAGAAGCCAGACCCTTGAGCAGCCAGAAGTAGTCCCCCAGATGGTGGTAAAGGGGGTTTAACTCATAAGCGAGTTGGGATTCGATTGCTGTATAGGAAATTACACCATCAATTACAACCAGACCGGCAAAGAGTGCTGCAGGAATAATTAGTGAATTTTTTTTATCAAAATTCATTTGTTAATGCTTTATTGATAGTTTAGAAAACCGTGTTGGTTTTCATACACAGAATAATACTTGTAATTATGGATTTTTTACATTATCATAATCAAATAAATTTAGATAGGTTATCAGAATAAATTAATTTTTATTAAATTAATTCTTCGATGAATACTGGTTTAATTTTAACCAGAGACGCCCAAAGCAAGAGAGATCAGAGATTATTGAATTTGGAACCCCCTGATGAAGCCAAATGGCTGAAGTTTTTTAATATTGTTCTTTAATAAGTTTTTTATATTTTAAGATTCACACTATAGTTCGTGTACGGAGCTTATAGCTTCCCGGCAAGCATAGAAACTGAAACCATCTCGATCTCAGTTGAAAAAGAAGAGAACAAGTTCTTATATCAACGGGAATCCCAGGAAGGAAAAGTGGAAAAAATCATTGCCGCTAATAGTGGACGGCTTATCGTTAATCCGGTAGAGCCACTGAACAAGCCGGTGGAAGTAACTTCCTACCTAGAAATAGAGTTCGATAAGACCATTGTTGTAGAGCCCAAGTCTTCTAAAAAGGTCTATTTAACGTTCCCCATAGAGATAGGGGTTTTTGCATCCTCCAAGAAGGACGTTGAGGTACTGGACATCTTCACATTTGTGGGGCAGAAATATACTTTATACGGAGAACCTTCAGAGGGGGTTGTATGCCGCTACTGGAAAAGTGATATTTACTCTAAAATGCCGGAGACAGACAGGCTCCGAGAAGGGGTCATGGAGCTTGCCATAATAAATGAGATTGGGGAATGGGTGGAAGTGAATAAGGCAGTGTTCAATGCTGTGGGAATGAAGATCTACTACAATGATATTGTTTCCGTGAAAGCAACTATGGAAGTGGGAAGTAAGACAATTGCCGAGACAGATTTTAGAGATTCTCCTGTGGTTTCAGGAATGAAAAAATCTATAGAGCTGTATACGGCAAGAAAAGTACCTTTAATAGGCAAAAAGATGATCATGGGGTGGGGGCTGTGAGTCTCATACCCGATATAACGGTTTACGGCGATATTGCCCTCGCAGACTTGCTGGTTATCGTCATAACCATGGTATTTGCGGTTTTTATAGCCAAAATAATCTCCATGAACCTCAGGAAAGCTCTAAGTGATAAGCTCAAAAAAGATGAGCTGGAAGTACTCGTTAAGGTCGTAAATATTCTAATATTATTGATAGCCTTCGTATCTATTCTCCCTACCTTGGGGCTTAATCTTTCTGGCCTCCTGGTAGCAGGAGGAGTCGCAGGTATTGTCCTGGGTTTTGCTTCCCAGAGTGTGGTAGCCAACCTCATTTCTGGGTTATTCCTTATGTCAGAAAGGCCTGTGAAGATAGGTGACGCTGTAAACATTGCCAACACTTACGCAATTGTCGTGGACATTCATGTAATGTCCACCATTTTGCGAACATTCGAAGGCATATACGTTAGAATGCCCAATGAAACCGTATTCACTTCTCAGATAATGAATTTATCAAGTAATGCTGCCACAAGGTTTGAATATACGGTGGGAATAAGATATAAAGACGATGCATCCAAAGCAATCCACATCATCAATCAAATCATTGAGGACCACCCCCTGACATTGAAGAGGCCTTCTCCTCAAATCTTCGTAAATGAGCTGGATGACAACTCTGTTAACTTAACTGTAAGAATATGGGGCCCCAATCGCAATTTTATCTGGTATTCTTTGAAGATGGAGTTGTTGTGGATCATAAAAAGAACGCTTGAAGAACATGGGATACAGGTACCCTTCCCCCAGCGTACCGTGTCGTTTGCAGATGAGCTGGGATTGAAGAAACCCTATGGACCACAGGAAGCACAGAACGGAGGTCAGGAAACATAGTTCAATTCTTAATATCTAATGTATGTGCTATAAGTCCAGCACCTCTAACCACCATATTATCTCACCGAAAACCAGCAAAATTATTAATATTTTATCGCATAACCAGTTCACATGATGCCGACAAACCCCAAACAAATGAAGAAGATGATGAAACAGATGGGCATCAACATGGAAGAGATTGATGCCGAAGAAGTGATCATCAGGAAGCACGATGAAGAATTGATCTTCAAGAACCCTCAAATCTCCAAGATCGTTGCCAAGGGCCAGGAGACTTTTCAGATCACGGGCGAGTACGAGACAGTTCAGAGAGAAGTGGAAGTGAGTGAAGACGACGTCAAGCTGGTAGTCGAGCAGACCGGTGCCAGCGAAGATGATGCCAGAAAAGCACTCCAAGAGGCGAGGGGAGATATAGCCGAAGCCACAATGAAACTGCAGGGCTAATAATTTAATGGAACCCCCTATCGTCCTCGTAAGAGGAAAACACAGTTTTCTTATTGAAGAGTTCCAGGGTGAATTTCATACCCATAGCGGGATAATCAATCTGGAAGAGCTCAAGGGAAAACAACCCGGAGATGAGATTAGCTCTCATATGGGGACCAAGTTCCAGATACTCCCCTTTAAGCCATCCGATTTTTTTAAGCACTTCAAGCGGGGCTCCACCCCTATAATGCCCAAAGACATAGGAGCAATTATCGCCAACACAGGGCTCTCACCCGATTCCCTCATCCTCGACGCCGGCACCGGGAGCGGGATGATAGCTGCCTACATGGCCTACTTCAACAAGTACGGAGAAGTGGTGACCATCGAGAAGAGAAAAGATTTTGCCAGAGTCGCCAGAGGGAACTTCAAGCTGGCAAAACTGAAGAACATCCACCAGCTCATAGGAGATGCTGCATCGGTTGCCGATGGTTTCAAGAAGGAGTTCGACCTCATAGTCCTGGACATGAAGGATGATGCAGAGTTCATCCCCAAAGCAAAAGAGATACTGAAAGTCAGTGGATACGTTGCGGTTTACAACCCCTACTTTGAAGCCACCAAGAGAGTGTATAATCAAATGGATAAAGCAGACTTTAGCGAGATAGAGTGTTTCGAGCTCCTCAGAAATGATCTGGAGTTCAAGAGAGTGGGAACCAGACCCGTAACCAGGGTATGGCACACAGGTTTCATACTGATCGGCAGAAACATCTGAGGTCCACCTTCCAGAGCTAATCTTTCAGCAGCTTCTGCACCCATACGGGGAGTGAGAATGCTGCACAGTGGACAGCAGGGCTATAGTATTCGGTGCTTATGTTCCTTTCCTTGAACCTTCTTTCAATTTCCTTTAGCTCATTTTTGATGATGTTATCAGAGCCCAGGACGAAGCTCCACATACCTCCGGGGTACATGGGGACATTGGCTAAGTAGACCTGCCTGTCCCCAAAAACTGCGGTCTTGCGATGGACCTCTATAAAATCTTCTCGCTGGAGCAGTGGGCTCTGGCTCTGGATGGAGAAATAATCTGCGATTTGAGAGCACCGATTATAGAATTCTTCGGTGAAGAGGGCTTCGCTGACAGGGGTAGGGTCGGTTCCATCTACGATCAATACATCAAATCTTTCTGTGGTGTTCTTGACGTATTCGATCCCGTTCTCATATAACAGATTTAATCTGGGGTCTTCCAGCGCCCCCTCATCTATTCCCATGTGCTCTTTGCTGGCCTGGACCACTTGCTCATCAACTTCCACCATGACCACTTCTTGAGGGTCATGCTTCAGAACTTCTCTGGCAGTCCCCCCATCTCCCCCACCGATGATCAGGACCTTTTGAGGGTTTTCATGGAGCATCATGGGGACGTGGACCAGCATCTCGTGGTAAGAAGGCTCATACTCCTCTATCAACTGGATCTTATGGTCGATGACCAGCATCTTTCCCCCAGCAGTATCAAAGATTTCGATGTGCTGAATTCCCGAGTGCTCAAAAAGCTTCTGCTTTACCCTTACCTTCAATCCCAGGGTGTCATCTATAGTTTCCTCAAACCACTCCATGTGTGACAATGATTTAGACGTTTTATAAACTTGATGACAACCCAGTGTAGTCCATAAGGAGCTGGAACGCTTCCTTCTCCTCCTTCCTCCCGCACTTTTCCACGATGCCGCCGTAGTAATGAATTCTATTCTTCAAGTCCTCATCCTCCGATCTTACGTATCTGGTGGCGTGCACCAGAGCCTCTATAAGAGCATTAAAACCCCTGTTAACTGCCCTGATCCTGAAATGCTGGTCCACTACTTTTCCATCAACCAGATGGAGGTATACAAAACCACTATCCACTGAAGTCTCCATTTTTGCCCACGCCAGCGAATTCGCGATTACCGGAGGGTCCACGGATTCAAAGTAATCCTTTTTCAAGTCCTCGAAGGAGGATATGACGAACACAAAGGGATCGTAAACCACGTTGACCCATAAATGAGCTCCTCTTTCTATATTATCTCTAGTGTGAGAACTATACAGCTTGATCCTGGCTGAAGTAGAGTTCTGGTCTTCAACCATTATCCCCAGTGGAGCTGTGTTCAGCCACTCTCCCTGAGTGATCCCTATAACCTCGTTTATTCCATTCAACAAACCTAAATTGGCCAGAGTTAAAATGTTAATCCCTCCCCAAGAGCCAGAAAGATCGATGAAGAGGTAAGGTCAGCAATGGTTCCCGGATTTATCTCCCGGGATACTAACTCTTCATCCAGGACCTTAAACCTTCTCTCTTCCATTGCTTGCCTGGCTTTCTCCATCACTTCTTCCGCAACTTCTTCCCCATGTTTAGAGATGATCAGGGGGTCCGGCAATTCTGAAAGCAGCTTGTGATAGGTGAGGACTACAGCCGAGTTTACATCATTCTCCTCTTCCATGAAATCCCTTAATAGCCGGGAGCCCCGCAGGCTGTGTTTATAACCGTTGGTCAGCTCCTGAGCTATGATGTTTTTGGGGGGAGCCCTATCCATCCACTGATATAAGCTCAGCCTTTCTTCTCTAAGAACCTTTTCTGTGTTCTTATTTTTGAGGCTCAACTGATGAGCACTCATCACCCTGGCACCCAAGAGGTCGTAGGCCTCCAGCACAGCCAGAGATCCCTCCCAGTCGGTATTTTTTATGGATGAAATGGCTTTGGATGCTATTTCCTGTGAGCCTCCCTCCCAGCTGTACACCAGCGGCACAAGAAGTAGAAATGACCCGAAGTGGATGTTTTTGCCTGTTTGAGATGAAGACCTTCTAACCGCCTCAAGTATTAGCTCTCCAATATTCTGCTCCCTTCTCGCGGCCTTCAGGAAGACGGGATATGACTTGAGAGCGGAAAACAGGAAATGCTCGTATCTCATGTCAGGGAAATCATGTCCCCTATCCACATTACCTGACTTGGGGTTGGCTGACACTTCCAGAAGCATGGAAAATACTGCCGATTCAGCAGCTCCACAGGCATCTTTGAACATAAGCACTTCATTGATTGCGATCATTTTTTTATTTTTGGTTTATACTCCAGAAGACTTTGTATTGAGTGGGAGTAAAAGAATAAACCAAAACCTTAATCTTACCATTATCAATTTTGCTATCTGATGATTGGCAGATTGAAAACTTACACCGATTTCATAAAGATCGAGCATACACTATTTGCACTGCCATTCGCCTTTGCCGGAGCCTTTCTCTCAGCTTCGGGATTATTTTCTTTGAGAGTTTTTATACTTATTCTCATCGCTTTCACGGGCATGCGGACCCTGGCTATGACCCTGAACAGGATAATTGATAAAGACATAGATGCGTTAAATCCCCGGACAGCCGACCGACACCTACCAGCCGGAGTGACCTCTCTAAGAGATAGTTATGCTATAGCCATTGTCTCCGCTGTGGTGTTCTTTTTCTCCGCCTATCTGATAAATGAGACGGCATTCATGCTTTCTCCCATCCCTGCCCTTACTGCTCTGGTTTATCCCTATCTGAAGAGGTTTACCTGCCTCAGCCATTACGTGCTGGGCTTGAATTTGGCCTATGCACCACTAGGAGGATGGATTGCGGTGAGTAACTCCTTCAATCCTCTTGGCGGAGAGTTCATAATAACTCTATTGGGTGCAGGAGTCGTCTTCTGGGTGGCCGGTTTTGATATCATTTACGGACTGCAGGATATCGAATTCGACAAAAAGTATGACCTTCACTCCGTGGGTGCTAGTTTTGGAATTAAAAATGCGCTGACTATTTCTGCCTTAAATCATACCATATTTTTCTTCCTAATCACTTACTCCCTATATCTCTACGGTTTGAATGCCGTTGCCGTGATGGGGATCGCCATAATGGCATTACTCCTCATCTACCAGCATGCCATAGTGGGAGAGAATTATGATGAAAAGAAGGTCCAGATAGCATTTTTTAATGCTAATGCAGTTACCAGCGCCATTTTACTGTTGAGCATCATCGCCAACACCCTGACCACCTTCTGATAGCGCCTTATCGATGGCTCTTTGCATGGCCTTGAGATGTATATTTGCTGCAAGGTGGATCTTACCCTTTATCCCCCGGGAAGCCAGACAGGGGTAAATCTGAGTATAGTAACCCGCCAGAGAGGGAGCTTTATCGATATTTACCCCCTTGAGCTTCTGGGCCACGAAATGGGTTGCACCACAAAAAGCTGTCCTGATCACCCTCACATCATCTATTTTCTTCTCATCCGCATCAAGCCAGACTTCGAACTCCGGCCAACCAAAATATCGGAAGAACTCCATGTTCGTCTTATCTGGGTTGACGGAACAGCATATCTGCTCCACAAATAGTGTTGTACCATTCTTCTCAGCTTCTTTGAGCAGCTGGGATTTTGAACCGCCCTTTCCGGTAATGAAAACAGTTCCTGTTGCTCTCTTGACCAGCTCAAGATTTATGTCAGGATGATTGGCGTAACTGATTATCAGTTCTGCACCAAAGATCTCTTCAGGTATCTCCACATCTTCCATCAGCTCCGGGAGCTCTTCGGGGAGTTGATGAGTGATAACCCGGTAATTTTTGGAAATCTCCTGGGCAGACTGTCTTCCGTGGTAGCCCCTCTGGATTATGGCCACTTTCAACCGCTATCACCCACAAGAGCCATCAAGTTATCCTTTATCTCTACGAACTTATCTAGACTGCAAAATTTATAAGGAGGCTCATTCTTCAAATCAGCCTCTATAAAGCACTGATCGAACGGTATAATGCCCAGCACAGGAGCATCCAGTTTATCCACCATGTCCCTGCTTTCTTCAGTGTCCAAGAACTTGTTCACCACCACTGCCAGCTTGCTAATTCCAATATCTTTAGCCAGCCTTCTTATCCTCCTAAGGGTTTCAAAGCTCCTCATTCCTGGCTCCACAACGGCTATAAGTAGGTCAACACCTTTGGCAGTTCCCCTGCCCAGATGCTCGATCCCTGCTTCCATATCCAGTATCAGCACTTCATCGCTCTTGAAAATGGCATACCTCAATATGGCTTTGAGGAAAGCGTTCTCGGGACAAAAACAGCCTTCACCCCCCTTTTCGATGGTTCCCAGGACAGCTACCCTCACTTCATCCTCATTCAATACAGAATGATCTCTAAAAACGTCATCCACCTTGGGATTGTATCTGAACATCCCTCCTTCCATCACCACCCGCTCTTGAATTATGTCTTTTAGCTCTGAGAGCGGTTTTATATTTTCCGCAATGCCCAGAACGTGGGGTAAGTTAAAGGAAGAATCACAGTCTATGGCAGTGACCGAGTAACCTTCTTCAGCGAACATGTGAGCCAGCACAGCAGCAAGAGTGGTCTTTCCCACACCTCCTTTACCACAGATACCAATCTTGACCATCCTTTGTAGATTTAAGATCAAGATATATTAATTCTATACCCAATCCCTCAACAATTCTGGCCAGCAATCCTTGGTTATCTATTTTTGCTGTGGCAAAAGGAGTTGATAGGGTCAAGGTTGAAGCTCTATCTTTCCTCTATTTTATTTATCAGTCCCTTCACCATCTTCTCCAGCTCTTCCTGGTTCTTGAGTTTGACCTTCATGACCTTCTTTTCCACGAATTCGGAGACAGTTATTCTGTGCTCCATCATCTTCTTGGGTGATCTTACCGCAATCTCAATATAGGGAGGGTTATAGTTCATTTCCACCTCGACCTTGTCCCATTCAGACTGATAAAGGAATTCGTAATCCGATCTTTCCCCGTTCCTACCGCCAACTCTTTTTTCATCGATCTTGCTCCACGAGGATGCTATCAGTCTGTCTATTTCATCTACCAAAACCTCTACCATTTGGTGAGGGTCACCTTGCAACTTCTTTTTAAGCTCGTCCACAATTCCCATCTTATCTCCTCACTTGCCAAGGTCTATTTAATTGTACTACAACTCGTATGATTAGGGTTTTTAATCTGGGAGGTTCCAATTATCTTAGGGCTCAACTTTAACTTGAGACCAGTTGGAGTTCCGTGTATTTGATATACTGCCAATTTGTTGACCAATTTGTTGCCAGCACGAAAAAATAATAGAGTAAACGTCTTATATCTGAGTGGGGAACATGAGAACACTTTGCGTAGTTTCTGAGGGGAGTAAAGGATCTGGGATGCGTCAGATTTTGTCTTTTATTCTTCCATAAAAGAGCCTGAAAAGAGTGGGGGACAGCAGACAGGTTATTATAGCGAAGAATACTATGGTCGCTTCCTCATCAACGCTGATCACTCCTAACTCATATCCGATTACCAGCGCCAGATCGAACGTTTCGACGCCGCGGTTTCCGGCCTGGCCGGGCCGCAGTGCCTGGCCAATTCCGCCGCTTTGCTGAATCTGCCGCAAACCCGTCGCGACTGGGTGCGCGCCGGCCTGCTGCTGTACGGCGTATCGCCGATTGCCGGACGGCCCGGCGCGGCCCTGGGCCTGCAGC
>JAWODI010000065.1:0-19404 GCA_046483365.1 Archaeoglobaceae archaeon | reverse complement strand
TACATTAGTTCCTGGCGGACCAGCCAGGACACGGGCGTCATCGATTATCAATACTATCGCTAGCGAAGGACGTAAATTCCGAGTGTTCCTGATACTTATTACCCAGCGTCCGAGTAAGATGAAGGAGTGTAACCTATATTGACCGCCTGATCCATGAAAGAACCGCATCCACAAGAGGGACAGCAACTCGTATCCTCTTGGGCGATCCTGGAATATTCTTTTCTTACCGTATCTTTAATCTCTTCATCTCTCATTTTATCACCTCAACAACAAGGATCTATTTTATTAAGGCCAAGGTAGAGCAAAGTATTCTTTATCTCATCATTCTTGATCTTATAGATGATATTCCTTCCGTTTCTCTCTTTTTCCAGGATTCCAGCATCCAGCAATAACTTCAGGTGCCTTGAGACTGTGGTCTGATCCCTATTCACCATGGACTCAAATTCACAGGCACAGTACTCATTATCCAGCAAATACTTGAGTATCCTCAGCCTTGTCTCGTCTCCTAGAGCCTTGAAGAATCTCACTTTTTGTTCTACCTGATCCATCAATATATGCATATATGCACATAAATAAATATTTTTCTACCTGCATCAAAATTCCGCAAGAATATCACTTCGAAAAATGTGTAGCTACCACGTCGATGATAACCCCATAAGCGATCCCCGCGAACCAGGAAGGCACGTCCTTAAACTCTGTGGAGAAAAAGATCGCAGAGGTCACAATAGTTCCCAGGATTAACCCTCTGACTACAGCGTTCTTCAGGAGATTCTCCCTACCTTTGATCAACTGCCAGGAGCCAGCAAAACCTATGAGAACACCCATCACAACTCTGTTGTACCACATACCGAAAAGGTACCACTCATTTCCTGTCATTCCTACCCGGCTCCCCACACCTATTATGCAAAGGATCCCCAAAACGGCACCGAGCAGGATTGAAATCCCAAGACGCTTATAATTGGTTTTTGTTTGTGTATCGATCACCGATCATCCCCCCATAACATATGTGTAATACTGGTTTTCATACTATAAATAATTGAGGAAATGTTTCCATTTAAGGGAATATTGAGGAGTAGGAACTAAACCAAAGAATTATTGTTATATGGTCTATCAATGACGGATTAAGGACCATATTACATAATATGTACGAAATATAATTTCGGAAGAAGGTTTAAATATTTTAAAATACATACAAATAAGCAGAGAATAGACATAAATTAAGTGGTTATTCAAACCGAATTATATAAAAAATGTGGGGGTTGGGAAAAAGTAAGCGTTAGAATACTGGTAACAAGATCATAGTTAAAAGAAGATATAAAAATTCGAGTTACCTGCTACTACTGTAGATTTTTCACAGATATTTTTTCTTTCATACACAAAACAGCCATAACACAAAATAGCGTTCCTTTAATTCAATTATTACAAGTGATTCGAGAACGGAATTGATGGACTTTGTACAGAGTTTCCTTTTTGATGGGATGTAGAGTGTGAGTAAGGTGTTGAGGTGGTAAAAAATGTTTGAGAGAATTTTGTATCCAACAGACTTCTCTGAAGTATCATTACATGCATTAAATCACTGTATCCCCGAGCTGGTAAAATTGGGGGCAAAGGATGTCATTCTGGTACATGTGGTGGATGTGATCCCTGAGGATATCTTATCCATTGATACTCTGGAGAAAAAAGCCAGAGAGGAATTGGAGAAAATAAAAAATGATCTAGAAGAGAAAAATGTTGACCTTCGCTATATGGTTGACATCGGCTCTCCAGCCGGAAAGATCTCTACTGAGGCAGTATGTCCCTCATTTGAGATCGTGGAAAGAGCTTACTGCGAAATGGTTGACCTGATAGTTCTTCCAACTAAAGGAAAAAATGTGGTCAGGGAGAAACTTATTGGAAGCACCGCCAGAAATGTTGCCAGAAGGTGCAAGATCCCGGTCCTGCTTTTGAGATATAATTGGGACCAGAAAGCAGGAAAACCGAAGAATGTTATTGATTGTAGTCAAATATTTGAAAGACCACTCATAGCACTGGATTTCTCTGCGTGCTCCAATCCGATCACCAATACGGTCAAAAAGTTAGGAGATAAGGTTAAAGAGGGAACCTTAATGCATATCGTAGACTATGGCAGTGAAAAAGAGATCGAAGAGAACATGAACAAAGCACAGAGTGAACTGGACAGGTATGAAAGTACTTTTAAATTTCCGGTAAACAAAAATGTGGACTCAGGTGAGGCGTCAGAGAAGATCATGGATGCAGCCGTCGATGCAGGAGCGTCTGTGGTGATAATGGGCAAGCGAGGAAGAGGCATGGTAAAGGAGATCCTACTAGGTAGTGCTGCAAACGCAATAATGAGAAGGTCCGAATTGCCTGTATTGCTTGTACCCTGCTAACTACGAATAGAAATGAAGTTTAAAGTTAGGAGTATCCCCATTAGACTTGAGCACTGCTCGGTCATGATGAACCCTGAGGATGCTGCAGAACTTGGGTTGATAGTCGGGGACAGAGTAAGAATTTCTTATGATAAGAGGTTTTGCGTCGCAGATGTGCATGTTGCTCTTGAAATGATAGGAAAGGGCGAGATCGGGGTTTGCAGGACTGTCGGTCCGTGCGAAATGGAGATACCGGAAGGTATTGTGGCTGACGTCAGTCCCTCCCCCAAGCCAGATTCAATCGAATACATAAAGAAAAGGCTGGACGGTAAGAAGCTTACCAGGGAAGAGATATACACCATTGTTCGCGATATTGTGGTCAATGTTCTTACAGAAAGCGAACTCACAGCCCTCATCACATCCAATTACTTGATGGATATCGGTCTTGACGAGATCGAATTATTTACCAGAGCGATGATCGATACTGGGGAGTCACTAACCTTTGAAAAAGGAATTGTTGTGGATAAACACAGTATAGGGGGAGTTCCGGGAGATAAAAGCTCTCTTATCGTTGTTCCCATATTAGCAGCAAGTGGTCTACTCATTCCTAAAACTGCCAGTAGAGCCATAACCTCTGCAAGCGGAACTGCGGATACCATGGAAGTACTTGCGGATGTGAATTTAACTATCGATGAGATTAGAGAAATAACTGGGAGAGCAGGAGGAGTGATCTCATGGGCAGGAGGTGCAGACATCGCTCCTGCCGACGAAAGAATAATCAGAGTGGAGTACCCGCTTTCAATATATTCTAAGCCTGAACTGCTGTCAAGTATTATGGCCAAAAAGGGTGCAATGGGCTCTAAATATGTTATCATAGACATCCCAATTGGGGAGGGCTCAAAAATCCTCAATATTGAGTACGGCAGAGAGCTTGCAAATGATTTTACTGAGCTAGGAAGAAGGATTGGTCTGCACACTTCATGTATTCTGACTTACGGAAATCAACCTATTGGACGGACAATAGGTCCGGCATTGGAAGCAAAAGAGGCTTTAACCGTTCTCGAAAACAAAAAGGAGCCGAAGATGCTAATAGAGAAGGCTGTCGGGATCGCAGGAACCCTGTTAGAACTTTCAGGAAAAGCTAGGAATGGTGCCGAGGACGCAAATCAAATTTTAACATCGGGAAAAGCTCTGGAGAAATTCAGAGAAATAATAGAAGCTCAAGGAGGAGACCCCAATATAAGATCCGATGACGTTCCAATCGGTGAACTGAAATATGATGTGAAGGCAATGAGTGATGGCGCTGTGGCAAAAGTAGATAACAACAGGATGGTCAAGGTTGCCAGAGCCGCAGGAGCACCCAAAGATAAGGGAGCAGGAATATTTCTCCACGAGAAACGAGGACATTACGTTAAAGCGGAAGACCCCCTGTTCACAATATATGCCGAGAAGGACTGGAAGCTTGAAGAAGCAATAGAGAAAGCGACCAGGGAACCACCTATGACGGTATCCGGCATGATCATGGAAAGAAGCCCCTCTTACAGAACATTATAAGAATTATTTCTCCCATACTCCCATACTCCCACACTAATACCATACTTTTTTAGTGGCTCAATCCAGAATATCTTGAATTCTGGTCTTAACAGGTTTGACTTCTATACTTCTATAGCTTATAACTTTCCCGGGTTTACACATCTTCTACTCTTCTTTATCTACGTCTCCCATCAGATATCCTCCAAAACCGGTGACCCAAAGCAGGACCGGATAGACCACCCACCGTTCTATGCCACCCAATCCGAGAAATTTTAGTGGATTTGTGTCTCCAAGGAAGATAGCACTGGAGAGGAACACTAGAGAGATGGTCCCGAATACCAAGGAAAGGTATTTGAAAGGAGTTTTTACGACCCGAAAGCAAAGAAGTGCTGCAAAACCCCCGCTCACAAAGGTAATTAATGCGAATAACAGATGCCAAGGCTCTACATTCCCTGGAAAGATCCCAACGCCCAGTATTCCGAGACCGAATAGTCCAAGAGCGCCGGTGAAAAACCGGTCTTCGAATATGTTATACATCAGGTATGTGGTAAAAAGGAGAATAGCACCGCAAACCATCATAGTCAGATTGAAGATCGTGGCTGAAGGTTGATGAATCACGCTGTTCGGAGGTCTCGAAGCTCCCAGGTCACTGATCTCCTGCACGGTCGAATAACCAGGGTACAAGACTTCAGCGGTTATGATCCCCAGAAGTGCTATCCCTCCAACTAAAAAAAGGAGGACTCCAGCTAACACTTTTTGCTTTACCAAAGAACAAACCCCCATCAATGATGCCTTTCCCCTCAATCTGTTACATATCGGTGATCACTTATATTTATTTTTGTTGTCTGTGGTTAGTTGTGGTTAGAAATGCTTACAATTAAACCATAGAACGCATCAAGTCTTCTCCTCGAACTCGTCGAGAAGGTCTTCAGCCAGCGGGTCTTCGAAATAATCGAAGTAAACAAAAGTGATAAAGAAAGAGTTCACCAGGAAACCAGCCAGGTAGAAAAGGAATGAATACACCAATAGTTGGGGATCAAAAGTCCTCAGTGCCAATCTCAGGAAAAGTAAGATGGTCCCGAGGGCCAGTATGATGCCCAGCAATTTAGATCGAGCGCCTTCAAAGAGGAAGAAGTCAGCGGCGGGACCAGGGATCTTGACCTTGAGTTTCCGGAATATGAAAAGAGGTATCACTATAACGGGTATGAAATACGAAACAGCGGAGGCTAGAGCGAAGAGCTCGCTCAAAGACCTCTCTATGAGCAGAAGAGGATTTAGACTTATGTAGATCGCTAAAACTACTGCTAATATGAACTCTAAAAATAAGGCTATCCTGAAGTCTTTCCAGGGAAAACCGTCTTGAAAGGCTTTTTTCTCGTTCTCCATCTTTATCTCCGTAGTATCCAATACCTTGGGGATATTGAAGATCCATCGGAGAAAACTCTGATAAGCCATGTTCAAGGAACTCCCTCTTTTCTCTTCCCCCGCGAGTCCCTTTATATCTTCGAAGATCTTGAGAACGTATTTCCTCTGGAAGAGCACTATTAAGCTCACCAACCCGAAACTTTGAAGCAGGATAAGAAGGAATCCAGCCAGGTAGGAAAGGAAGAACATCAAAAAGACGACTACTGGTAAGAAGGAACCGACTCCTTGTAGGTACTCCTCAAAGAGAATTAACATGAAAGGTCTGTATAGGGAGTAACCTATGACGATAGTGAAAAAAGTCAAGAAGAAAGAAATGCCCACCAAGACCTCCAAGACGTTCCTAGTTTTTATCTTGCCATACCTTCCGTAGAATATCAAGGAAAAAACCCCGAGCACCAGGAATATCGTCACCAGACCGTTCAAGATCGGGCTGACGAGAGCGAAGAGGTCTCCACCCCAGTCGATAATGATAGTGTACATGATCCAAACGATGAACAATAGCATGAGTACGTAAAACAATCTACGGATCCTATCATCGAATCTTTTTCGAATCTTCACTGACCGTGCATCTTCATCCATATTTTCATAAAGGTATAGGATTAACCGGTTAAAGAATTCCATTATATTTTACTTTTATTATATTTTGTTTTACTATATTGAATCCATTTGTGATCTCATCTATTATCATGTTGTAAATTACAGCAGAGAAATCAAAACTCAAAATAGCCCTTCAACCTGGCGAAAAGCATGGTGATATTGGAAGAACAGACTTGTTCGACTTAATCAAATCCTATTCTCATTAATCTACTAAAAAAGAAAAATATATAATGCCTTAAGGCTTTCTGGAAGCCGTGGTAGGGGCGCAAAACTTGAAAAAGGGACGCCCGGGCCGGGATTTGAACCCGAGTCGTGGGCTAACTGCAGTGCTGTGTTGTTAGCACCTCGACAGGCCCGCATGATGGCCGGACTACACTACCCGGGCATGTGATAAGTGAGCATTAACTACCCGAGCGGAGTGGATTTAAATTTTACGATGGTTTATGTTCTCTTTCTAGCTTTTAATTTTATTCAACACTAAGTTTTTAAACCAAAGGTTGACGGAAAACCATGGATCCGGCTTTATCTCTCATAATTTCCATACTTCTCATTCTTTTGCTTATCAGGTTGCGTATCAGTATTAGCATCTCCATCTTGTGTGGAGCAACTCTTCTGGGTATCCTCACTATTGGCCAGGAAGTATTCTATCACATGATCAACACCTCTGCTTCCCTCGAAACTCTCAGACTGGTTGCTCTGGTATTGGCAGCCTTTACTTTGGGCTATTCAATGGAGTACTTTCAGTTGCTGGAGGATCTGACTGCTGCTGCCTCCAGGATGGCGGGTAAGATGAGCATCCCCATCCTTCCCTCTGTGGTAGGTTTCTTGCCCATGCCAGGGGGAGCGCTTCTGTCGGCTGTGATGCTCAAGAAGCCTGTAAACCTGTACAACATTCCTGGTGACGTGGCTACCTACATTAATTACTGGTTCAGGCATTTCTGGATACCTATCTGGCCCCTCTACCCCAGCTTCATTATTGCTGCTGCTGTGGTGGAGGCTGAATACACTCAATTCATCCTTTCCACCTACCCCATAACTCTGGGAGCCATTGTTGGTGGTATCCTGTTCACCAGAATTGGCAAACTGGGTAACCCAACCGTGAACAAGCAGGACCTGAAGATAGTGATAAAATCAATATATCCCATACTGCTAGTAGCTTTCCTCACCCTGCTCTTCAAGATAGACCTCCTCTACACGATCCTCCTTTCTCTGGCGATCCTTTACATCCAGAACAGAGCATCTCCCGGAGATATAGGCAAGATACTTCGGAAGACCATTGACTACAAGATAATCATCCTCATATTCGCGGTCATGATCTACAAAGACCTTATCGTGGCCACCGGAGCGGCTGAGGTATTCTTCGGTCACCTTCAGACATACAATTTCCCTCCCTTTGCCGCAGCATTTCTCCTCTCTTTCATAGTTGGTTTTGCCACAGGGATCGAGCTCAGCTACGCTTCAGTGGCTATGCCCATGCTGACCATGTTCACCGGCACGGCAGCCGGCCTAGTACCCCAAAATCTGATGCTGGTATTCGGAGCAGGGTTTCTGGGGGTCATGATGTCACCCCTCCACCTGTGTCTTGTCCTTACAGCTGATTACTTTAATGCGGGACTGAACAGTGTTTACCGGTACCTCGCACCCGTTTTTGCCACCTGTTTCCTGTTCATAGTGGTATTCTTCATTCTCTACAACCTCTAGCGGTTACATGGTTAAATGGAAAAAAAGTAATAGCACCTGTATATTAACCGAAAATAGATGTTCTCCATCCAGTACGGGACCTACCTGTTCATAATTGCCACAGCACTGGCCATTCTGGAATCCAGATCGAAGGTAAAGACGGATGGGCAAAGAACCTCCCCTGCTGGAGACCCAACCCTGGATCACTTGCATCCAGGCTTTATGGGCATCTGATGGAGAGAAAGGAGCTTACTGGATATCACCTGGCAATATTCGCTCTTGTTCTGGTTATAGTCCACTTCCCGTTCGCAGCAGGTGTGGGGTGGAGCTTGACGGGAGAGATAGAGGCCATTATCATCTTATCTTCTGCTGGGAGTCTTTTGGGATTATCTGTGGTTCGTGTGGAACCCCTATTACGGAATAAAAAAGTTCAACCCCCAAAATGTCGATTGGCACAAAGAATGGTTGGGTCCACTCCCCGGGTCCACTCCCCAGAGGTTATTTTGTTGGTGTAGGGTTATCTCTGGGTCTGACCGCCCTAACATTACCCTTTATAGGTGATGTGCTGGTAATTAATTGGTTCGTGGTTTTTACAATCCTTTTAGTCCTTACTCTCGCCAGCAGTTTTATTTCCATAATAGTTGGTTCGAACAATTCACTTAAATAACTGCTATGGATCATTAACCCCATTTCGAAATCAGAAACCAATATTTTCTCCGTTCTATTAACGTCTAAATCAGTGAGGAAGGTTGTTGGTATCTTTAATCCGTCGTTTCTCTATTTTCACTTAACTTTTCGCTATTTTTAACTACATGGAAAACAGTATTATTTCTATAGAATGGAGGAGTGTGTTATTATGGATGTAAGACAAAAAGTAATTGATAATTTCAAGATGGAATGTGAAGCAGAAAAGAAGAAAGTAGAGAAGCAAATGAATGATCTGGCCAAGAAATTGGATGTTGAAGAAGATGAAGTTTCTAAAACCGTTCAAGAGTTGGTAGATGAGGGTTATCTGGAATACACAAAAGTAAAGACCGTATGCCCTGTGGTCAATCCCAAGACAAGAGAGATGTGGGGAGCAGAAGCCGAATACTGGGGCTGAATTGTGCAAAATAGGGGAAAATAACCCTTATATTATTTTAAATAACCAACCTGCAATTCTAATTTGATTCAAGGCACAAAAATCTAAAACGTTTTTCTGAAACGGTATTCAGGGAACTGTCGATAAATCTGATAACATTTACGATAAATATGAGCAAAAAAACGAAGCCTGTACAATAAAGTGTTTTAGAACTGTTTACTGTTTAATGTTTACCCTGCTTCTAGTAGCTCTACTCCGTCGTCGGTTAGCTTGAGCTGGTCGTCTTCTTCGGTGGCAAAACCCTCTTTTATCAGCCAATCGAGATTGAACTTGAGCTGAAAGTCACTTAGATCCAGCTCGTTCTTTAGTTCTTCTCTGGTTTTTCCAAAAACCCCGATTGAGGCCACTATTTTTCTCCTAAGGGGACTCAATGAAGCTTTGAACAACCTCTCGTGGTGTTCTTTATCTCTAACTTTTTCTTCAGCCATTGAATGAATCCCTTCAATAAGTTAGATAACTCTTTCGAATATCATCATATATGCCGTTACCGGTTACTGATCTGGTCCCCCAGTACGTTATCCAGCTCTTTTATGAACTCTGATTCTGTTCCCTGGGGTATAGTGGCTCCCGCCGCTATAGAGTGTCCGCCTGCCACACCGCCCACTTTTGCTGAGGTGGATTTGAGAGCGTTGGCCAGATGAACTCCTCTCCTCAACAATTTCTGTGTAGCCCTTGCAGAGACCTTGATCCCGTCGTCTTTGTTAGCGAAGGCGATGATGGGTTTGTTCAGGTTGGCTTTGGAAAAACACATTCCGGCCACAATGCCCACGATGGTGTCCAGGATCTTGTCTTCAGCGTGGAAGTACTGGACATTCTCCAGTTCCACAATACCCATCTCATCAACAAGCCTGATCCCCTCGGAAAGGTTTCTCCTGTGATTGAGCAGGAGCTCTCTGGCCTCACTCAAAGCCTTACCTCTATCACCAAGGCAGACCTCCAGACCCGTCTCGTAATGACCATATCTCGCCGTGGCGTTCAGCAAAGTGGAAAATTCGGTAGCGTCCCTCAATTCGGTCCCTTCTTCTTCCTGATTGAGTATGTAGGTCTCACCCACGATCTTCTTTATCAGGGGGAGAGGATAGTTGGAGTAAATGCAAGCTTTGACCATCTCTGAAGTAAGCAGCGATTTCTGCTCTTGAGTAAGGTCGATCCACTTCAACCACTTATCCTCATTCTTGGGGGGAACACCAGCCCTCTCCATAAAATCCAGGGCTGCTTTTTCGTTGCCGCTTATCCCGGGGAGGAAGGGGTCGTAGGTATATTCCAGCATTTTGTACACGGGTCTCGTCTGCTTGCCGAACAATCTCAAGTCTTTAACAGGAGTAACGAAACCGTCATTGGCTCCATTCATTAATATATCCCGGTTCAATCCCACCAGTCCTCCATTTCTGGAGTCCTGGAGATCGCCAATCGCTCCAGTGATGGCCAGAGGGAGGAGGTCGTAGTTCAAACCCATCTGAATGGCTACAAGATAGGATGTGGTGGCTCCACTGATCTCGTGGGAGCCGTCAATACCAAAATCATGGGGATTGAGCTGGAAAGCGGATCTATCCTGAGGTATGTGGTGGTCCGTTATACAGTACTCCAGCCCGTTCTGTTCTATCAGATCGAGTTGACCGCTTCCCAGGTCCGTGAACCACACAAAGCAGTTCCTCTCCTTTATCTCTTCCATATAAGTGTCTTCGAGCTGTTTGACAAAAATGATATCGTTCTCAATTCCGGACCTTTCCAGAGCCTCTTTGGCGATAGAACCTGAAGTAATACCGTCCGCATCGATATGAGTGACTATAAGGACCTCATTCTGCTTCTTGATACTGCTGGCAAGTTTATGCGCTCTGGTCAGAATATCTTTCGACTGCTCACAGGACAGCATTTATACCCCTTAGTAAACTCAGTGGGATTAATTAAATAGATTGCGTCTGCGGTGAAAGTTTTTAGATGATTTAGAGGATACACAGGAAATATGGGAACGAATATTTTGTTGTCTGAGAGGGATCTCTGGTTAGCCAAAGTCTTTCAGTAAACATCCATGCACTTACCCGGCCTTTGCCTGAAACCTTCTTTACAGACCTTTAATACGGATTCAGCCACTTTTTCAGGACTTGTAAGATTTCCTGCTCTTTCAGGGAAGAGGTTGCGATAAAGGGAGGTATTAGCGCTTCCCGGGCAGACCCCGTAAATCCGGACATTGTAGTCTATCACTTCTTGAGCCACGGACTCAGTGAGACCATTGACGGCGAACTTGGAGGCACAATAGGCACTGAGCTCCGGGAATCCCGACTTTCCTGCTCCAGAGGAGATATTGATTATGACCCCGTCCCGCTTGCTGATCATGTGGGGAAGAACCTCCTGGCAGCACAGGAATACGCCTTCCACATTAACTTTCATGACGTTATCGAGCTCCTCCTGAGAGGTTTCGGTGAACAATTTCCTTATACCTGTTCCCGCATTGTTTACCAGGATATCGACAGATCCGTATTCCTGGATAGTGGTCTGAACCATATCCTTAACGGAATCGGGCTGGGTAACGTCGGCAGGAAAAGATATGGCATCACCTCCAGCAGATCTTATCTCATCTCTCACCTTATCGATCTCAGATTTGGTGCGGGCAGTCACCACTACCTTAGCACCTTTTTGTGCAAGCAGGACGGCGATGGCCTTGCCTATACCTCTACCGGATCCAGTAACAATAACAGTTCTTCCTGAAACGTCCATATACCAAACCCGTTGTTAACCACTAAAAAGTTGCTGATTAACTATAAGAAAACTTGATGCGAAGCTCCATGGGAGGCGAGATGGGTATAGTTTTAAATTACTGTTCATCATATTTTACGGAAATGTCTGGGGAAGAGCTGAAAGACAGGATAATCTGGTCCGAGATGGGTAGAGGGACTATAGAGTATGCAGGGCGAGTGGAATCTATACCATCCTCTGTATGGATGAGCGGGAAGCAGGCCAAAAATGAGGTGGAGAAAAGACTGTTCGATGAGAACGGAGGTCTGCTCTCTCAGGTGGTCGGCTCCTCTCAAAGTTTGGAGGAGATAAGGATCACTCATGCCTCCTGCTGGATGGAGTATCATGTTTTCTGCATGGAGATGGTAGCTGAGGATCATAGCAAGAAAGTTGCCTTAAACCTCCTTCCTCCTGCAGAGAAGAGACCTTTGTTCAGAGATAGCTGGGATTTGAGCGTTAAGGCGTGGGAAACGGGAGTGGTGGCCAAACCCATAACCCTGTCGGCCGACGGTAGGTTGTTCGTCCAGGAGTGGGTAGATGCCCTTCCTGTATCCAGCATCAGGGGTAAAAAGTGGAGAGAACAAAGGAAGGAGATAATAACCCTGGTGTGCCAGGCTTTAGGTAAATTGAACCAGAAAGGAATCATTTTTTATCCGTTGCTTGATTACGAGATGATGTACCTTGAAGAGGAAAGTAGAATAGTGTTCCTGGACACCACCAGATTGAAAGAGGGCGGCTATGAGAGAGCAGAGGACCTGTTCAACTTCTACAGGAGATCGATCGTCAATGGCTCGTCAATAGGGATAGATGAATTCTTGAAGGGTGTGGCCAGGAGCTATTCTGACTACGAAACTTTTTGCAGATTTGTTGATGGGTGGGACAGGGACAGGGACAGGGAATTAGATCTGGACACTCGTAGCATATGGGAAAACAGATTTAACAGCTGTTAGTTGGTGCTAATAACTAAACGAATATATTTAAATAAGGATGGGGAAAGTGGGAGTAAGTTTTACCGGAGTGATCGACCAATGGAAGTCGTGTGGCTTAAAGGAGATGACGTAAAGAAAGTGCTGGAGATGGGAGAGGTCATAGAGTCAGTGGAGACCGCTTTTCGCTATTATGGGTTGGGTAGGGTGCAAATGCCCTCCAAATCCTATCTATACTTCAGTAAGTATAATGGCGATCTGAGGACCATGCCAGCATACATACCCGATACTGATGAGGCCGGGGTGAAGATCGTGAACTCTCATCCCCAAAACCCCTCCAAGGGACTCCCCACCGTTCTGGCGATATACGTGCTCAACGATCCGGCAACAGGAAAGCCTCTAGCCATGATGAACGCCACCTACCTCACGGACATCAGGACGGGAGCAGGAAGCGCAGTCGCCACCAAATATCTGGCCAGAGGGGACTCTCGGGTGATGGGGATCGTGGGCTGCGGCAGACAATCCAGAACCCAGCTTTCAGCTATAAGTGAACTATTCGACCTGGAAGAGGTGCTAATAACTGATAAAAGCGGGGAGCAGTGCGACTTGTTCATCAAAGAGATGGAGAACAAAATCGATGCGGACATAAAGAGGGTTGACCTTCAGGAGGCTTGCAGGGCAGATATAATAACCACTACTACACCGGTAAAAGAGCCCATAATAAACAGCGAGTGGATCGAAGAGGGAACGCACATAAACGCCGTGGGGGCCGACGCTCCGGGCAAGCAGGAGCTGGGAGCAGATATTCTCAAGAGGGCCAGGATCGTGGTGGACTCCAGGGAGCAGGCCTTTCACAGCGGGGAGATAAATGTGCCACTTTCGAGAGGTGAGATATCAAAGGAAGACGTGTATGCGGAGCTAGGGGAAATTGTAGCCAGCAAGAAGCCGGGTAGAGAAGGGGATGAAGAAGTAACTGTATTCGACTCTACTGGAATGGCGGTGCAGGATGTCGCGGTGGCCGCCCTGGCCTACCAAAAAGCCGTGGAGAAGAATATGGGGACCAGACTGGAGTATTGATCGATATTTTATCGTATTTATATTATATAATAAACTAAAATCACTTATATGAACGTATGGATTACCAATTAAAATGGTATGAGGGGGAGTATTATAGGTAAGTTGATTCCTGTAAAATATAGACGTTATTGTGGACATGGCTCTACTTTAGTTCTAACAGTATAATCTCCTCCCTCAAGATACGGACTGAATTCGATCTCTACACCGATCTCCTGAGTACTGTTCGGAGACATGGATATCCTATTGTTCCCTATAATCTCAGTTCCAACATCCCCTTTATAGTATTTAACAGTTATATTGTCATCACACTCGGTAACCAGCTCTACTCGCGTGTCCAGGTCTTCTGCTCTGCTCTTTAAAGTAAAATTCTCTTGTACCATGGTTCCAGCGTTGATCTCGTCCCCACCAAAATCATAGGCTTTAGATGTATCATTGTTAGCAAACACTACAGCCTGATTTATGGTTGACTTGCCGGATATAGTCACATATGTTTGTATTATTGCACCACTCGCTAGACCTATAAGTGCCAGTATCAGTATAATGCTTGTCAGGTTGCTAAACAATTTCTTTCCTTTATTCATTTATATCATCTCCATATAAAAAATAAAAGGAGATTGGTTTATTGTGGAACCACTTCAGTGGTAACGTTATAGGTTCCTGGTTCTAGAGCAACATCGAAATCGTTGATTATCTCAAAGTCAAGGTGTCCTTCATTGCAGCCTGTAGTACCTAAGAATAGGCCCTCTTCAGCAGAAACTCCGTTTACTGTATAGTCTTTAATTTTAACTGTTTCATTACTATCAACTTCTATCAATTTCGCTAGCACTGTCGATGGATAGTCCGTCTGTATGTCGCTAAGAGAGGCATAGTTACAGTAAGGTACATCTGTTCCAACTACCTCTCCTGCATCTACTGAATTCGGACCGCAGGTAGTACCATCAGGTAGATATAAATCCCAATCATCACTCATTGTGTTCAAGTTTCTTGTTTGCCAAGAATCATTGTTAAGTTTCTCTAAAGAACCTACTGCCTGAGCATCCATTCCTTCAGCATAAGCATAATTCCCCTCTACTTCTGCAAAGCTTTTAGTTGGTTCTACTCCATCTCTATCTAACTGTATCTCAAACCAAAGCGGAGATTTATAATCAGATTCATCTGATTTAACCGATTTTCCTTCGAATGAAATACCACCAAGGTTTTCAAGTTGTTTCGGTCCTGCTGTCGTTATTAGGGCGTCATAATGCCATGTTCCACTTTCATATTCATCGCTACTATTTACTGTATATATGTAATCTGTATTCACTCCTTCAACATTAGGGCCCTCGTCCCAATTACCGTCACCATCAAGGTCTGAAAATTGGGTTGTATTAAGCCTCACAACTTCTTGAGTTTCTGCCCTATTCTTTATAGTAAACGCATCCACGTAGGTGCCTGCCGACATTGTTCCACCGTCAAAGGAGAAACTCTTGCTAACAGTATTGTCTTCAAATACTACAGACTGTTGCACATGAGACTCGCCAGTAACCGACACATACTGGTCCAACAGTGCTCCACTTGCTGCGCCTATAGCCAGGATGGCTATAAATATTCCCAATATACTTTTCTTTCTCACGTTTTCACCTCCATATGGAGAGGTAAACGATGGTGTGACCCCCCCAATGGTGTTCAATGGTATTATTGGAGTATAACTGAATACTTAAAATTGGGAGAATTCTTGTACGGCTGGTTAGTGTCCAGCTGTATGGTGTACAGCCAGTTAAAAACAGTGGGGTGATGTCCACTAACTATTTTAAATCCTATTTTTTTGTTATAATGTCAGCATGGGCATGGGTAATCATAGTGAAACAAGTGATGCATATAGAAAAACAGATGAAGTGCTGGAGTTGTTAGGGGACAGGAAGCCTCGCAGCTCCAAAGAAGTATCTAAAGCGATTGGACTCCCTATGGATTTGGTTGAAAGGATAATCAATTTTTACAGGCTTTTTGGCCTTGTGGAGGTACGTGAGGGGGTGGGGGAAGTTGAGATAAATGAAGAAGGAATCAGGTTTTTATCCCCTGAGTAACTGAGAGAATGTTTTTACCGTCTTCAAGGACCGTTTCACCTTTACTAGTTAACCTGTACCCGTCTTCTCTAACTTCAATAATTTTGTTTTCCACCATGTGATTGAAGTATTTTTGGAATACTCTGTGATCAAAGTAACCTTTGTTTTTTATCTTGTTCTTTGATAAACCTCTCCTGACCCCCTCAAGTATTTCTATAATGATCTCTACATTACTTCTCATTGCTTATTTGAGGCTAACCAAAACTTGATTTAATTATTTTCATTTTATTAGCTAATCATTACTGTAATTATAATTAAAATAAAATTTTGTATTTTTAAACAAAAAACCGTATAAGGATAGAGTTAAAAGTTTTGGGTGTTAGGATTGGATGAGTTTTGGGTGGTAGGATTGGATGATTTATGAGAAGCAGGATTGAGATATTATCAGAGATACTTGATATATGTGCAGAAGGTTCTACCAAAAAGAAGATTATTACAGAAGCTAATCTGAATTGGAATAGCGCAAATAAATACATCGAATTTTTGGTTAAGCATGGTTTTGTTGAATTCGAAGAGGTGTTTATTCTTACAGAAAAAGGTAGAGAGCTTAACGAGAGATTGAAATCTTTACAGAATTCCGTACTTTAAATTGGTAATCTTACAGGGATTAATATATAGTACAAACTACTCTTTCTATAAATTTTTAAGAGGAGTTATGCAATAGTTGATGGGGGTGTTGTTATGGATAAGGGGGAAATGAGAGACACAATTCTGGAAGCTAAGGAAGAAAAGGGTGTTAGCTGGGCTCAGATAGCTGATAAGATTGGAATGTCGCCGGTGTGGACAGCAACTGCATGTCTGGGTAACAGCAGCGCTACTAAGGAGCAGGCCGACGGCATCTGCGAGGTTCTGGAACTCCCAGAGGAAGTATCAGAAGCTCTACAAAAGTATCCGTATAAATCATGGGACCAGCTCGTTCCTACTGACCCGCTGGTATACCGGTTCTACGAGATTATGGGGGTTTACGGAGAAGCCATAAAGCAGGTGGTCCATGAAGAGTTCGGTGACGGCATAATGAGCGCTATCGATTTCAAGGTCGACGTGGAGAGAGAAGAAGACCCCAAAGGAGATAGAGTAGTAGTCAAAATGAACGGCAAATTCCTGCCCTACAAGAGATGGTAAATACAGGAATAATTCCCACTTTTTTTAATTTAAAAACTACAACGTAATTTCTACCGGGAAAATTACTTATATACTTTTTAATAATAACTAACTCCATGCCAGATAAAGATAAAGAAAACAAAAAAGAATCCAAAGGATGCTGCTGTTGTAAAGGAAAGGAAAAGAAGGCTAACTAAGCCTTACTGCCTTCCTATTTTTTAATTGTTAGTTGGTTTAGCCGGACTTTTTCTTCAACTCTATTTTCTTTAGGTATTCCTGTACTCTAACGTCCACTGTATAAGCTTCGGGTGCGATAGCGGGCAGGCAGTGGCCGGTGAAGATCCTCAGTACCTCTCCAGCTTGAACAGAGCAGGTGATACCATACGAGATGGGGTCGTGCTTGACGGAGGGATATTCCACCTCGAAGAAAGAAATACCATCTGGTAAAAAAGTGGTGATGATATCCGGTATGAAAGGTGAGCCCAGCTCTTCTGCTATTCTGGCTCCTTCTTCCACGTGTTTGTGGGCGATGACCACATCCACCCCCTTCAACTGACTCCTGAGCCGGGAGTAATCTTCCGGGTAGGGGTAGGAGAGTATGGTGGTGTCGTTGCTCATGGGGTGGACCACATCGTAGTTGTTCGCTTCCAGGGGTTTGATGCTGGCGTCCACTCTGGAGTCCATGGGGGTTATGAAGTCCCCAATATACCTTATGCAGCCGATAGAGCTCCTCCACAATAACTCCATAAGGAGTCTGCTGCCGATCACTCCCACACTCAACTTCCTGAGGTAATCCAACTTCTCCTCATCCGCCAGTCCATACCAGAACAATTTCCTCATGCACGATCACTTCAGTTCACATTAACTTTACTTCAGTTAAGTTCACATTAACTTAATCTCATGTGAAATGGGGAACGAAACCATATCTGGAGTAGATCTGTTGCGCTCTCTCACTTTTAATGAACTCCAGAAATTTTTGAGCATTCTGTGGGTTAGGGCCGTTATTAAGCCTGGTGATGTAATAGTTTATATTATCTCTCTGGTCCAGCCCCTCACCGGGGTCAACCATTCCCACTTTTAGTCCTTTCTCTCTTGCTTCCACCACTTCGGTGGCCCACACGGGACCAACATCCACGGTCCCCTTCTTTATCCTTAAGGGAGTCTCCCTGTGGTGGACTACGGTCAAAATGGTCATAGCTTCTGCTCTCTTCTCCTCCATCACTCTCTTTACCAGCTCTTCTCCCCCTGCCTGTCTGTACATCTCAATGATATGGTGGGCGATATCTTCTGTATCCGGACTCGGCTGCGAAATGCGGACATCATCTCTCTCAAGGTCTGTCACGGATCTTATGCCTGCGGGATTGTCTTGGGGAACCATCAAGACGATCCTGTTATGAAGATAGATAAAATAGTCATCGATCAAGCCCATCTCCCTTAGAGTCCTCATAGAACCCTCATTAACTGCGGAGTATATATCCGGTTCCCCCGGAATGACCTTATCTCTAAAGAAGGCGCCATCATTAAGTATTTGTTTAAGCATCAAACGAGGTGGTAGAGTCTCATAAAAAATTCTCTTTACTTCAGGATACTCCTCCTGGAAGGCGTTGACCAGCTCATTCATTGCCATGAACTGGTTTCCAGCCATAAATAGGATGAGGTCGGCATCTTCTGCATACTCCAGGTTATGGAGATCCTCTCCTGAAGTTATTGTCGGCCTGATATACGTCACCCCCTTCAAGTTCTCAGGGCCTTCATTACATCATGCTTGGTAATAATTCCGGTTATTCCATCTCCCTCGACCACCAGTAGAGCCTGGGCATTTAATAGCATTTTGGAAATAGATTCCAGCCCTTCATCCGGCGACACGAGAGGAAAAGCATCCTCCATGCAGTCTTTAACCTTTAGCTCACCAGCATCAAGACCTTTAGACAAAATGGTTCTCACCACAGCGCTCTCATTAATACTCCCAATGATGCGGTTCGAGGAGGAGATCACAGGCATCTGAGAGATTCCATCGGTCCTCATCAACTCAATAGCGTCTTTCAGAGTAGTCTGAGGAGAAACATATCTCACAGGAGAGTGCATGATATTGCCCGCAGTTATATTCCCCTCCATCATCTCCAGGGCACTCAAGATCTTCTTCACCAAAGAAAGCTTGGGATCAATACTTCCAGCCTCGATCCGGGCGATAAGCGGCTGACTAACGTTTAGACTCTCCGCCAACTTTTTCTGAGTAATACCCAGCTTTTTCCTCCTCCTCTTTATCTCCTCAATTTCGGCCATCATATTTTTTTGACACAAGGAAATAATTAGAAGCGATATTTAATTATTACTGCTATGCATACTCAAGTAACTCATGTCAATCAGTCAAAAATAAGAAAAAAGAATATGAAGGTCAAAACCCCAAGAAAAATGTTAGGTTTTATCAAAGGAGTGACGGTATTGGTTTTCCTCAGTTTCTTGATGCTTTACATCAGTATATTTTAGTTGAAAACATTAAGTAAACGATGATTCGAAAACCCCACAACTCAATGTCTTATTATAAGCGAAATACAGGACTTAGAAATCGGATTTAAGCTTTAGCAATATGTAATAGAGCCTGTCTGAGTAATATTATTCTATTTCAATGTCTGAATAGTAAGTTTTTTATATCTTTTTGGGATTCAATTTTTTGGGTGGTTGTTATGAAAACGTATAGGCCTTATGATCCGGAACAAGTT
>JAWODI010000090.1:0-53990 GCA_046483365.1 Archaeoglobaceae archaeon | reverse complement strand
AAATAGCTAAAGTCAAAGAAGCCGATAATTATACTGTTACTAGTGGCTCCGTGCTGCAAGTTAAAGTACTGAATACAGAAAGCAATCAGCCAATATTGGACGGAGAACTTCAGGTTTGGTAAACCTGAATCAATTTTTTATTTTTTATTTTTGTTGTTTCAGTTTCTTTAACTCTCTTCTGAGAAATTAAGTCACTTATCACTTATTCAAACCGAATTAAAAACTGCTATCTAAATCAGCTAAATCAGATGGCTCCCGTCACAACTTCCGGCGTTGAACTCGAGTCCTTCTCTGCAGAACGCACAACTTACTCCTAGTTCTCTGCATTTATCTTTTACCCTTCCTAGCATGTTCTCCCTCACTTCAACAGGTAGATACCATGAGTTGTGGATCTTCTCTCCTTTTTTGAAGTAAAGCTCCCTGTAGCTTCTTTCGAGTTGAGGGTAGGCGCTTACTATCTTCTTGAACGAGTCACCCCGCAACTTCAGTGTGGAGGTCACCACGTGGTCCACAAAATCGCATTGCTCCACTACTTCAAGGGCATCATTCTCTGAGAGGAAAGGGAATATGGGGTCAAGACGTAGGATTGTCGGGATACCGGCATGGTGTAACTCTCTTAGAGCGGTCATCCTCTCTTCAGGTGATGGAGCATAGGGCTCCAGGGGGTTCTTGCTGGTAGATGTGATCGTTATGCTGACCGCACACCTCATCCGGGATAACAGATCAATATCTCTGGCGGCGATATCGCTCTTGGTGACTATCAGGAGTCTGACGTCGCGCTCTCTCATCAGCTCCAGACAACCTCTAGTGACCATGCGTTCTCGCTCCAAGGGAGGGTAAGGGTCGGAGCTGTTCGACATGGATATAAGTTGGTTTTCAGGCAGTTTTCGCAGGTCCCTTTCCAGGTGCTTCATGAGGTTCTTTTTCAGTCTGAGCCGATGAAAATGGGGTATGTAGGTAGCATAACAGTAAAGACAGCCATGCGCACAACCGGTGTAGGGATTGAAAGAGTATTTGGTGGGGCAGGTGCATAAAGTGGATCTCCAGGGGTCGAACGGTCTTACCACATCATAGGTCATAGTTCTCAGGGTTAATCCGGGGAATCAATGCCATGGTGACCGCCAATCTGGATAGCTCATCTCTGGAGACTTTGCCCCCGGTAAGATAATGTATCGCCCCATATTTTTCTCCAATATCTTCAATCCCGGTTAGCTGTTCCATAGAATCTCCCACTTCGGTCCCCTTCAGGGCTTTCTCTATCACTTCAGGAGGGAAAGCGAATCCGGGACCAAAACCGTAGGAAGCGTTCTGTCCATCATAGATTACCGCTACCTGAAAGTCCATATGACCGATCCCTTCGAACCAGAAAAGACCTGCCTCTATACCCACCCCCAGGTCGCCATCACTGTGTGCGTTGACCGCCCGGTTGAACGCCCCTTTTATGGTATCCTTATCAAAAGGCTGGTCTGGAGAGCCCGAATCCACATCCTTTCCCTCAACATACAGGTCTTCAAAGTATGGAGAAAAAGCCTGTCTTGTCCCCTCGATCTTGGTGGGATTGAGCGAACCAACAATGACCTTCATAGTACCCACTTTATCATTCATTCTATCTGTACCATACTACCAAAACTATTACAACTACATTAAGCCGCCGTAGCGGTCTATCTCCCCGTTCTTTATCCTTGTGGATGAGATGGGTTTGCCGTCCTCCGCCATCACGAAATCCACTTTGACCACATCTATCTCCTGTTTCCCCATCTCTTTCCGCTTTTTGTTGATGGCAAGAGCCACATCATAAGTCTCGGGGGATACTACGATATAGTCAAAGTCCACATCCAGTGTCACGCCGTAGGGATCATCTATTCTCACTATATGGGGCTCCAGATCGTATGTTCTGGAGGTGTACCTTCTTAAATTTTCAGCCCTCACTTTGAAGGGGAGCACGGACCTTAGTCTGACCCTGGCCAGCCTGTCATTTGTAATACCTATGGTCAGCTCTCCCAAACTCAAGGCTACCTCTATCAGCTTTTTGTGACCCTCGTGTAATGGCTCGAATGTGCCTCCCAGAGCGACTTTTCTATCCTTCATGAATCCATCCCTCTGACTTCTCCGTTCCTTTTAACATGTGGAGGAGTATTGAGCTAACCCTGCTTACCAGGTCTATATTATTTACCCTTACCCTTAATATTACGTTTTACGTTGAATACCACACCCACAATGGCTCCTACCACCAGTGAAGATATTATCTTTATTAAATACTCCAATGTTGACCAGCGACCGATCTATCATAAATTGAGAGTCAATAGCTGCAAAATATAATTTTTGTGCCTTAAGGGAATTAAAACTTAACAAATTTAAACATTATCTGTTGTTCTAAGGTTTGGTGAACCTGAATACCATACATTTTTTTATTTATCTTTATTTTGAATTTACAGAAATTATTAACGATTTCTGAAGTAGGCTAATATAATCGCAGTCTGTTAAAGAATTCAATATTTTTCACTCCACTTCTTTTTCCTCTTACTCTTCACACTTCAAAGTGATTGTGGGCTCTATCCAAAACAAATACAGGGTTTCTTAAGACTACTCCATCGATTAGGTGATTCTGTAGTCCCACGCTTACGTAAGAATAAGTAGCCAGAGGACACTCTAATACCTGAACCAGCGATTATAAGTAAAATAGAATAGGTGATGGAGGTTTTCTCCGTCACAGTGAGTGACTAGCGGGTCAGGTAGGTAAGAGTAATTTTCCGGTGTAGAATTTTATTCTTTAACAAAACGCCACTCCATGATTTTTTCAGTGCCATAGACTAAAGCATCCCCTTCTTTCTCAAATTCGATATATGTGCTCTGGATGTGAAGCCTTACTTTATCATCCTTTACTTTATATTCCCCTGTGATTCCTCCAAATCCAAGACCTGTCAAATCTGCATCATTCTGCTTTTTCCTTTGTTCGAGCTCAAACTTTTTGCTGGTGAGCATGTGTGATTTTTTCTTCAATTTCGTTATGATTAATTACCAATTCGTTATGATTAATTACAATCATTACCAATTCGTTATGATTAATTACCAATCGGCTTTGGATTATTAATATATCTAATATTTTTCCTTTGCCTTCCTAACAAAGGGAAAAAGTTTTTAAGGTAAATTCACGATAGTTAATAATGGTGAGAGGACCATGTTGAGTAGAAGAGGTTTTTTGAAGATGGCGGGAGGGTTAACCTTTGCCGCACTAGGGATGGGATGCTCTGAACAGGAAGCTTCTCTAACAACTCCGGAAGCGGCCCCAACAGAAACACAAACACCTGAAGCCACCCCTGACCTACCCTGGCCCTATGAGAAGCTTGATGTGGAGAAAACAAGGAAGTTAGGACATCTAGGGTATCACGAGGGATTGCATTGTTCCTCGGGAGCTTTTTATGGGATAATAAGTCAGCTAAAGGAGAAGGTAGGCTACCCGTACACACAAATCCCTATGGATATGTTTATTTATGGTGCAGGAGGAGTCGCGGGTTGGGCAACCCTTTGTGGAGCAATAAACGGATCAGCGGGTGCTATAAATCTGGCTGCAGGTGAGGAACAAGGTGAACTCGTAAATGAATTGGTTGGCTATTATACTACTGCAGAGTTCCCCACTGATAAAAGCAACGATTTAGCAGAGAACAATGAATTCCTGGCTAAAGAATACATAGACGATAGGATAGTACAGAGCGTGTCAGACTCCGCTCTCTGCCACGTTTCGGTCACTAAATGGTGTGTAGAATCTGGTTATGGAAGTGGACACTCAAGGAGAAGCGAGCGTTGTGCCAGATTAACTGGGGATACGGCTGCAAAAGCAGTGGAGATTTTGAATGCATGGAAAGACGGCACTTTTGAGCCAAAGTTCGAGCTCTCTTCTGAAACACAGGGATGCAAAGGCTGCCACTCTAAAGGAGAGGATTTTGAGGAAGGACAATTTACTAGAGGCAATATGCAATGTTCAAATTGCCATGAATCACACTCCATCCCACCAGAGTCAGATAGGATAAGGAGCAAAGTCAAATAGGATAAAAATTGTAATAAACAAACTAAATAATAAAATTTTTTATTTTTATTAGAGTATTTTATTCCTATGTACAAGTATACTGAAAAACCTTATCTCATAAATTTATGGAAAGGATAGTGATGAGAAGATCTGGACATAAACGGGCTCTTGATGCACTGATTTGAGTTCTTTAGGAGCTTAACTCATTGTCCACCAACAAGGGTTCACCTCACTATTTCATTATTTTCAGTTTAATTTTCATAATTTTTATGATGGAGGAAAACAAAAACGAAGAATCTGAGAGAAGTTTTCGGGACCTCAAGAGGGGATTGGATGTGATTCAAAATTTGCTGGACAGAAGTTTTAGCAAAAAGGCTGCCCAGCTGTCATTAGAGGTTCTTAGATACCATAAGCTACAATCAATAGAGTTATGCAGGGAGGGCAGTTAAATGGAGAGATTTATCGTTTCGAAAAGCAATCTTAATAAAAAAGATCTGGAAGAACTTAAGAAAAAGACTGGAGAAAATACATATAAAGAAGCTATTAAAACAGCTGTCAATCATTATATTTGTTGTCCATATGCAGATAGGAGCAGAAATAAGCTCGAAAAGGAAGAGAGAAGAAAAGCTGGAAGAAAACCTCTTTACTTGGCTAAACTTAAAACAATTTAATTATTTTTTAATTTAAGAATTTTAATCTTATTGATACAAGATTTTAATTGGGAATAACTTTAAGACTCATGTACACCACCTCATAAAAAATATGTAGAAGAGAAATAAGCTTATCTGTTAGCTCCTTTACCGTGTGGTTCTTTGTCCTTACAACCACCACGGCCTTTATTAGCTCTCCTACCTTTACCTGAACCATCTTTCTTAGATGTACCTTTTGGCATTTATATCACCTACATACTGTGGTTTTTTGTTTTACAAAATAAGCATTTCCTCATGCTCTACACCTGCCAAGTGTAATGCTTTATCTGGGGTATATCCCTGAGCCAAGTAATTACCTACCTCTTTCCTTGCTTTCCTACCATGCTCTCTTTCAATGTTGACAAGAAAGCGTTGATAGTTACTTATCCCCATAATCCACACCCCCATACTTTTACCTTAAAGTAGGTTATACTCTAATGTGTTTTTCACTCTCCTTTAAGATTGTGTAAACTCTTGTGAAAATAAAGAAAGACTTTGCCCCTCGTGTGGAAGAAGTAACCGAAATACTACTAAGAGCAAGAGAATATGATCATTTCTTACGCTTACGCTTCTTTTTAGGTGTTGCTCCCGGAGGGAAGTCAACCCCACGTAAATCATATAGTGCTGGAGCCTTGAACCACTTCTCAGGATCATCTGGTATGGGAGCAACCAGTTTCTCATCAAGTGCCTGGGCCTGCTCACTCCTCATTTCGTGGTACATCATGGCCTGCTGAATAATTGACTCTCTCTCAACTTGCTTGATACCCTTCTTAGTTTTAGGGCCTCTCTTTTTGGTGATCCCAACCTTCCGCTTAATGTTCTTCCAATTCTCTTCATAGCTAAGATTAGAATCAATAAGGGCCTCAACATTCACGATCTGGCTTTTAATCCCGTTCAACGGTTAAGCCATCATTACAAATATGAATATCTACCTATTTAAAAATTACTTAAAGTAATTTTATAAGCAATAAAGCATAATCATAAACTGGTTGTCGATGATGATTCCTTTATTCTCTACATATGTATATCAATAGGGGTTAGTGGTGGGAGTTACCATTGATTATCTACATATGTACACCAGTTAAAAGAATTAGTAGTAGGAGGATTCCTTTTTTATCTATAATTAGGTACACCGGGGGATTTGATCTCATACTTTATATGGTTCCAAATGAACATTAATTAAGCTTACAAAGAAATATGATTTCCTTTTTTATGCTCAACCCACTACGCTCAACACTATCTCTTAACTTTAAGTTCATGATGAGCTAATACGAATGTATTTAAAAAGAAAGAGTGTACTACATTTGTGTTTGAAAATGAATTAAGTAACCTTGTCGATGTTTGTAGAGAGTCAAGAACAGACGATATTGTAAAAAGATTGGGTGTGATCACTTCTAATAGGGTTCATCTGAAGAGATACCCTCTTGACAACCCGGTGGTCGTTTTTAATCCTTCTATGATAATCAAACAAGGAATTGTTATCCTGTATGCAAGGATAACTTTAGGCTATTACACTTATGCTAGCACTGTGGCTGAGCTGAGAATACCTCTGGAAGATGTTTACGACAGTCTTACTTTGGGAAATTATGCAGCTGAGATCAAGATCTTCCCCGATAATAAATTCGATATATGTGGTATAGAGGATCCAAGAGTTTACGAGATAGATGGAAAGAGATACATGACTTACTGTGGAAGAACAGTTGACTATTTTGACCCCACCACAAGGATTGAAAGAACTCTGCCAACTACAGCTGTCTTAGAGGGTGATAATTGGAGGAAAATGGGTGTTTTCAGGATGCCTCCCAAGATCAGAGAGTCTGTGGTAAGTGATAAAAATGCGTTCCTGGTAAAGACAAAAGATGGTTTGAAGTTTTTCCACCGATTGCATACGAAGGAAGATGCATCCTATGCAGTCATAAGTAATGTTCCAGATGGGATTCTTAATTCTGAGGGATTTAATGAGGTAAATCTAAATGATACTATGTTAGCTATAGAATCAGAAAAGTGTGAAGATAAGATCGGGTGGGGACCACCACCAGTTAAAATCGGTAAAGAGTATGTGTTTCTATTACATGGTCTGGATAAGAGAACTAAACACTACAGGGTTTTTGCAATGCTAACAAATGAGAAATTGGAAATAACCGCAATATCGCCCAGCTATATTATGGGGCCAAAGGAAATCTATGAAATATTCGGAGACAGGCCATTTGTGGTGTTTCCATGTGGAGCGCAAAAAATCGATGATAAGATCTTAATATCCTATGGGGCAGCAGATCTGGCAATTGGAATAGGGGAGATAGATACTAGCGAGCTAATGTCAATACTTGACTCTAATAGGATTGATTGATTTATCGCTCTTTTTAACTAATAGCAGATATGACTTTCTTTACCAATAGAAAAGTATATTAACAATTCAAATCATAATATTATTCTCATAATTTTAATTGTGATAATATTGAAAGGAGGGGATTAAATTGAGAATAGCACTAATAGCTCCTTACGGTGTAAAGTGTGGAATAGCAACGTATTCTGAACACCTGGCTCAGGAGTTATCCACAGAACATGAAGTGGTAATATTCGCTGAAGATTATATCGGCAATGCTCAGGGTGAATTCAAGACTGATTTAAAGGTAGTGAGATGTTTTAATAGAGATCATCCTGACCAGAGGTTAATGGAGGCGTTGCGATCTTTTAACCCCCATGCAGTTCATATCCAGCATGAATACGGAATATTCAAAAATTTAAGAGACACTCTAAGGGAGATAGCTGCACAGTTTGAGGGGAGAACCATTATTACCATTCACACTGTAAAAACCGGGAACAAATTTGACTTGCAGGACTGTGCCCAATACTTTATTGTGCATAAAATTTCAGGCAAAGAGCATCTGGTGGAGGAAGAAGAGATAAATCCTGACAGAATAGTGGTTATTCCCCATGGCACATTGCTCTTACCTCAGATTCCTGCTGAAGTGGCAAGATTGAAGCTTGGACTTCCACTTGACCGGAAAATTATTCTTTCTCACGCCTTCTTGGGAAGGAGAAAAAACATTGATAAAATAATAAAAGCCGTAGCTGACTTAAAGAATGAATTGCCGATATATTATGTCCATGTAGGGGGAGTTCATCCTCACTCACCCCAAAATGAGGGAAAAGCTTACCTCCATGAGTGCCTGCATTTAATTGAAGAGCTTGGTGTTGGTTCTGAGGTACAGATAATTCCCAAATTTGTTCCCGATAAAGAACTAATATACTACTTAAATGCCTCCGATGTTATAGTTACTTTGGAGAATAGCATTTTTCCCAACCTCGCTGCTTCTGGTATTATGCATACTGTAGCTCCTAATAAGCCAGTAATTGCTTCTAATGTAATCAACTTCGACGAGTTCCCTGGAGACGTTTTTTACAGGTTAAACCCTGAAGATGATTTACTAAGTCTCGCTTTGAGAGATGTGCTTAATAATCCCGAATTGAGTAACCGACTTAATGAGAGTTTACTACAATATGCTGAGGAAACTTCATGGGATAAAGTAACTCAGGAACATGTAAAATTATACCATAGATGTCTTAAAACACTATGGGATAAGCCCTCTCTCTTGACTGAGCAGAAAGCTATTCATTAAAAGAAATAATACCTGTCTTTCTTTTTTATTGAGTAAGAATAAATAAGTAATAGGAAGTCAATGTTTCTAGCCTTCCAAGCTTCCAGATAGATACAAATCTCTTATATGGCTATTTATTGGCAACTGTCCATTGGTGAAGCATGCGTACTTGTTCAACCAGAAGCTAAGAAGACGTTAAACCTAACTTTTTTTCTTTTATTTATTCTCAAATTATATGCTTACAAGAAAATTTCACAGTCAACAGTTGGTTACAAATAAGTAAGTTGTTCCATTTTCTTAGAGTTAATGAAAGTCAGAACTGATTCAAATCTTAGACTTCTTCCAGAAATGTCCCCACTACTTATTACTCAAACTTCCTTGAACCAGTCTCTAAAGTTCTCTATGAAAGAGACTACCTATTCATCCTAGAGTAATTCTTCTAACTACAGCAAATACAAAAGTTTTTTATAGCTTCTTACAAATTAAATACAATGGCGCTGGGGTTTGTCCTTATAAAAGTCTCTCCCAAGAGAGAGAAGGAAGTCTATGAAACTTTGTCCTCCATTCCTGAGGTTGAAGAGCTCTATCCTTTATTCGGTGAGTACGACCTAATAACCAAGCTGGTGGTAACCGATTTTGAGCAGTTGAGCGATGTGATCGTAAGTAAGGTCCGCTCAATTGAAGGAGTGATCGAGACCAAAACACTGACTGGAGCTAAATTCTAACGGGTTTAATATGGTCAATCTAAAGGGTATACAGATCCTTGCCAGGAATGAAGTGGGAGTTCTTCGGGATATAACCGGTATAGTAGCAGAAAAAGGGGGGAACATCACTTTCTCCCAGAGCTTTATAATTGAAAGCGGTGAGCACGCGGGTAACGCATTGATATATCTGGAGGTTGAAGAAGGAGAAGGAGACCTTGAGCTGATATTGAACAGTCTGTCCCAGCTTCCTACGATCATTGAAGCTCTGGAAGAGAGGATCTTCAAAAAGGTCTTCGGAAAAAGGATACTCATTTTCGGTGGAGGTGCTCTGGTATCTCAAGTAGCTTTTGGCGCCATAAGCGAAGCCGACAGGCATAATCTGAGAGGAGAGCACATCAGCATTGATACCATGCCGGTTATCGGAGAAGACGAGCTGGCAGAAGCTGTCAGAGCCGTGGCGAGACTACATAGAGCAGAGGTGCTGATACTTGCTGGCGGACTGATGGGAGGAAAGATCAGCGAAGAGATCAAAAGGTTACGAGAATTTGGAATCCCCGTTATTGCTCTCAATATGTTCGGAAGTGTTCCCAAATACTCCGATCTGGTGGTGAATGACCCCGTAATGGCAGGAACATTAGCTGCCATGCACATATCGGAAAAAGGGAAATTCGACATAAAAAGGGTCAAAGGAAAAAGGGTCTGATCTCGGCTCGGACGTTTAGAGCGATCCCATTTACAGCCACAAGCTCTCTTTCTGCTTTTCAAATTTTTACAGGATAACGTTTTGTTCATAACCGCAATTAGGGCATTTTTTACCCTCTAGATCTATCCTGGTCACAGAAAATCCGCCTCTATTGATCACAATATGTCCGCAATTGGGGCAGAAGGTGTTCTCCAGCTCATGACCCATCACATTACCCAGATAGACGTATTCTACACCGACATCTTTAGTTATTTGGACCGCTTTCTCCAGCGTCTCAATTGGTGTGGAAGTCTTATCGCTCATCTTATACATGGGGTGGAACCTGGAGAAATGCACTGGAATTCGTTTATCCAGCCCGTAAACCCATTCTGCAAAATCCTTTAACTCTTCTGGAGAGTCATTTTCACCTGGAATGATAAGATAGGTGGTCTCCAGAAATATTCCTTTTTTGTGCATGTATTCTGCAGATTCAAGGACCCTGTCCAGCCTGGCGTGGCACAGTTTATTGTAGAATCTTTCGGTGAAGGCTTTAATGTCAATATTAGCAGCGTCCAGCACATGCTGGTCGATCGATTCTTTCGAGGGATAGCCGTTGGTCACATAGACCACATAATAGTCTTTGTCTTTCTCTTTTACCAGCTTGCTGGAATCGAGAGCGAACTCGTGCCAGATAGCAGGTTCATTGTAGGTCCAGGCAACTCCATCAGCTCCATTTGACTGGGTGAGCTCGGCAACATCTTGAGGAGTGAGTTCACGCAGAAATGGGAAAGACAGATCGGCGTTGACTATCTCGAAATTTTGACAAAAAGGGCATTGAAAGCTGCAGCTTATAGTACCAAAGGATAGCACGTTGGTGCCGGGTTTGAAGTTGAAAAGAGGTTTTTTCTCAATGGGGTCGACAGCCATGGACGACGCCATGCCGTAGTTGTGGACATTCAATACGCCGTCCTCATTTTTGCGCATATTGCACCTGCCCCACTCATCAGGTTTTATCCTGCATCTGTGGTTGCAGGTTTTACATCTTACTTCTCCGTTAAGTTTTTCATAAAGATATGATTCTACCACCATAGCATTACCCCCGAGGAAGAAGACCATTAGGTCTAAGAGAAGTCTAATGATGTTGACTTAAATTTTTGCTCTCCTTATCGTCAAGCCAGAATATTTTTATGAAAATCAGGTTCTCCTGATTTCTCAGAAGAAGAGTAGATCGTTAAGAATAAGGATACTGGATTTCCTTCAAATAGTAAGAATCAGTGGGGTAATGATCTCGCCAAGAGATTAACTGGTAGTCCATAATTGAACAAATGGAATTTTATATTACCATAACCAATTTCCCGGTATGATACCCAAAATCAATCTCCAAGACAAGATGCTGGAGATCACTGAGCCCTTTCAGCAAGTCGATGTAGCCGTAGTTAATGACCAGGTCATCAGAATGGCTTTGATCACAGGAGAATACCATTGGCATAAACACCATGAAGAGGATGAGCTTTTCTATGTTTTGAGCGGTGAGTTAACCATTCGAACTGTAGATGAAGATATAACTCTCAGTGAAGGCGAAATGGTCGTCATTCCCCGGGGAGTGGAGCACTGTCCTAAAAGCGACAACGGGTGTTATATTTTGATGTTCGAGCCTCAAGGACTAAAAAGTGAAGGAGACTAAAAATTTAGCTTACATTTCAGCTTCAGCTACATTATTTAGAGCCTTATGGTATCAAAGCTGGGCAAACTGACATTGTTCTTTGTCCATCTCACCGCGTAGAGGAATGGGGTGTCGATGCCGGCGATCATGAGCTTCACTAAATACTGTCCCACTATCAAAGGAATTACAGGCATTGTCCCATAGAATGCGATGGTGATGAAGATCACTGTATCCAGGAACTGACTGGATGAGGTGGAAGCAATGTTCCTTAACCACAGGTGTCTCCCCTCTGTTCTCTCTTTTATTCGGTGGAAGGTGTTTACATCCCAGTTCTGTGATATAACGTAGGCTATCAGGCTTGCCAGCACGATCCTCCATGTCATACCAAGTGTGGATGCAAAAGCTTCCTGTCCTTCCCAGAACACAGCAGAGGGCCATGCGATAGCGATCTCGATAGCCAGCACCAGGATAATGGACGCCAGAAATCCAGACCATACAGCTTCTTTAGCCTTCTTCTTTCCGTGGAACTCGCACAGAATATCCGTAAGGAAAAATGAGGTTGCGTAAACGATGACAGCGGCAGGAACAGTAAACTGCCAGAAAACAACAATCTTATTGGCAAGTATCTGAGCCGTAACGATCAGCCCGGCAAAAGTCCCTACAATTATTCCCGGACCCATTTTCTCTCCAATGAAAGCGACCGTACTGCACGCTGCCAGAGTTATTATTATCCATAAAATGACCAATTCCAGCATGAATTACTCCTCTTATATCTCCTCGTTCTCTCCTTCCTCTTTTACGACCATTCTTCCGTGTTTCTCATCGATCCTGTCCATCAGATCCAGCATCTTTCTGATCGCTGTTCTAACGGCATCGGATCGGTTAACGAACTTTTTACCTGCTCCCACATGATGATCCATATCGTCGAGCAAATGCTGAGGGATTTCCACTGTTATTTTGGGCATATTAAAACCTCCATCTCTATAGACTCTTCTGGTATTACTCCAGTAATACCCCAGGAATATATTTTTTACTGCCAGTAACCGCTGGCAGATTCTGCTGGGATGGGCTTAAAAAAACTGAATATGGTCACTGGAGCTTTTTTCAGTGAGTTGGTATTAAAGCACTGGTGATATTTTCGGATGCCGAACCGGGCCGGAAGAGATAAGAGAAGAGCTTATAGTGAGGATGGTTGATTCCGAAGAGCATTTCTCTGAAGCTACTTGAAAAACAACTACCCGTATCTGTTCTCCTTAGCCAATGAGAACCGATCCTTTCGACCAGAGCTCTTCACCGGTCATAAAAGGGATATCTGATGCTCAATACTTATTTAGATTCCTGTGTTAGATCCGAAAATATTACTGAATGATATTTAGTGAATTTAGCCGTCTATAGGTTGTTCTCCTCCAACTCCAGGACGTACTTGACTTCGTTGAACTCCACCATAGTGTTAACGCAACCGGATTTCAAAAGAGGGACGCACTGGTGGGGTATCTTCCACATAGAAAGCTTTTCGCTGGCTTCAGCGAGCTCTGTGTGGCACGCTACTCCCACAGCACCCTCAACTTTTCCTTTTCTTAACCTATCTTTAAGGACCTTGGAAACCAGACTACCGCCCGGGACAATGTATATCTCTCTGTATCCCAGGTTCTCAGCATTTTCAGTTATTTCTGCAATCACACATCTTCCGCATTTTTGACATACATAGCCTTCCTCAGTGAGATCAGCTTCACAGTTCTTGTCCCTGAGGCATGCTGGAAGGAACACAGCCCTTTTGTGAAAAGGTATTTTGGAGAAACTTTCATAGTATGCTCTATTCTTTACGGCAATATAAATATGATCGACGAGGTCGCCATCCTCGGAGATGAGTGACAGAGCTCTTTGTACTGCATTTCTCGTGCTCAGATCTGCGCCCATGGCGAACAGTTTTGAGATTATAGCATCTACTTTCATTTGTTAGGGATTATCTATCCTTAAACTAATATATTTTTGCCTCAAGCATCATCGCATTAAACAAATGGTGTACGAGCGAACCACCAAAAGGTTAATAAAAAAACGATATATCTCACCCCATGAACATCATTGGATTGGACATCGGAACCAATTACACTAAAGCTACCAAGAATGGAAAAGAAGTGATCAGATTTCCCAGTATTGTTGTTTATAGTGAAGAAAAGGATTGGAATTTGAAAGGAGAAACAAGAGATGTTTATATTGGAGAAGATGCATTGGCAATAGTCCAGAGTATGGAGAACGTTGAAGTTCTAAGGCCCTTACACGAAGGGAGATTGATGCACGATTCTTACCTGGAACTTGCCAGATACGCGTTACAAAAATTAGATAGTAAAGAGAACGGTCTTGTAGTCTCTACTGGTTTGCCCGTAAAGTCGTCCAAGAGAGAAAGGGAAGAGCTTACCAGGACCCTTGAAGATCAATTAAGCGCACAAGCATTTCTTTTCCCCGAACCAGTAGGCACAATGGCCCATATGGGGATCGATACTGGAGTTTGTATTGATATCGGATTTGGAACGACCGATATTGTCGCTTTGAGCCATATGGAGTACCTCAAAGGAGACACAATGCTCATAGGTGTAGATAGGCTCTATGAGAACCTGGAATTGACTATCAGGAACAATGTGGGGGTTAGCCTTACCCCTGAAGAAATGACAAAATTGCTGACCACCGAGGATTACGAAATTGGTAGAATAAGAAGCGGCAAAAGGATCTCTGTATCCCATAACGACGTAATCGATGATTACCAGGCATTAATGAAGTCCTGGGTGGAGAAGATATCCAACAGGACCAAAATGATGCTTGAAGGAGTTTCTACTTCCATAGTGGAGAATCTGGTGATCACTGGCGGTGGCTCCACCCTTCCAGGAGTCTTTGATGAGTTCAATAAGAACTTTAAAGAAATCGTGGACCTTAAGAGACCTGAAGAACCACTCACCAGCAACTCCAGAGGCTACCACGATCTGGCCATGACGCTCGCCGGGGAAGAAAAAGGGGATAAAGCGAAGGAAGAAAAAAACTCAGTACCAGAAGAAGCTTCCACGGGGAAAGGAAAAATGGGAAAGAAGAGTAAAAAGAAGTAAAAAAGCTTCAAGGTTTGACAAGGTTTGAAGTTCATAGAAAGGCTGAAGGACGGGCCTGATCAAAAAATCGAATTTTAGAAAAAATAGATTAATGTCCTTTAAGTCCGCTATTTATGAGAGTTCTTGATAGGAATGAGATCGAGGCTTTTATCACCAAGGATGGTTCCGAGATAAGGGAATACTACCACTCTGAAAATGTCAGTCTTGCTGAGGCGAGCCTGAAGCCCGGTCAATCGGCTGAATACCATCTGCACCAAAAGGCTGTGGAGATATACTACATTCTAGAGGGTGAGGGTTTAATGGAGATCGAGGGAGAGGACCGGATGGTCACCAGGGACCAGACCGTCTTGATCCCACCGGGCAGCAAACACAGGATAAAGAACATAGGTGATGGCCAACTCAGACTGCTGTGCTTTTGCCATCCTCCATATTCTGATGACGATACGACCCTGGTTGAAGAATGAGCAAAAAAATGTCGCCTTTGTGGAAAGATGAATTAATGATAAGGAGAGGCCGGGGGGTGGGATAAAACCGAATTTGGGGGGGTTCGGGGTCGGAAAAGGTAGGCCTCTCCGATAACTCAAGTTCAATTTATGCTATAAAAATTATTCGGTTTTGTTCTAACTTCTGTTGTTTCTCCAGTTGCATATGAAGCCATTGAAGTACTTCCCGCCACTATTCAAAAAAATAACAATAATTCAAAGGAATAATTGATTAATGTTCTAGTTAAAGGTTAGCATTTTAATACAACTCAAAAAATGGTGCACGGTCCTTAAATCCTAATTGGTTACTCAGTCCTTAGTCCTTAGTTTATGGTTAGTTACTTAAGTGAGGGTAAAGTAACAATAATGTCATATAATAGGGGCGTTATATATCGCGTCTAAGGCTTCGGGCATCAGAGTAAAGTAACAATAATGTCATATAATAGGGGATCATTATTGGATATTGACGACGGATACGACGGTGATAACATTAGTATTGAACTGAAACCGATCGGTTACGTACAAACGGATGCCAGCGAGGTTCCACGTCACTTTACTATATCAGATGTTGAAGGAAAGCTCATCATCAATGAAGAGTATTTAGAAGGGATGAAGGACATAAAACCGGGAGAGCAGATCGTAGTGATCTTTCATTTCCACAAAAGCCCCCAATTCAACCCCTCCTTCCTGCGTCAAACCCCTCCCCACAGAGGTAAAGAGTACGGGGTTTTCAGCATTTGTTCACCTATGAGACCAAATCCCATTGGCCTATCGATTTTAGAAGTGCTCGATGTAAAAGACAATATCATCCGCGTCAAGAGGCTGGATATGCTGGATGGAACACCCATCCTGGACATAAAACCAGACGTCCGCTAAATTACCCAGATAAATCGATTGAAAACCTCTAAGAAAGAAAAAATGATCACTATTTCTTAAGGGCTTTATAAACTGCGGAGAAGTCCGAGTCTTCCATTTCTTTTGACAGGGTAATGCCGAAAAGCTCTTTGGCGATAGTACCTGTGAATAGAGGCATTTTCATCTCCCTGGCCAGATCCTGGAGGTAATGAAGGTCCTTGTAGATGAGTGATGCTTTGAAATGGGTGGAGAAGTCCTCTTTAAGCAGTTTTTCTCTCTTGGCGTTGAGTATTTTAGAGTCGCCAGCACCTGCCGAAAGGATGTCCAGCACTTTTTCCCTGTCCATACCTGCTTCTTCACCGATCACCAGTGCTTCCGCAAGCGTGCTCATTAGAGAGCCCAGGACCATATTGTTTATCAGCTTCATCCTGGTAGCCAGCCCCGGCTCTCCCAAAAAGAAGACTGGCTCCCCGATCATTTCCAGATATGGCGAAGCCCTTTCGTAGACCTCTCTGTCACCGCTGACCAGTACCGTAAGAGTTCCCTGGGAAGCAGGTATAACACTCCCGATCACCGGCGTCTCCAGATAGTGAGCTTCATTCTCTTTGAAAATCTTGGAGAACTTCTCCACCTCTTCAAAGTGGTTGGTAGTAGTGTCCACTATTATCTTGCCCCCGCAATCACCCTGAAGAAGACCATCTTCATACACCATTATTGATTCTACTGCCTTGCTGTCGGTGAGGTTAAGGAACACGATATCAGATTTATTCATTAAGTCTGCAGGGTTCTGAGCTATCTCCACACCGAGGTCTTCAGCCTTTTTCCTGGTCCTATTCCAAACAACAACATCTGCTCCTTGAGAAATCAGGTTCCTGGCCATAGGTTTACCCAGATGGCCCAGTCCGATAAAACCGACCTTCATAAAACCACTCCTAACCTAATCCTATTCTTATTCTATTTCCATCTTTATTCCCTATACTTATTTTTATTCACTCTCTTGCAGGAGGGGCCATGAACTCCGGACCTGTGGGGTCTTTGATGGTCTCTTCAACGATGGAATCGATGTTCTGCAGAGCATCGTGATCCAGTTTCCATCCCATCACTTCATTCACAGGGTCAATTTGCTGCGGTTTTCTTGCGCCCCACAAGGCTATTCCGTCTTCTATTCTGTCCAAAATCCACCTCACTGCAAGGTGAAGAACTATTTTATCGTAGTTTTGAGCGAATTCGTCCAGCTTGTTAACAGCTTCCAGGTATTGCCGGTAGCGAGGGGGCTGGAACTTGGGATCCATTTTTCTCAAATCATCACCTTCGAAATGAGTGTCCGGTTTCATTTTACCTGTGAGCAGTCCTCTACATAGTGCTCCATAGGTCAGGGGGACAATATTGTTCTCACGGCAGTAAGGCAGAACATCATCCTCGATCTCTCGTTCAAATAGGTTATAAGGCGGCTGACAGGTGTGGACGGGAGCAACCTCTCTGAATTCATCCATTTGCTGAGGTGAGAAGTTGCTGACACCCACGGCTTTGATCTTGCCTTCATCGTATAGCTGTTTCATGGCCTCTGCGGTCTCCTTTATAGGAACTAGGGGGTCGGGCCAATGGACCTGGTAAACGTCAATGTAGTCCATTCGCAGTCTTTCAAGAGAGTCTTCCACTTCTTTGAAGATGCGCTCCCTGCTGGCGTTCCTGAAAACCTCTCCATTTTCGTCCCAATCGATCCCCACCTTGGTAGCTATCTGCAGGTCTTTTCTATTGCCGTATTGCTCAACAGCCTTACCAACGATCTCTTCTGATAATCCAAAGCCATAAGCGGGTGCGGTATCAATGAAGTTTATTCCTTTATCCAGAGCCGAGTGGATGGTGTCAATGGATTTCTGCTCATCTGTGCCTCCCCACATCCAGCCACCTATGGCCCAGGTTCCCAGCCCTATTCTGCTAGATCTAACATTGAGTCCCGGAATTTTAGTGTACTCCACGAGTATCACCTCTACTTTATACTTAAGACAGGTTATTTCAGCAGACAAATAATTAGTTTTTTGGAGAGGCTAGATAAATAAAATAAAAACCAGAAAGCGTGCTGGAGCCTTGTGGCATCACTTCGTGATAGTACAACTTCATATTGGATTTACTCCTATATAAATTCCTTAAACAATGTTGGAACTTGTTCCCAAGTTTCCTGTGGTCAGTACTATATGTACATCCAAAAAATAGAAGAAAGTTTTATTCCTTCTTGAGGTGGACGTCCATTTGTGGGAACGGGATCGTTATCCCTTCTCTTTCGTATGCCTCGTAGATCTCCTTTGTCAGATCGAGGAAGACGTTCCACCAGTCATCCTTCTTAGCCCAGGCCCTCAGCTGTAGGTTGATCGATGAGTCCCCAAGTTCTAAAATAACAACTGCAGGAGCGGGGTCGCTCAAAACATTAGGATGGTCCTTCATGAGGTCCATAGCTATTTGAACGGCTCTATCCAGTTCTGTACCATAGGCCACCCCCACATTGACATCGGCCCTTCTGATGGGCATCCTGTTGTAAATGGTTATGGTGTCGTTCCATATGAGCTTGTTGGGGATAGTTATTAACTTGTTATCCAGGGTCAAAAGGTCGGTAGCCATTATACCTACTGAACTAACCGTTCCGGTCTCTCCGCTAACCTCAACAAATTCCCCTTTATCGATCAGTTTAAGTGCAGCTATCCAGATCCCGGACGCCAGATTTGTAATGGTATCCTGCAAACCGAAGCCCAGAATTAGACCTATTATAGCCGACAATCCGATTATTACTGAACCTGTAACAATTCCCAGAGTACTTAAAGCCAGAAGTATGAGCATCACGTAGAGCAAAGCACTGAAAAACGTACCCAGAAGATCGATTATAATCTCAGACAGTTTAATCCTCTTCAAGCTCTTCTTAAACGCTGAAACAATTAATTTTATTACTATCCAGCCCAATACAAGAATTACTAGAACTATAATTATCTGCATTGGGGTTATCCCTATGTAATACAAAGGTTCGCCCAAAGAAACCAAACTACCACCCCTCAAAATGATAATAGAACACTACCTTCCACATTATTATCCAACCCTCTTCACAAATTGTTCGGTCTCTCATAATATATCTATTTTTCCTTCTTTATTAATTAACTTAATTTCAAGAGTATTAGATCATTTATTATTTAAAAAACCGAATTTGGCGGTTTTCGCCAAAGAGGGTTGCGTGATTTAAAAAAAGAACATGAAATTATTCTTTCTGGTTTAAGAGGTGTTCGAGATACATGGGATCTCTTCCAGATCTCTTTTTACCTCCTTTCTGGTTATTGGCTTTATCCTCTTTTTCAGCCATGAAACAATTAATATAATGATTTATCGCTTCAGAAAGAGCTTCTTTGGTTGTAGATTCCTCTGTTTTCCTTTTTAGCCTCTCAAGGATCTCTTCAGGGATCTTTACCTGTACGAATATCAGCTTTCCCATACAAATCACTTATTTTTTAATAATTACTTTGTTATAGTTAATAAGTTTATCTTGAGATACTGTAACTATGAGCCAATACATTATAATTACTATTTTAATACTCAATAAAAACCAATTGCGAACTTCGTGAGCATATCGCTGTACAGCCAATAGACTGTAAGGTCCTCCAGATCTCTATTGATCTATTAATCGAATGGAAAATAAGGTTTTCATATCAGAGAAGCCAAAATGTTCAAGAATGCATCTCAAAACTTCACTTCTCCTCCTTTATTCCCCAGGCCATCAATCCTATTCCTACTGCCATTAGAACCCAGATAATAACTCTGGTTCCCACAAATATCTGGACAGCAGCTGGATCAGTATACGGACCTGGAGAAAAAGTGCCTGCACCTTCAAGGCTCATTCCTTTCGCTAAATTGAATGCGGCAAAGAAGAAATGGCTCGCCCACTCATTCACCACCTGAGCCAGTAAACTCAGACCAGTTAGAATGCTTCCTGCAACTATTTTCATCATTCAACCCCCCTTATTTTTAAATTGTACTACCGCATACAATGTAAACTTTTCCCTGAAACCCTGAACACATTTTTCTTTAGTAATCTCATTCCGCTCAATTATTGACGCGATCAACATCTTCGAAACACTGAATTACTTTCCGATGGGAGGATTTACCTTAAGGCTGACTTACTTTATTCCCCCTCTGTTTCGTATGCACAATGGCTATAATCATTACTATCCACCGTCCTTTACCCCAATTCACATGAGGTTGTTATGTAAGGACCAAGAAAAAACCCACCTCCACCATTCAGTATTTTATTTAGATTAAATGGAGATGATCAGTTTAACGGTAAGATGATCAGTTTAAACGGTACTTTGAGGATGTCAGTAATTTCCTGAGGAAATAGAAGAAGAGAGAACAATGTTTGGCGAATTCCATAAAAAGTGGTGGTTAAGTTGGGGAGCCGGGAACAAGATGGAGGTTTTTGGTGGGAAAAGCTATTTTATACCCTGAAAACATTTATAATGGTGAGACATAGTTAACATAAGCAATTAAAAGGTAGGCTAGTGATATAGATGAGCAGGTCAGAGGGTGGAGAAACTTCTGCAGAGTCAGGCAATAAATACTTGATACGCTCCCAATTCACTGTGGAGGGGTCAGTAGAAAGTTCTGATGTTGTCGGTGCTATATTTGGACAAACTGAAGAGCTTTTGGGTAAAGAGCTTGATCTTAGAGAGCTTCAGGAAAAAGGTAAGGTAGGAAGGATAGAGGTTGGGACCAACAACGAAAGCGGGAAAACCCATGGAGAGATCGAAGTCCCCACAAGTCTGGACAAAGTAGAGACAGCCACTTTAGCAGCTGTCCTGGAGACAATTGAGAAAATTGGACCAAGTAAAGCTGAGATATGGACGACTGAGATAACCAGAACCAAATTTGTAGAGCACAAAAGGAAAGAGATCGTTGAGAGAGCAAAGGAACTTGTGAAGAGTTCGTTCAAAGAGCATAAAGAGGAGTCGGAAGAAATTTCCGAGCTGCGCAATATGATCGGTTAGTTCCGTGTCCCGGTTTACGGAGCAGAATGTAAAGACGGTTGAGATGTTTGAGAGCCGATCAGGTTCCCTACGATTAGTTTCGCGGTCTATTATATAAATAAAATTTAGATGAAAACCAAAGATTAATAAGGCAAGGTATAGTATGTTCATATACCAGGGTGGTATTCAGGGTGGCCATTTACATTCACTTCCTCTTTCACCCTTTTAACCCCCTGGTACTTGATACAGTAACAAGCTCTATGAAACTTTCTTTTCCTGTTTTCGAGTGCATTTAGTTGGTGAGAGACAAATAGGGGAGTGCTAAATCTTTTAAGAGGCTAAAAAAACCTTTTAAGGCTTAATTTCACCATGTTTTAAACTAATAACTTCAACACAACTACTTGCACATTTAATGCCTTCAAACCAAATTACAAGCAATCCAAACCTACCTCGAGCCAAAAGCTATTTATATTTTAAATTACAGCTTTAGATATAAGAGGAGGTGATTGTAAATGGCTGGAATACCAACCGCACCTATTGATAGGTTGATAAGAAAAGCGGGAGCGGCAAGAGTTAGCGAAGCTGCTAACAAGAAAATGGTTGAGGCATTAGAAGACTATGCCTCAGATGTCGCCAGAAAAGCTGCCGATATTGCAAGGCACTCTGGCAGGAAGACCGTTAAAGCAGAAGACGTCAAGCTAGCTCTTAAGCAGTAAAACGCTCCTCATCTTTTTTTATTTTTTATAATTATTTCTAAAAAGGTTAAAGAAAAATAATAGAAGGTTTTTTAGCCGTATCCCATGAACGTGCTAGTGGCTTTCGTGCTCTCCGACTTCATTCTCTCTTCGAAGCTTCCATAGAAGTTGATGATCGATTCGTCAACGCTCGGTCTCACTTTCTTCAGTGAATCCATGAAGTGCCTCATTTCAATCTCTTCTGTATCAATATCTTCTCTGAAGGCGAGCATGACAGCTTCTCTGGCGACAGCCTCGATATCCGCTCCCACATAACCTTCGGTGATATCGGCAAGTTCTTCCAGGTCCACGTCTTCTGCTACTGGCATACCCTTCAGGTGGACGTTTATTATTGCTTTTCTGCTCGTCCTGCCCGGCGCTCTCACGAAAACCAGTCTGTCGAATCTTCCTGGTCTCAACAATGCCTTATCCAGAATATCCGGGCGATTAGTGGCTCCTACTATCATCACGTCCTCCAGCTCTTCGAGACCGTCTATCTCTATAAGCAACTGATTCACAACCCTCTCAACTGCTCGACTGCTCTCACCGGTCCCTCTCGTCTGGGCTGTTGCGTCCAGCTCGTCAAAGAATACTATGCAAGGCGATACCTGTTTTGCTTTCTTGAATATCTCTCTTACTGCTTTTTCGCTTTCTCCCAGCCACTTGCTCAAGAGCTCACTGCCCTTGACGGTTATGAAGTTGGCATTTGTCTCGTTGGCTACAGCCTTGGCGATGAGAGTCTTACCGGTACCGGGAGGACCATAAAGTAGGACCCCTCTAGGAGGTCGGATATCGAACTTCTTGAACTTCTCCGGATAACGCAGAGGCCATTCCACAGTCTCCACGACTTCTCGCTTTACATCATCAAGACCACCCACATTCTCCCACGAGACCATGGGAACTTCTACCACAACTTCTCTCAGGGCCGAAGGCTCGATCTCCTTAAGTGATTCCTTGAAATCATCCATTGTAACCCTAATGGAATCCAGGACCTCTGTAGGAACTTCTTCATTTTCAAGGTCTATTTGGGGCAAGTAACGTCTGAGCGCCTTCATGGCAGCCTCTTTGCACAGAGACTCGATGTCAGCCCCCACAAACCCGTGGGTCTGCTCACTGATCGTTCTGAGCATGTTCTTGATGTTCTGTCTCTTGAGCTCGGCAAAAGCGCTCGAAGGAAGCAAGTGGACAATACCTGTCACATCCCCATCTTCGGCATTCTTTACCTTTTCTATCACCGAATCCATGGACTCAGATGGCTCTTTTTCTGCTTCTGACCCTTCTGTTTCCTTAGTGAGGTTATTTTTTACTCTTTCCAGCGACTCCAGCACTTCTTCTCGACCATATTCGGGTTCCAGAGGCATGTTCCTGGTATGGACCTGCAAAACCTCCTTTCTACCATCCAGATCAGGTACTCCGATCTCCAGCTCCCTATCATACCTTCCCGGCCTCCTAAGGGCAGGATCTACAGCGTCAATTCTGTTGGTCGCTCCTATGACCACTACCTGGCCTCTTTCTTCCAGACCATCCATTAAAGCCAGCAATTGAGCAACAACTCTCCTTTCAACTTCTCCTGTCACATCATCTCTTTTGGGTGCCAGCGCATCTATCTCGTCGATAAGTATTATGGAAGGTGAATTCTCTCTGGCTTCTTCAAAAATATCTCTCAATCTCTGCTCCGATTCACCATAGAACTTGCTCATTATCTCCGGACCATTTATGGTGAAGAATGAAGCTCCGATCTCATTGGCTACAGCTTTAGTGATGAGAGTCTTACCCGTTCCAGGTGGGCCGGTGAGCATTACTCCCTTGGGAGGATCGATACCCAATCTCTGGAAGATCTCAGGATACTTTAAAGGAAGCTCAACGATCTCCCTTATCTTCTGGAGCTCTTCCTTCAGACCCCCGATATCCTCATAAGTGATCCCTGCCTTACCCATTCTCTCGAACCCTTTTGCAGGCTCATCTCTATAGATTATTCTAGTAGATTCATCAATAAAGACCGGGCCTTTAGGATCCGTTTTAACGGCCACAAAAAGCTGGGCATGACCCTGGCCGTGCTTTCCGAAACCAGATAAAGCTGGAGAGCCTATAACGGGAATTATATCCCCTTCGATCAAGGGTCTTTTCAGTAATTGATGCTTTAAGTACTCCCCAATATCCATCCCATAAACTTTGAAGTCCATCTTTTTCAGAGGGGCGATAGTAACCGTTCTGCCGGACTCCGGCTCCACTCTTTCAACTTTAACTCCATCACCGATACCAGAGCCGGTGTTCTCTCTTACGAACCTGTCGATACGTAATATGCCTTTGCCCCAATCCCTCTTGGGAGCTCTCCACACCTTGGCAACGGTCTCCCTCTTTCCAACTATCTTTATGATATTCCCTGGGGATATTTTGAGGTTCAGCATTGCTTCAGGGTCCAGTCTTGCTACCCCTCTCCCCGAGTCACTCGGATAAGCCTGATTTACCTTTAAATTTGCTTCCAAATTTGATCACCATTCACAACAACTTTCTTAATCTATGTTTATTTAACTCTTATATCATCTTTATGCCCCAGATAAATATGTGAAACCAAAACAAGTTTGAGTTTATGCCCGGATAGAAAGAGTATGGGAATTATGATGAAACTTCAGCACAAGATTTAAGGTCGCGTTGATGTTCCATTATTGTGGGATTTCTAGACAGGTTCACCAAAAGAAAGGAAGAGAACAACTTTGAGTACGGGGCAAATGAGCCAAGGAATTCTACAGAAGAAGAATTAGATAACGATATGGATTTTCCTCCGGAGGTCCTGGTCAAACCGGGTGGGCTCAGGTTCGAGTTCCTGGTGAAACCCAACCTCTCCAAAGAAGACCAACAAAAGTTAAAAAGAGGGATACTATACAGCAGTGGTCTGATCCAATATTACAGGCCCTCAATCGAGTTCGAAGAGAACTTTAAAGTAGGAAAGACAAGAGTGACAGTAACTTGCTTAGAACCACATGTACCTGTAGAGAGATCAGAGGAGACCGATTTCTACCAAGATGTGAAAGAATTATTCTCCACATGGACCATAGAAGCACTAAAAAGCATTGGTCATCATTGCGAGCTCTACAACTGGTCCTACGATAAAAATAAATGATGCAATGGAATGGTCAGGAATAATGGTAGATAACTTAGAATAGCGATTACTACTTTTGTCCCGAAGGGCGACTCCTCATGGATAATCAATAAGTGATACGATATAATTCTTTCGAAATTCGAATCGAAACTCGAAATTTAGTTATAATTATCTTTAATGGGGGGTTCGGATTTATTGGGGTTTTACTGGAAGACTTCTACCCAGGGCAACCTCTGGGTTAGATTATTGATGTTATAATCAATATTATCGAGTCCAAATAGAGAGCTTATAGAGAAGTTCTCCGGTTCTTCTCCAAACTCATACAGCTCATCCATAACCCCTTGCCTGGTTGGGAAAGAATTATCATTGGATTTGTTAAGGAAGTTGTTTAGGCTGTTATTGCTCGAAAATTCGCCTTCACCAGCCTGTGAGCAACCAGAGAAAAGCAGGGTTAGAACTAAGATAAATAGGAGTAGGAATGCAATCATTTTAGATTTGGGAATAACATCTTTTAAGGTCACAAACACATGTACGATTGAAAGATATAAACCATTTTTCTTCTCGTTTCTTGTTTAGCTTTTTTAAAATAAATTTTTTAAAATAAATAATAATGAGGTTGAAGTGCACCCCTAAAATGGACAAGTGGTTAAGCTATGAGACAAAAGGGGTGTATGATGGGTAAGCAACGAAGAAGGTTTACCATAGAGTTCAAGATCTCAGCTATATTATAAATTCCGAGGGAATGGAGTGGCGTGCAAGGATGATTCCAAAGTCGCTGAATTAGAGAGGTAGGTTGGTCAACTGTATACGGAGAACTAATTTTAAAAAAAGCCTTGGAACAATTGAGGGAAACGAGAAGGAGGTAGGTTTAAATAATGAACTCCCAATCCGTTATCAGACAAAATACCTCAAGCTAAAGCATGAGGCTTGAATTGATAATCATTGGAAAATAAATGGGTAGTGGGCTCGGCCGGATTCGAACCGGCGAACTTCGCCGTGTCAGGGCGACGTCATAACCACCTAGACCACGAGCCCTTATTATCTATTCCCTTATTATCTATTTTCTGTTTCTGAGTTGTTTATCAAATTTATGGTTAAGCGTTGCGGTTTCAGTAGGGTCTGGTCTTATCGGAATCTATGACTTTAATCTAATTCTCTGCTCACTAGACCCCACACAAAATTGAATGCGGTCTCTGAGTTCTCTTCCAGGACTTCCATGAATCTTGTTCCGTCTATGTTTTCTATTACGGGCATGCATTCATTTCTTTTTATCTTGTTGTCTTGTTCTAGTATTTTGTGGTTTATGAGTTCTTCTTCTATTTGGTGTTTTAGTTCTTTGTTGCATAGGCTGCTGTAGTATATGGTTGAGAGGGAGTCCATTATCATGCTTCTGACGTGTTTTTCGCCTTTTTCTTCGTGCAGGTGGGGGTTCAGGGTCTCGATCTGGAGTACCTCTATCCCGGTTGTTGATGCGTCAGTATATCTGGATTCTCCTTTTCCGAATTCTTCTAGTAGGTAGATGAACTGGTATGGTTCGACTGAGTATCCGGTGGAGTAGTGCATTATGTTTGCTAGTTCCATTGTTATGGCGTGCTCTCCGGCGTTGCCTGTCTTTATTATGTCGGTTCCGAATCCAGTCTGGTTGGTCAGCAGTGAGTTGAGGTATCTATTGGTCGTCTCCGACACTCTTCCCCACTTCTTGAAGTAAAGCTTGCGTTTGACGATCTTGGGTTTGTGTCTCCAGTGCAGTCTTACCATGGTGTAGGGTGACTCGCACATGCAGAAGCCAGCAGCATAATCCTTGATATACTCATTGACTGCTCCCGGGAAGTAGTTGTCGGCATCGATAAATCCTATATAATCTTTCCCAAGTGCTTTGGCAAGTGCCAGGCCGGTTATCATTCCTTCGGCTTTACCGTCTCTCACCAAACCATCGACGTCAATAATATGTGGGTAGCCGGTCTCTTTAAATGCAAGACCTAATCCAGGGTCTTTCTGGTGGATGAGCATGATGGGGTGCTTGGTCAGCTTGTGGAACCTCTTTATTATGTCTTCTTCCATCTTGAAGATGTTCTTACCTGTTCTGCAGCTGTTGGATACCACGGCGACATGACATCTTTTGGGGATGGCTCTCAGCACACCCTCTAATAAGTTGGTCTTTTCATCTTTAACTGGTATTACGATCAGCATCCTCTCGAGTACGCTCTCGATCTCCTCGTTGGAAATAGAATGGAGTAAGGTGTCTTCGATCCCTTCTGATTCGAGCTTCAGCACTTTTTGGACATCGTAAATTTTTACTGAGCCCAAAATTTCTGCACTGCGAGGAGCTTCTATGAGCATCTTGGATACCCCCAAACATAATTAAAGGCCATGTTATAAAAATGTTGTCAGTTTCACTCATATGACCCAAAGGCTGGCTGTGTATCTCAGATTTATTATTAAAAAAAACAACAGTAAATTAGGGACACATAAAGAGTTCACGAAATTGTTTATAGGACAGGCCAACCCCAACGGGGCTTACGGAGTAAAAGTGATTGAGAGGTTTTAAAGCAGTCAGGACTCATTTAGTTTCACAATGGAGTCAAGTATCCCTTCAAAAGAGATTCGTTCAGATGAAGATGGTTTTAGCTCTATAGTCTTAAAGGGCCGCATTAACTTCAATATCTCTTCAGCGGTGGTTTTCCAGGGTTCCTTTATGGAGGATACGGCAGTTAAAGCCTTCCTGTATAATTCCCCGGAATAGATGGCGGCTTTTCCGGGTGCAATTGCTATAACAGACCGGGTATTAAGGGATTTTGCAGTGGGTGCTGCCGCATTGTTGTAGGATTCCACTATCATGAGATCATGTTTGTCCGCAACGCTTTTCAGAAATTCGTCTGCAATGACATAAGAGTTGAACAGTAGTTCATTGACGAACTCCAGGTCAGCTTCTACAGGGTTTTCCACAGAATCCACGACCTTTCTTACCTCTTCTTTCATGGTATTCGTAAGCCTCTCGGCATTAGGGGGAACATAATAGTGCTTGGTCCCTTTCATATTGGTCACTCTGATGACCACCAGCTGTGAGGGGAGGTTCATCCCCAGATACTCCTTGCTCTCCCATTCAACCCTCTCCGGGTCGGGGGGCATGAGTAGGGAGACCACAGGAGCTTCATGCTCTATGGGGTCAGAGCTGGCAGCAGCCTCATGGAGTTTGTAGATGTCACTGCCGATAAGTTTACCATAGTCAATGCTCCTATCAACACAACTGTGCTGGTACCAACCGCTCATAGAGCTTAAGGGCTTACTTACCCCTACATCATATCCCCTCTCTCTTGCCTCAGATATAAGGGAGCATGCCATACTGGTTTTCCCTGAATCAAAAGGCAGCAGCCCTACAACAAGTATTTGATTTTTATGCGCTGGCATAGAATGAATGTTATTGACATCTTTATCCATGGGTTTTCTGCAACCCTGCTTTTATTATAGGTTGCGGATGAGCAGTGGTTTTGTTATGAACAGGTCATGTGAAGTAAAGCTTGATGCACAAAACAGCTCATCCTTTATAGGGGGTGGAGGGTGAAAAATATTTTAAATTGTTCTATTATCCATTTCAACATGGATTCCGATAAGACCATAGCTGAAAAAATACTCTCTAACAAGAGCGGTGAAACCGCTAATGCAGGAGAGATCGTAATTGCTCATATTGATCAAATAGCTTTACAGGATGGAACCGCTCCTTTAGCTATAAATCAGATGAGGGAGCTGGATAAAGAAATTCAAGCCGCTAAAAGGACCCACTTTTTTGTGGACCATGCTGCTCCCTCTCCCAGAAAAGAGCTCAGCAATGACCAGAAAATGATAAAGGAGTTTGCGGAAAGCATTGGTGCGGATTTCAATCCTCCAGGAGAAGGTATAATCCATCAGTTGATGGTGGAGAAGCATGTTAACTCTGGTGAGCTGGTTGTTGGTGCTGATTCTCATACCTGCACTTATGGTGCTCTGGGAGCTTTTGCCACTGGTATGGGCTCTACGGATATTGCGGTTGCAGCAGTCCTGGGTAAGAACTGGTTCAAAGTTCCTGAGACCTATAGGATGGACCTGGAAGGAGAATTTCCTGAAGGTGTCTACCCCAAGGACCTTGCTCTCAAAATAATTGGTGAACTAGGAGTGGATGGTGCTACCTACAAGGCTCTGGAGTTCCAAGGGTCAGCAGCGGATTCTATGTCCATGGACGGTAGGTTCACCATCTCCAACATGGCTGTAGAGTGCGGAGCCAAGGTGGGTTTATTCAAAGCCGACCGTATAACTGGCCAATTTCTGGTGGAGAGAGGGAGAGAAAATCAGTTCAGAGAAGTTCAGCCGGACAATGGCGCTGAATACGAGAAAGAGTACAACTTCGACGTATCCGATATGGAGCCCATGGTCGCCAAACCCCACAACGTTGACAACTCTGCGGAAATAGGTGAAGTTGCGGGAACTCCAGTGGATCAGGTGTTCATCGGGACCTGCACCAACGGAAGACTTTCAGATATCGAGAAAGCAGCCGAGATACTCAAGGACCGAAAGGTCAAGAGCAGGTTGATCGTGGGGCCTGCAAGCAGAGAGATCTACATCAAAGCTATGGATCTGGGCTATTTGAAGACCATAATGGAGGCAGGTGGTCTTATCTCTCCACCCGGATGCGCCTGCTGTGTAGGGATTCATATGGGTATTCTTGCTGATGGCGAGGTCTGTGTGTCCACTGCCAACAGGAATTTCAAAGGAAGAATGGGCAATCCGGAAGGAGAGATATATCTCGCCTCATCTGCCACTGCTGCAGCAACAGCAGTAAAAGGGGAAATAACCGACCCACGAGAATTGGAGTGATAACTGCTGGCTTTTAGATACCACCAGCAAAGTTTTAAACTCCGAGAATTCAGATGAAAATGGTGACAGAGATGGAACTGGATAAACTCAAACATGGAACTGAACTGATCAAGAGAGGATTTGCCAAAATGCAAAAAGGTGGAACCATTTTGGATGTGACCAACGCCGAGCAGGCCGCTATAGCTGAAGATGCTGGCGCTGTTGCGGTAATGGCTCTTCACAAAGTACCCGCAGATATCAGAGAAGCTGGCGGAGTAGCCAGAATGGCTGATCCCAAGATCATTCAGGAGATCATTGACTCTGTAACCATTCCTGTAATGGCAAAGATCAGGATCGGGCATGTAACTGAGGCTTACACCCTGGAATCACTGGGTGTGGACATGATAGACGAGAGCGAGGTATTGACCCCCGCAGATGTTTTCTTCCATGTGGATAAACGCAAATTCACCATTCCATTTGTTTGCGGTGCCAGAAGCCTGGGAGAGGGTGTGAGAAGGACCTGGGAAGGCGCTGCCATGATAAGAACCAAAGGCGAAGCAGGTACAGGCAATGTGGTAGAAGCGGTAAAACACATGAGGATCATCAACCGAACTATCGCTACCCTCAGAGAGCTTAACGAGGAGGAGACCTATGAGATGGCAAAGCATTACGCCAACTCCTATACCAGATTGCTGGAGACAACCAGAGAAGAATCCGGTTTCGGAGGGGAAATAAGCCTCAAAGACATTGTATTTGAAAATTATACTCTTCAGAACATCATCGATGGTATTCACAAGGAATTGGATGAGGTTAAAAAGTATAACAGACTGCCTGTGGTCAATTTTGCAGCCGGAGGAGTGGCCACACCATCAGATGCAGCATTTATGATGAGACTGGGAGCAGACGGTGTTTTTGTTGGCTCAGGAGTTTTCAAATCCAATAATCCCAAAGAATTCGCCAGAGCCATAGTAGAAGCCGTCCACCATTACGACGATCCCAAGATTATTGCCGAAATATCCAAGGGCCTGGGAGACGCCATGAAGGGTCTTGATGTCCTCCAGCTGCCAGAAGACGAGAGGATGCAGACCAGAGGAGTGTAATGCGTGTTTCCGTTGTGGGATATCAGGGAGATGTAGAAGAACACGTAAACACTCTGAAGAAGGCTGGGGATAAACTCGGTCTTGACTGTGAAGTTTTGCCTACACGCGACCCTGATGTGGTTGCTCACAGCGATGGAGTTGTCCTCCCCGGTGGAGAGAGCACCACCATAAGCAGACTCATTTTTTCCCACCATATTTCACCCCAAATAATCAAGCTAGCCCACAGGGGCTGCCCGGTAATGGGCACCTGCGCCGGCATGATCCTCCTGGCCAAACACGGTGACGAACAGGTGAAGAGAACGGGAACAAAACTTCTCGAGCTAATGGATATAATGGTCAAGAGGAACGCTTTTGGGAGGCAGAGGGAGAGCTTTCAGGTCGAACTTGATATCAAAGGAATAGGTAATATTGATGCGGTGTTCATCAGAGGGCCCGCCATCACGGAGACGAAAAGCAATGTAGATGTTCTGTCCAGATTCGACAGCTATGTAGTGGCAGCTCAGCAAGAGAATTTGCTGGCACTCGCCTTCCATCCCGAATTGACGGAGGACACCCGCGTGCAGGAATACTTTCTAAATATGGTGAAAAGCTGGAAAGACAGACCAGCGAATGATAATTAGGCGTCGTTTGCGTCTATAACTGCTCCATTCTGTCCCGCATACCTATAAAGCTTATAGACCAGGAGTTTTTTGTTTTGAGGGATCATGAATGACTTTTCATTTCCCAGAACTATCAATTTCTTTCTTGCCCGGGTGATGGCCACGTTGAGCCTTCTGGGGTCGGAGGCGAACCTCAAGTCCTTGGTCGCCGTCAAAGAAAGTATTATAACGTCCTTCTCCCTTCCCTGGAAGCCGTCTATGGTGTTGACCTCCACATCCGTCTTTTTGTAGATGAGCTCCTTTTGCTTCACATAGGGGGTGATCACTCCTATATCGCTCGCCCTAATACCGTGAAGTTCGAGCTCTTCGCATAGGGCTGCTGTGGCTTCAGCTTCTCTAGGGTTGTGTTTAGAGCCTTTGCCCTCCTCACTACCCTTGACGTTCAGGAAAACTACAGGAAGTTGTGGGGACAGAACGGGATTCGTTGAGCCGATATTGAGACTGACTTCCTTACAGCTCTCATGAGGCTTAATGGCTTTTTTGTAGATGAACTTGGCAGCAAAACCAATGATCCCGGGGTTGCTCCTGTAATGATTCCTCAACCACACCGCCTGCGGCTTCAAGGAGTAAAAGAAGTTGAAAGCCGAATACTGAGAGGGGTTTTTACTGAATTTTAGGACAGGAGAAAGCTGATAAGGGTCTCCCACCATCACGAACCTTTTACCCTTTTGCATGGCAAGTAGAGCTGCAGAGACCAGTGCCTGACTGCTCTCGTCAATGAACACCAGGTCGAAGGTCTGCTCGTTCATGGGGTAGATAGCGCTCTTTATGAGGGTGGAGCCCACTATGGGAGTGGAGTTGAGGGTCTTCAACATTTCCTGCTCTATCTTCTTTGAATTCTTGGAATAGTATTCCGCCACTTCTTCCGGGTCTTCCTCCTCCACCTGCAACTTGTTGAGAACATTCCTCTCTAATGAGTAGTTCATTGCGCCAGAAGATATTCTGGAGGGATTCCCTACTCTGGTAGCAATGGAAGTATCCAGCTTTTCAATAGCATTATCCACAGCCCTGTTGGTATGAGACGCTATCAAGACCCGCATTCCCTTTTTATAGGCTGTCTCCGCTGCCTTGGATATGAATTCAGTTTTACCAGTTCCCGGGGGACCGATGACCATTAAGAGGTGGTCATCAGGAATTTCAAGAGCAGTTGCGGCAGCAATACTCTGGTACTTGTCCAGACCATTCACGTTGCCTATGGAAGCAGACGTGTAGATCCGAGGCAGCTCTTCGCCTATATAACGGTCCAGAATATCCAGCTGAAGATCATAGGATATGAGGTTCTCCATCACGATGAGCTTTAATTCCCGCTTTTCAGGGGTCTGAATGAGCTTCACGACCTGATAATCGCCATTCCGAATCACATAACCAAGTTCATGAATGGACCCACCATCCACAAAACCCAAAAGAGAGCCTTCAGGTAACTTCCGGGTGTCAATAACCCCTATGTTGTTCTTGACCGCCAGCAACTCTCCCCCAAAAGTAGCTCGCTGCTCCGCCTCCTCTCTAACTCGATCCCTTTCCTCTTCCAATATTTCCCTTAATTTCGAAAGTACCTTGTCATCGTCCATCTTTCAGGCACCTTTAACTATATTTTTTGAGCACATTATTCTCCCTTGCCAGGTCAGGTAAAGGGCGCAGTGTTTATATTTTGCTTATTCACTGGCTGCCGGCATAGGCCATAGACCATAAGTTTTAAAAACAATCTTAGGTAAGCGATTACTAAGATCACAAAAAGATCACTTCTGATAAATTACATTGGGGCCGGTAGCTCAGACAGGTCGGAGCGACGGACTCTTAAGGTCTGTCCGGAGATATCCGTTGGTCGGGGGTTCGAATCCCTCCCGGCCCGTTCTCAGTTTAAATCACGTGAATGTCAATAACCTGTTAATTTATATATATTCAATAATCCGATTATTTTCAATGCTTCCCTCAAGCCATCTATCCGCAGGTTACATTCTGGCTTACTTGTTTTTCTCAGTGGACTTTATAGGGGCTCCGATTTTCTGGTTGGTCATACTGGCTTCTATCCTTATAGATATTGATTATTTTGTAAAATATACGCATAGAGAGCTTTTTACCCACACGCCTGCTTTCTGGCTGGTAGTTTTCACTCCTCTCATCATCTGGAGGGTTGAGCTAGTGGTGGTGTTACTGGCCATAATGCTCCACTTTTCGATGGATATGGTGGACTGGGGCATCATGGTATTCTACCCGTTCTCCAAACAAAATTACGGCCTGAAACTGTTACCTGAACTGGGCTCGAACTCTCCCCCACAATTCTTGAAGGGTTATGTATCCAATACCAAAATATTGCTCCTGGAAATAGCCATCACCTCCGCCGCCATTACTCTGGCTGTGACCGTTAACTTCTTCTGAACACTTACTCCGAACATTAAACCAATGTTCCTAATCTAAAGCCAAAAATCCTTGAATAGGACAACATAAAGGATAATTAAAAGATCAAGAATCATTTCTCCGCCCATTATTTTATTGATGATGACTTGATGGTACTTAGAATGTGATTAATGTAATGGTAAAAAATATCTTCCCCTTACCAGAATGGGAGTTATGACGCCCAAAGAAGCTCTGGAGATCTCCAGAAAAGTCACAGAGGAAGTCAAAAACAGCGTTTCAAGAATACCTTATCAAAAGCTCTCTTCTGAAGTTGGAATGGGAAAGGACGGCACTCCCACCAAAAAGGTCGATAAAGTGGCTGAAAACGCAGCAATTAATATCCTGAAGGAGTACGATGTCACCGTGGTCAGCGAAGAAGCGGGGGTTGTAGGTGAAGGCGACACCTACGTGGCACTGGACCCTATCGACGGCACATTCAACGCAGGAAGGAATATCCCCCTCTATGCTGTCTCCCTGTGTTTTTCTACGAGTTACAGGATCGCAGACACGTTTGCGGGGTATGTTTGTAACCTGGTAACCGGTACAGAGTACAGAGCGGATACAAAGGCGTATAAGGATGATAAGAGTATCGCCGTTTCAGATACGTCCTCCATTGAAGAATGCAACGCGGTTATATATTATCCGGAAAGGAGATATGATTTTAAAAAGATAAGGATAATGGGTAGCGCTGCACTGGAGGTTTGTATGGTCGCCGATGGAACTTTTGACTGTTTTATTGACTCCAGAGGAGATAAGGGCTTTTTAAGGGTTTATGATATTGGTGCAGGCATTCATATCGCCAGGCTGGCAGGAGCGGTGGTCACAGACGCTGAAGGAAATGGTCTGAGTGAGAAAAGAATTAAAATGGATGAGAGATTTAAGCTTGTAGTATCCAATAAACTACTTCATCCTCAACTTCTGGAGCTGGTATAATGAATGTGGCGGTAGTCTATAAGCGGGATTCCGGGGAAATCGCTCAGGATGTGCTGGAATTCTTGAATAGCCAGAATGTCTCGGCCAGGGAATTCAATTATTTTTCTCGTGAGCTGGAAGACTATGATTTCATTGTCAGCATAGGGGGCGACGGCACCATACTGGACATAATTCAAGAAGTGAGGAAGTGCCCCCCCATATTTGGAGTGAATACCGGAAGGATCGGCCTTCTAAATCATTCCGAGAAGAGCGACTTCAAGGACAGGTTGCAGGAAGTGCTGGAAGGTAAGGTAGGGACCGATGAGTTCCTCCGGATCGAGGGGTTCATCAACGAAGAGAAACTGACCGCCATGAATGAGATCGCAGTTTTGAGCGCCATACCAGCCAAGCTGTTGGGTGTAACGGTCAAAGTGGATGGAGTGGAGACGGAGAGAGTTAGAGCGGATGGTATGCTGTTCTCAACCCCTGTGGGTTCTACAGCCTATGCACTTTCGGCAGGAGGCCCTGTAATCGACCCTCACGTTCATTCCATTCTCATGGTCCCCATAGCTCCATTCAAGTTGGGGTGGAGGCCCTGGGTGGTCAACCAGAACAGAACGATCGAGGTGGAGTTGATCCTGGGAGAAGCAAAGGTTGTTGCCGACGGTAGAAAATCTGCAAAGCTATCCACAAACGATGTTTTGACCATCAAAAAATATGAACACCCTGCTGTATTCTTCAAGACACAGAACGAAAGAATAGAAAAAATAGTGAACAGGATAAGGACTATAGAATAAGAACTATAGAATAGGTCTTAGATAAGAACTATAGAATAGGTCTTAGCGCTTCTCGAACTCCGGTTTTAGTTTATCATATGTTTCCTGCAGAGCCTCGGGCACCACATTCACATCCCCGAAGACAGGCATAAAGCTGGTATCACCATCCCAACGGGGAACTATATGGGTATGAATGTGGTCTTCCATTCCTGCACCGGCAACACTTCCCACGTTGATCCCGATATTGAAGCCGTCTGGCTCCATGACCTTCCTTATAATCTCCTCACAGATTCTGACCTGCTCCATCATGTCCAGAAGCTCATCCGGCTTAAGGTCAGTAACATCTCCCACGTGCCTGTAAGGCGCTATTAAAAGGTGCCCGGGGTTGTAGGGATAGCGATTCATTATCACGAAATTGTTTTCTCCTCTGTATAATAGCAGATTTTCCTTATCCCTGTTCTCCTTCTGGTATCTGCAAAAAATGCATCCTTCTTCTTTCGGTCCTAGAATATATCTGATCCTCCAGGGAGCAAAAATGTGATCCATAATTTTTCCTCATAAAGTTTTCAAAAAAATTTGTCTTTCCGTTACAATAAATTTATGATGTAACCTAGCACAAATTATTTTAAAAGTAATGCAGAGTAAAAAGCTATGGGTAATATGGAAGAAAATAATGATAACAACTCTGAAAAAGAAGAATTACTGGGTGGTCTGGATTTCGAAACCACCGCAGATATTAAAGTTCCTGATCAATTAATTGACCAGGTCGTAGGTCAAGATCACGCTGTTAATGCTGCCAAAAAGGCAGCTATTCAAAAAAGGCATGTGATGTTGATCGGTCCCCCCGGTACAGGTAAGTCAATGATCGCCAAGGGAATGGCCGAATTGCTGCCCAAAGAAGATCTGGAAGACATTATTGTCCATACCAACCCTGAAGAACCCAACCAACCCAAAATAAGGGTGGTACCAGCCGGAAAGGGGAAGGAGATCGTCGGCGCCTACAAACAAGAAGCAATGAAGAAAACCCAGGCAAAGAACTTTCTCATCTTCATGCTGGTCTTCTTCGTCATAGGTTACACTATTATAGTTTATCCTGAAAGTTTGCTATTAGGAATCATTGCAGCAGCTATCATATTCCTGGTCGCCAGGTACGTTCTCCCCAAGGAAGAGAAGAACATCCCCAAATTGCTGGTCAATAACTCTGAAAAATCCATTGCACCCTTTGAGGATTCTACCGGAGCTCATGCAGGGTCTCTCTTTGGTGACGTCAGGCACGACCCCTTCCAGTCCGGTGGTCTGGAAACCCCTGCCCACGAAAGAGTTGAAGCGGGGGCCATTCACAGAGCGAACAAAGGTGTTCTTTACATAGACGAGATAAACACTCTGGCCATCGAATCCCAGCAAAAGATCCTCACTGCTCTCCAGGAGAAGAGGTTCCCCATAACGGGGCAATCAGAGCGTTCCAGTGGTGCCATGGTCAGGACCGAGGCAGTTCCCTGTGACTTCATTCTGGTGGCTGCAGGAAATCTCGATGCCCTTTATGGTATGCATCCGGCACTTAGAAGCCGAATTGAAGGTTATGGCTACGAAGTATACGTGAACGACAGTATTGAAGATTCCTCTGAGAACAGAGAGAAGTTCATTCGTTTTGTGGCTCAGGAAGTAGCCAAGGACGGTAAGATACCTCACTTTGACGAGTACGCAGCTGCCGAGATTATAAAAGAAGCACGGAAGAGATCAGGCAGGAGGAACCATCTTACTCTAAGGTTCAGAGAACTCGGCGGCCTTATCAGGACCGCAGGAGATATTGCCAAGGGTGAGGATTCTGATACCACCAAAGTAGAGCACGTGCTGGCAGCCAAAAAGATATCCAAAACGATCGAAGCACAGCTTGCGGACAAGTTCATTGAGAAAAGAAAGGACTACAAACTCTTTACCACAGAAGGCCAGGAAGTCGGCAGGGTCAACGGGCTGGCAGTCATAGGTGAATCTGCAGGAGTTGTTCTACCCATAATAGCCGAGATTACACCCGCCCTGAGCAAAGAAGAGGGTAAGGTCATAGCAACAGGAAGACTGCAGGAGATCGCTCAAGAAGCAGTGATGAACGTATCAGCCATAATAAAGAAGTTCACCGGCAAAGACATCTCCAATCTGGATATACACATTCAGTTCGTGGGAACTTACGAAGGAGTAGAAGGAGATTCGGCAAGTATCAGCGTGGCTACAGCAGTGATCTCTGCCCTGGAGAATATTCCTGTTGATCAATCAGTGGGAATGACCGGAAGCTTATCTGTAAAAGGCGAAGTGCTGCCGGTTGGTGGAGTAACCCAGAAGATCGAAGCTGCTACTCAGATGGGGATCAGAAAAGTGATCGTGCCCCAGGATAACTTCGATGACATAATGCTGGATGCAGAACACCAAGGCAAGGTAGAAATAATTCCAGCTACCAGAATTGAAACAGTGCTGGATCACGCCCTGATAGGAGAAGAAGCAAAAGAAAAGCTCCTGGGTAAGCTCAAACAGGAAGCTTACGCATAACGTATAATTGCTCCTGAAGCCATCAAATTATTTTCTTTTTATTTCTATCTTTATAACTCAAAATTGCCAAAATCTAAAACCTAAAACCTAAAAGTATTAAAATTGAAAATGTATATATTAAAATTTAAACTTGTATAGTTGAAAAGCCTTAGTCTCTTTCCTGTTTCAGTGGTTCTCTATTCCCAGTTTCTCTAATGTTTTTTCGGGGTGTGTCTGGTAGGCGTAGATTATGTATGATACCTCGTTGAAGGATACTATGTCATTCTCCACCATGTGTTCCAGTATGGCTTCTCTTCTGTCCAGTTCTTCTTCCAATTCATTGGAGTCCCATCCTCTTGACTGTTTAATACCTTCTAGGGCTTTTGATGCACCGATCCTAACATGAGTGTCTTTTATTCCGTCATAGTTGAACACAGTTGAAGTTCTGAGCATTTTTGTCTGGGGGTCGAGGTCCGTTATTTCTGCGATCTCTATATTTCTTCTGTACCTGTTCTCTCCAACGTAGACCTGGGATTGTACGCTCACAATATCCAGTGCTTCGATCATCGGTCTGGGAACGTTGATGGGTGGATTCTCCAGTCTGTGGATGACCCCGTTAAAGGTGTCGGCATGTAGGGTTGAGTAAGTTGTATGCCCAGTGGACATTGCCTGGAACAGGGTTAAGGCTTCTTTACCCCTTACCTCACCAACGATAATATATTCTGGTCTCTGCCTCAATGCAGCCTTTAGCAGATCGTACATCTTCACAGATCTGGAAGCGTCTGCCAGAGTTGCCCTGGTGATCCCCGGTATCCAGTTAATATGGGGAAGGGTGAGCTCTCTGGTATCTTCAATGGTAACTACCTTAGATTTGGGGGGGATGAATAGAGCGACGGCATTGGTCGAGGTCGTTTTACCGCTGGCAGTACCACCTGCGAAAATAAGGCTCTTCTTGTTCTCTATACACAGCCAGAGGTAGGCTATCTGTTCAATGGAGAAAGTGCCCCATTTTATGAGGTTGATGGGGGTGATAGGCTCCTGTCTGAATTTCCTTATAGTGAAGGTCGAACCGTGGTCAGTAACTTCTCGACCCAGGGTCATCTGGATCCTGCTTCCGTCGGGCATGGTAGCATCCATCATGGGCTCAGCAATGGATACATGTTTACCACACTGCTGGGCGAGTTTGATAACAAATCTGTCAAGGTTTTCAGGATCACCGAACTTAATATTGGTCTTCAGGTTGGTGTACTCTCTGTGAAAGATGTAAACAGGTTTATTATAGCCATTACAGGAAATATCTTCGATTTGTGAATCATACAATAAGGGGGTTATTATCTCAAATAGAATGGAATCTCTCAGCACGTAATAAAGGATCTTATAATATTGTATTTCCTCCAGTTGAATTCTAAAATCTTCCAGGATATGGTCCATTTTATCTCTGAGTATTTCTTCACTTTCCTTTTCTTCTTCCTTGATTATGGGGAAATACTGGAGTTTGTTCAGGACTTCTTTGACGATCTCTTTTTCGTTCTCTGTTAATGAAGGCTCGTTTATAAAATAGGTTGCCTCATCCTCATTTTCAGAGTCAAGGATATGAACACTTGTGAATACGTATTTGCTGTAAATAGGATAACTATCGATCTGGATTAAACCTTCAGGGACTTCAAATTCCTTTTGAAGTGATTCAGCCAGATTTTTAAAGATCTCGTTGTTTAGCTCTTTTTCCCTTATCACTCTTCTTTTTTCTTCTTTATCCTTTAGCTTAACTTTCTCTGGAGAATTCTTCAATGATTCTTGATCTACTTCTCCCTGTAAATCTTCTGCTTCCCCTTCTGCTTTCCCTTCTACGTCATCTACTTCTTTATAAACTTCTTCTTTTTCGTCTTTTTCTGTGGATTGTTTTTTAAGCTTGAGTCTCATTATAATAATAACTATAGCTATAGTAAAAAAGTCTTTTGATGTTCACATGATGCATTAAAAAAATAGAATTTGATAGAACTCGTAACTTAAACCCATAATTTGATCCCCTTGAACAAAATCAACTTGATATGAAGTGGACGTATGGGGATCAAAGCTATTCGTGAATCGATCTGAGTATGCTTTGCTTGAAATTGGGTGGGATTTCGATCTTATAACCCTCGGGCTCGATAGCTATAACATCATCTCCAAAATCCTCAATTGGGCTCTCCAGTATGATGTTCCTTTCCCAACCTCTTTCCCCCAGCTTCTTTTGTAATTTGAGAGTGAACGGAAACAGTCTTCTGATCATAAACTCAGACCTCAGGTCCTGAGTAGACTTCGTCAAGAGGGCAAAGACCGTTCCACCCTGACTGTGTACCTTCCAGATGGTGTTGAGGAGAAAGAGGTACGTTTTCTCCAGACCATGTACCAGCAGCAACTCAGGTATAATAGTGAATATGAGAGAGAAATGATCGAGATTTTCCGCAGCTTTAGACATGGAGATACTAACTTCATTCAAGTTCATGATGTTGACCAGGCTGTAATCCTTGTACTGCTTGGAAGAGATTATGCGGAGCTCCCCCTTATAATCATAAGAAGAAAGAACAGACTCTATCATGGTGGGGGGCTCATAAGCAAGCCAAACGACACTATCAGAATATGAAGAAGCAAGATTGAAGAGGAGAGAGCTCCCCTCATGTCCAGGGTCCGCCACAAGCAATAAATCAGCATCAGACATCCCTATCACATCTTTTGATTGTTTATTGAAACTTAAGGAATCTCCCATCATATTAATTTCCTGGACAGATAGAAGTTTTTTACTACCTATCAATATCGTTTGTTATGCTTTCTTTATCGATATCATACTTCTCAAAAAGCTGATTCAGGTAAACAGGTATTCTACCGCTTCTTCTCTTTTTGGCTTTCCGAGTTCTTTTTTGCTCCTTTTCAGCCATAAAACAGTTAATATAGTGGTTAATAGCTGTAGAAAGAGCCTCTTTCGTAGTAGACTCTCCCGTTTTATTTTTGAGGTCTTCTAGAATATCTTTAGGAAGTTTTGTCTGCACAATAATAATTTTCTCCAAATGTATCACCTCACCATTACTATTATGATCATTGTAAATATAGTTAAATGTTTCGGTTTCATACAAACCCATATTAATAAAAGCAAAAAATGAAAATCTTGAACATACTCCTCAGGAAAAACAGGATACCGAACGGAATGAAAATACAACGGAACCAATGAACAACACCCTGCAAAGAATAGCGTTTATTTCAAAGGTAGTAGCTCACCGCGTTTGAGGGAGCAATTAAAAACAGCAGATCCAAACTCACTCTGTCAGCTTTTGGAGTATAAATAGGGAGGATTGAGCTTAAATTTTATTACCTGTTTTCTACTTTTAGCTCGAATTATAGTTATAAGTGCCCCATTTATACGGTTCTTTAAAAGATCATACGGCTTTCACCATGATACAAGGGTTGAAGATGAAGTTAAGCAATAAAATTAAAACACCCGTTTTCTGGATACAATAACTATCGAAGTCTTTTTAGTTCTCAGGATAAACTCTATATACCTTCTTTAAAAATAAAATACATGAAATGGAATATAGCCCCCTTATCCCTGATGGTAATTGCACTTGCATTGATCTTAGTGGGCTCATATAATGCTCTACTCGTCCTTCCCGAGTCACCTGAGTCGATATTGGAGAACAGTTATAGAATAGTATTTTTCCATGTTCCCTCAGCTGTGACTTCATTCTTGGCATTCACTTTCACACTGGTCACTTCTATCCAGTATCTTCGGAAAAGAAGTTATAAATGGGATATTATGTCCTTGTCGTCGGCCAAAGCCGGTTTCTTCCTTATAACCGCTGCGCTCATTAGCGGTTCTATCTGGGCGAACGTTGCATGGGGAACCTACTGGAACTGGGACCCCCGCGAGACCACTGTGCTAATCTTATGGTTTGCTTACGCAGCATACTTTACGCTCAGGGCATCCATTGAGAATCCAGAGGAGAAAGCTAAATCATCTTCCATTCTGGCAATATTCGCCTATGCAACAGTGCCTCTCAGCTACCTGTCCAGTTCAATATATTTCTCACTTCATCCTGCCACCAGAGATTTAAGTATAGGCATCGGCATAGGGTCTACTCTTGGGATGATGATAACCGGGTTCATGCTCGCTTTTGTAGCATTTTTCATCCTGGATTCAAAATTGAACAGTTTAGAGCTGCAAGTAAAGGAGGTGGAATAGATGGATGATCTTACAGCAGTATTTATGGCGGTAGTTGTGATATTGGTGATCGTTGCCGCTCTTTTCTTCACGACCTTGAGAAAAGCCATGAACATAGAAAAGGAACTGGAACAGCTCAAATAGGAGCCAATACATCTAAATATCTGTCGTAATAATTCCTCGAAGTTCTTAAGGAGGTGAGGGATGTAGCACTAACTTCATTGAGATTAAATTTCAGGGATTTCACGGAAAGTACAGCTGCTCTCATTCTATGCACTTTGGGTGCTCTGGTGACCGGAATAGTAATGGGTAGCGGCAGTGACAGATTTGTGATTCTTCCCGCCCTCATTTTGCTAATCCCTCCCAGCATTGGATTGAGAGGTAATATCTATGCATCTCTGGGCTCCAGACTGGGTTCATATCTACATACAGGTAAAATATCTCCCACCTTTGTACTGGACCAGAGAATAGTCGGAAACATCTATTCCTCAACATTCCTGTTATTGATCTTCAGCATCATCAGCGGTCTGCTTGCCGCTCAAATGGCCATCCCCATGGGTCTAACCGTCATCGGGGGCTCAAATGCCGGATTTCTGGGGCTCACACTGAACCTTGCACTGATCTCTACTCTGGCAGCGTTCTTTTCCGCTGTATTAATGATCCCCTGTACCTTTGCCCTTGCCATCGGAAGTTATAGGTGGGGCTGGAACCCTGATAACGTAACTGCTCCCTTTATCACCCTTATCGGCGATATGGTGACCCTTCCTATCCTATTCGGTTCCATGGATATTGTGCTGGCCATAGATCCTCCCGTGAAGATCATTACTACCGCTGCAGTCTTGATACTTACATCCGGGTTTTATGGTCTTAATAGAAGGACGGAGAAAAAAGGGCTGGGAGAGAAAATAGTGAGGGAGAGCATCCCAGTGCTTCTGATATGTACCGTTCTCAATTTTGGGGCAGGAACATTATTGGGAGATAATCTGGAGAGTTTCGTGGCTCTGGCAGGGTTGTTCATAATCATACCGGCATTTCTAGAGGACGGGGGCGCCATAGGAGGGATCCTCTCCGCTAGAATATCCACCATGCTCCATCTCGGTATTCTCTATCCCGAGTCCAGACCGCCTAAAGAGGTCTTCTTCAGCTTCGGCACCATGCACCTTCTGGCTCTCATAATATTTCCCGTCATCGGTCTTGCCGGTCAGGGAGTAAACTACCTTCTGCAATTGCCCACCATCTCCACATTTCAAATGATACTTTTGACCGTTATAGCGGGCCAGATACTTGTGCTCATCCTGGATATACTGTCCTACTACTTTGCCATAATCTCTTACAGGAGGAATCTAGACCCGGATAATGTGGGAATTCCTCTCATAACATCTTCAGCGGACATACTGGGAATGGCATGCCTTATATTCACCATGTCGATCTTAAATATTGTTTAATCTGGTTAAACCGGTGGATAAAAAAATGAATAGTGAACGTATTGGTCGTATGAAGGTCCTCTCTCTACTCTCTGGAGGTATTGATTCGATAGTCGCCTGCTACTTGATGTTGGATAAGGCTGATGTTGAGTACTTGCACATGACAGCTGGCAACACGTCGTTAGAGAAGATAAAAGAGCTGATATCTCTAATTGACGAAAGAAACGGCAGGCTGTACACTTTAGAGCACTCTCTCATGATGGAGAATATAAGGAAGTTCATGATAAACAACAGGATCGATGACAAGTACACCTGTGTTTACTGCAAAAGAGGAATGTTGAAGGCAGCAGAGGCTCTTGCAGAGAGAATTGGTTGTGACGTTATTCTTACAGGCGATAGCATAGGGCAGGTAGCCAGCCAGACCGTAAGGAACCTCTATATGGAAGATATTACCGTTAAAATACCTGTTATCAGGCCATTGATCGGTATGGATAAGGACGAGATAATAGGGCTGGCAAGAAAGGCGGGCACATACGAGATCTCCATCAAGCAGGATGAAGGTTGTGCTTATTTACCATCTCAACCCATTACCAGAGCCAAAAAAGATAAGATAATTGACTTTGATTTCAGCTTTGACCCCATTATAGATGAGGTCGAAGTTCTGGACCTGAGGTGAGATGAGAGGATACCTAAGAATTTTTGACTTTAATTCAATCACGATCAGGAGAAAAGTATGTCCATTAGCTTCAACCCTTCTATCTGGCCCAGCAGGCCTTTTCTGCTGGCTCTCTCCGAGAAGGTCTTAACGTCGTCTCTTTTCTTTCCGTAATAGATGAAGGGAACCGGCTCGGCAACGTGGGTCCTGACCGAAATGGGCGTAGGATGATCGGGTAGCAGTAAGATCCTGGTCTCATCCAGCTCCAGCCTGTCCAGCAAATATCCCACGATCTTCTCGTCGTATAATTCTATTCCTTCTATCTTGTTCTCCAGGCTGCCTTCATGTCCTGTTTCATCTATACCCTCTACGTGCAGGGCTACAAAATCCGAAGAATCCAGACTTCTGAGAGTGGCTTTGGCAAGACCCTTGTAATTGGTGTCTATGTAACCCGTCATTCCGGGAACTTCTTTCACCTCAAGTCCGATCCCTTTACCTATTCCCTGGAGCAGATCCACTTCAGAGATCATTACTCCCTTAACTCCCCACTTCTGGGTGAAATTGGGGAAAGAAGGTATTTTGCCTCCGCTCCAGGGCCATATCATGTTGGCCGTATTCTCCTTCATGACCTCCTTTGATCTCTCTATCAAGTGGTTCAACAGAGATGCTAGTTCTCCATTCGAAGGGAGGTAATTTTCAAACCTCTTCTCCAGGATGTCATGGGGAGGAGTGGTAATAACCTCCTGTTCATCCTGTTCGAATTCTTTGTCTATGGTTAGGAGATGCCTGTAGCTCTTTCCCTGATAGAATCTGGTGTTCTCTTCTGCTTCTTCATTTAGGAAGTTGATGATCTCCTTTGCCTCTTCATCGCCGAGTTTCCTCCCGGAGTGGTCTTTCATTATACCGTCCTCAACATATACCAGATTACATCGGAAGACCGTGTGAGCATTAATATCTCTGGCAAGGGCTTCAATAGGCCCTCTCCCCGTATAGTACTTCACCGGGTCCACTCCCAGGATGGTCATGTTCGCAATGTCGCTACCCGGCTCAAAATTGCCAGGAATAGTTCTGGCTATCCCACAAGCTCCCATATCAGCAAGATAGTCCATATTAGGCGTATCAGCGTGTTCAAGAGGGGTCTTATTTCCGATCTTTTTAATGGGCCAGTCAGCCATTCCATCAGGGATGAGCAGAAGGTATTTCATGATTTCATCGTGTAATCGAACTTCATAAATAGATTTCTAGATTGAATTTAAACCAAAACAAAATTGGAAATATGTCTGAAAAATTCCTGCTATTTCAAACCAATCTTAGTATTACAAAAAATTGTGTCTCAGATCGTTGTAGTAGTCCATTTTGTAATTAAAATTATTAACATTTTGGAGAGGAAAAAATTAAAAAGGAGAAGATTTATATAGCAACCAAATTAAATTAAACTTTGATCAGAGTCATTCCACTACCACAAAAAGCATTGAGATTTTTTTAAATCTCCACGACCCCCCAACCTTAACGAGGCTTGTGATAGTAATGGAGTGGCCCAATCCCGCCGTTATGCCGGCCAATGAAAGGCAGGTAATTTTTTATTAATAAGGAGCATTCAGGTATTATAATGGAGAAAGAGGTTACACTGAGAGTCTCCGGAATGACCTGCGCCATGTGCGTTAAAGCCATTGAATCCGCAGTAGGAGAGATGGAAGGCGTATCAGAAGTTACTATTAACCTCACGACCGAGAGTGCTAGAGTTGTGTTCGATCCTCAGAAGACCACTCTGAATGACATAAGAAAAACGATCGAAGACCTGGGCTACATCTATGAAGGAGTTGCAGGAGAAACCAGGGAAAACGATGGGGATAGGGCTATCATCCAGCTTAAAAAGAGGTTCGCCGTGGCAGCAGTGGTGGGCTCTATTCTGTTGATCATTGGTTATGGCAAATATCTGGGTCTGCCTACTCAGGAGGTCCCGTATCTTAAGTGGGTTCAATTATTCATCACTATACCCGTGGTATACTACTCTGGTAGAGGCATATTCTCCACCGCCTTTAATTCTCTGAAGCATAAGATGCTCAACATGGAAGTAATGTACTCCATGGGAGTCGGTTCTGCCTATGTGGCCAGCATCGCCGCCACAATAAACCTTCTTCCTCAAAATTACCTGTTCTACGAGACTACTGTACTTCTTCTGGCTTTTCTCCTCCTGGGTAGAACCCTGGAGGCTACAGCAAGAGGACGGACTTCGGACGCCATTAAGAAGCTGGTGGGAATGCAGGCCAAGAGCGCCGTTGTCATAAGGGAAGGAGAGGAAGTAAATGTTCCTATAGAGTATGTACAGGTAGGTGACATAATTCTAGTCAGGCCCGGTGAAAAGATCCCTGTAGATGGGGAGGTAGTAAAGGGCGAGAGCCATGTTGACGAGTCCATGGTCACCGGAGAGCCCATACCCAACTCGAAGACCATAAATTCCGAGGTCTTTGGTGGCACGGTGAATCAGAACGGAGTGTTGAGGATCGAGGCCCAAAAAGTGGGTAAGGACACCCTCATATCCCAGATAATCAAGCTGGTGGAAGAGGCTCAGAACACCAAACCACCTATCCAGAGAATAGCGGACACCATCGTATCCTATTTCATACCCGCCGTGCTCGTAGTTGCCATCGTTTCCTCCCTGATGTGGTACTTTACCGGTATGCCGGTCATCTTTGTCTTTACCACCCTCATCTCCGTGGTGGTAATCGCCTGCCCTTGTGCTTTTGGGCTTGCCACCCCTACGGCTCTCACCGTGGGGATGGGTAAAGGTGCTGAATACGGCATCTTGATCAAGAACAGTGAAGCGCTGGAAAAGGCGAGAGACATAACGACAGTTGTATTCGACAAGACGGGCACTCTAACCAGGGGAACACCGGAAGTGACGGATATTGTTTATTTCGACGAATCGAACGTCCTGCAACTCGCTTCCTCAGCAGAGGTCGGTTCAGAACATCCCATTGGTCGTGCCATCGTTGACAGAGCCAGGAAAGAAAATGTGATATTCTCCGAGCCCCAGCGATTCGAGAGCCAGGCAGGTTTAGGGATTATTGCCAGTCTAAACGGTGACAAAGTTCTGGTGGGCAACAAGAATCTGTTGACCCAGAATGGAATATCCACTAAAGACGCGGGTAGGGTGATAGAGGATCTGGAAAGTGAAGGTAAGACCGCGATCATGGTGGCCTTGAATGGTAAGGTTGTAGGAGCTGTGGGTGTTGCAGATACGCTGAAGGAGACCACACCAGAAGCTCTCCAGCAGTTACGTGATATGGGTAAAAAGCTGGTCATGGTCACCGGCGACAACCGGAAAACTGCAGAAGCCATTGGTAGAGAGCTGGGTATGGATGAAGTTATGGCTGAAGTCCTTCCTCACCAGAAAGCGGAAGAAGTGAAGAGGCTGCAGGACAAAGGAGAGGTAGTGGCTTTTGTGGGGGACGGCATAAACGATGCACCAGCCCTTGCACAGGCAGACATTGGTATTGCCATTGGAAGTGGGACCGATATCGCAATCGAGAGCGGGGAGATCGTGCTGGTCAGGGACGACCTCATGGATGTGGTAGCCGCAATCCAGTTGAGTGTGAAGACCCTGGGGAAAATAAAGCAAAATCTTTTCTGGGCGCTAATATACAACTCAGTGCTCATTCCTGTAGCAGCAGGAGCTCTTTATCCATTCTTTGGAATATTGTTCAGGCCCGAATGGGCTGGAGCCGCCATGGCAGCCAGCAGTGTAAGCGTGGTAACCAACTCCCTGCTGATGAGGGGTTACATGGTGAGGGGTGAGGAAAAAATAAAATAATAGAAATTTTAATGATAAAACATGGCAATTGATCCTGTGTGTGGAATGGAAGTTAACGAGGAAGAAGCTATTAAAACCGAGTATAAAGGCAAGACATACTATTTCTGCGCTCCAGGCTGCAAATTCTTGTTCGAAAGGGATCCAGAAAAATATCTGAGAGAAGGACCGGTGGGAATGCCCGGGTCCGAGTAATTTAAGTAATTTAACCGCCTGACAGCTCTTCCACCAGCTCTTCCACCAGCTTTCCACCTGCTATCGATGCTATTAGCATGTAAACCGTGAGCAAAACAACGAAAGGCCATCCAAAATAGTAGATCATTACCGGCAACAAAGGAATCTTTATTGCCCTATTGTAGAGAAAAACGGCGATTAGACCGTCCCTCATCCCCTGCTCTCTCAAATCTTTCAATAGGGGGTACCAGGCGTAAATGGGACCGTGGCTGATGATACCGGTCGCTGCAGCCAGCATCCACCCTTTGGCTCCTGAATCTTTCCCCACGTATGTGGAGATCTTGTGGGGAGTTACAACGTAGTTCACTATCCCCATGAAGACTACCACCAGGAGAAGAATGGGAGCGATCCTGAGCAATAATTCTCCGCTGGCAATCGCAGATTCCAGAGTCTCCTGTGGTATAAACAAATAAAGAACCAGATAAAGCAGTATAACCACAAGAAGAAAGTAGAGACCGTAGTTCCTCTTGCTTCCACCCTTCTGTTTCACTGTATCACCATCAAAGTAGTGACGGTGGCTATGGAGACCAGTATGGCCAGAACAAAACTCACTAAATTTCTTATAGCAGCGAACTTCCTTCCCAGAATACCTGCTTCCGCAGGGTACTGGATCACTCCTACGGTTACCCAGGCAACAATGAAGGCCGTAACAGCAAGTAAACTCACTCCATCGGCTAAAAGCTCTCCTCCAATAATGTAACTGGTTATGGGGTTACCCGCCAATGCACTCCCTGCCAGAGCCCCTATTACAGTATCACCCAGAACATGTCCGGTAAAAACAGAAGAGATAACTTTCCTGGGTACTACGGTGTTAAACAGGCCCAGCAACAGCATAACCCCCAGCAGAATTGGTAATACGGATACGAAGCTTCTGGCAGCCCTGTAAAAAGATGTGTATATGGTCTTCTCCCTGGGCTTACTTTCCTGTCCTTTATCTGAGCCTATCATTCATTTATCCTCTCAACTTCCTCATGTAAAATTTATTTTCTCCGTATTCCACTTCAACCAGCTTATCTTCATCCAGAAGCCTTTTCACCAGACCCCAACCCTCATTTCTACTTTCCAGAAGTTTTTTCAGGCTTTCTTTCCGCATGGGGTGTACAGAGGTAATGCTCAGCAGATCCTCCTCAACATCTCCACTTGATACGAAATAAGGCTCTTCATGCCCTGTCAGGGCTTCTACCGGGATAGACCTATCTTTGAAGTGCTGATATGCGTAATTCAAGCTGTGCTCACATGTTTTTTTAACCCTCTTCTCTGCTGGCGGTCTAACTGGGGTGGTGATAAAGCTCTTTTCCGGATCCAGCTTCGTTATAAAATTTCCCAGAGAGTCTATTTCTTCTTCTGAGTCATTGATGTCCCTGACCAGCATAGTTTCCGTCAGCAGGCTCCCATTAAATTTTTGGGAGAACCCTTTAACTCCCTCCATCACTCTGTCAAGTTCCAGGGACTTATGGGGTCTATTGATGGTTTTCCATGTCCGCTTTTTTACTGTATCGATCTTCAAAGACACCACATCCGCTTTAGCCAGATCCTGTTGAACTTTCCTCTGCCAAACCAAAGATGAGTTGGAGATCACTGCAATCTTGATCCCCAGCTCTCTCAAGAGCTCGATCTCTTTACCGAGGTTTAGGTCCAGCGTAGGCTCTCCATCTGGAACGAATGATAGATAATCAATAACCTTCCCCTTCTCCATTACTTCACTTACTTTTTGCTTTATACTGCTGACCAATTCCTTCGGGGGACACATCTCAGTCCTCTCCACCAGTGTATCCCCGGTCCTGCCCAGCTGACAGTAAATGCATGAGTACGTACACAGTTTTGGAGGTATGTTGTTTATTCCCAGGCTGCGACCCAACCTCCGGGACGGTACTGGACCGAATGCTATCATCATTATTCCGCTAACTCATTTCACACTTTCTTTAATAATCAATCTTACCTTCCAGTATTTTTAGGTTACCCGAAAAATATAAGTAACATTTTGAATACATATTCATTGGTGATAGTTATGCCAGGCGGAGATAGAACCGGACCCAGAGGAGAGGGTCCCAGAACGGGAAGAAAAGCAGGACTATGCTCAGGATACAAAACTCCAGGATACACTAACAGGTTCAACAGGTTCAACAGGATAACAAGACCAGCATTCAGAGCGGCTCAAGAATTTCCGGGTCGAGGTAGAGGTAGAGGAAGAAGTGGGAGAGGAAGAAGAGCACAGGGACGAGGAATCCCGTAGAAATTGATCGATGTGGAAGCTTTGCACTGTTAAACTTTAAGCACCATTTATCCTTTTTTTATCTTTAAGCTCTGGTATTAAGGAGGTGGTGAAGATGAGAGAGGAGTTCTTTACCTGTAAACAATGTGGAGGGAATGAATTGGTGGTTAAGGAGTATTATAAGGTAGCCAAATTACTGACAGAAATCCAGAGCTGTAAATGCGGGAGAAGTAAAAACGGATTAGCTTATCAGAGCGAATACACTCTCTATATTCCTGGTGTCGATTTCTATAGGCTGGGTCATGACCACCGTTTCAACGAGGCTATCGAAGAATATCAAGAAGATACAGGAAAACCTCAGACAAGAGACCTTAGAGTGAACATTTACTGCAGGTATTGCTATGATCCTGCTGGAGAGTTTGAAGTTCGGGAAGTAGACCCGCTGGATATTGAAGTGGGTGACGTAGAGTTCTATGTTGTGTGTGCGAACTGCGGAAGAGAAATCGAGTTCGGATGGACCTACTCCGGAAGAGATGCTTTCATCTGGCCCATAGAGTGTACCGATTTTGATCCACTCAAGTGTATCCCCGAATCCCGTTATAGGGACAATTGGGCTAGAAGAGGATGGCTAACCTCCATCAAACACTAACTAGTTGTGCTTTGGTTGTCCTTAAACTTTATTCAACTGATCTTTATTGCTTGAAATATTTAGCAGCTCTCCAACCTCAATTTAACAGTAACTGGATTAGCGGTCCGGTTGGCGAAGACGATAAAACTTCCTGGTGAGACATAGTCGGTAGCGGAATGTTCTTTCGTTTTTTCCTTTGACAATTTCGAGTTGTAATCAAAATCTTTTCCCTCCAAGATCCCATCCACGTCTTCCTGGTTTGGAACTACCCAGAAGTCTATCTGGTGGCTGCTTCTTAACTTTAAATCCAGAAAATACTCAGAATACGTAAATACTGCTGCCTGGAACGGTTCTACGAATAAACTTGTATCCTCCAGATCATCTTTATCTTCCACAGGGTCATTACCCTCCACAGCGTAATTACTCTCCACAGCTGCCCCATGAACAATTTTAAGATCATTTGGATATTTTCTCATGATCTTTTCGTTCTCTACACTGTAAAACTGGGGAATATCATCCATATGAATCCTTCTTTGGTGCATGCCACCTGGCATAATACCACCCAATATTATTAATGGATTTAATTAAAGATAAGGATTGTTAAAGAGATTGTTAAAGATGATAAAACGAGCCGGATGCTCTGTAGGTCACCCGGACAGTTTGAAGCGTGTCCACACTTGTCAAGACTATATAATAATCATAGACTTAAAATCAGACAATATTATTAATAGGGAAATACTAATTATATTTAAGACCGGTTGGAGAGGTGTTAATTTATTGAGAAGAGAGACTGGGGCTGTATTAGAGAGGGCTTAAAAATAAAGGGTGACAGTCTCTCTTTTGTTAATTTTTAAGGACCATCTTGTTTTCTTATATTGAGATACTATTTTTGTAATTTAACGCATTACTGAACAAAGTTACGAATTTTTTCTTCATAATGTTATTAATATCATGCGAGCCAAAATATCATTGGTCAGGAATAAGGTTGCATTATCTTGTATGATCATGAATCGATGTATGATCGCAAGTTGAATAATTCCGGTTGGAGATATGATGGATACGAAATCCGGGGGGTCATCGGAGCAGAGATACTCATTAACAAAAGATATTAGTATAACCTTCTATCTGGTGGCTTCCAGAAAATCGAACAGGCTTAAAAAGACCGTATGGATAGAGAGCATTTATTACGATATCCTGAAAGAGAAGAATATCATTATAAGCGACTTGGTAAACTACCTTCTGGAGAAATACTTAACGGAGATGGAGTTCCTGGAACCAGAAAGCGCCTTAAATGAGTTAAAGTGATTTAAATGGATGTAATCTCCCACAGTAGGAAAATGAAGATCTAATATAACAAATATGGTGGTATATTCAGTATCAGTTGACCGTTCCGCTGGTCTCATCCGATTATAGTCAAGGGCAAAACTTTTTATACTATTGAGAATTATTTATTTTATGCCTAGGAGTAAGTATGAGGTTGTTAAGCATTTAACTGTGGAGGATCTTGACGCTAGGATTAAGAAGTTGGAGAAGAGTACGAGAGTTTTGAAAAGGCTGTATTTTATTAGGCATCTTTACAAGGGAATGGGTGTTGAGGAGTCGGCGGATTTGGTGGGTGTTACAAAGAAGACGGGGTATGATTGGTTGAAGGCGTGGAACTCCAGAGGTTATGAGGGTTTGATCCCTGAATTTGGGGGTGGGAGACCGCCTAAATTATCTGATGAGGAGAAGGAGGAGTTGAAGGAAATGCTTGAAGACGGTTCTTGGACCACTAGGGAGGTGCAGCGCCTTATCAAGGAGAAATTTGGAGTCAGTTATTCTCTATGGCAGGTGAGGAGGATCTTGAAGTCATTTGGAATGAGTTTCGCTAAACCGAATCAGAGGGACTACAGGAGACCTGAGGACGCTGAGGACCGTTTAAAAAAACCTGAGTGAAGTAGGGATATGTAAAGAGGATACCTTAGGTTTTGTGGATCAGATGGCTGTGGAGGCAAACGCTAACACCGCCAGATTGTGGAGTTTCGGTAAGCCTGTTAGAGAGGTCGCTACCTACTTAACTGCTAAAGCCACTGGTTTCTATGCTTTAAATGGCAACAATGTACTTGAGTTCCCTGCAAATAATAAAACAGGTAATTTTATTGCTTTTCTGGAGAAAGTGAGGGAGAACAATCCCAAAGGTAGGATAGTGATGATCTTAGACAACTTCTCCACCCACCACGCCGTAAAAGTGAAAGAGAAAGCTGAAGAACTAAATATTGCACTAATCTACCTTCCTCCCTACTCTCCCCACCTAAATCCAATCGAATTCGTATGGAAGAGCATCAAAAGACTCATCTCACAAAAATCACCATTAAACAAAGTTGACCTGGTAAACACTATTTCTGAAGCATTCAACAGACTAACAAAATCCATCTCTTATGCCAGGAAATGGACCCAAGAATTCCTTGATAATTGGTGTACAAAGTTATGCACTTAACCATAAACTGGGTATCCGGACTGAGGTAGGGTGTTCCACCACTCTAAATGGAAAAGGGAAGACCCACTCATTAAAAGCTTCTCCGTGATCTGCTGTTATCACAGATTTGCCTTTCAAACCTCTTGCTAAACTAAAAGCGTACGGAATTACAGCTTCTAAATTCCTTTTATATGCTTCATAAACTTCTTCAAAACTAAGTTCTCCAGCCTTGGCCCTTTTCAGAGGTGTTCTCTTCATGTGTTCTGGAGATTTATTACCCTCTTCACGAATAAAAGATCTCAAGTACCCATAAGGATCTAGATATGGATCTTTAATATAAGGTTGGTGAGGTTGCATGAAATGTACGATTATTTTCTTATCAGGATATCTCTTTTCAGCTTTTAAGGCATATCTTAGCATTGTTTTTGGAGTAACTGTGTTGAGACTTTCGTCCCAAGCTTCTCTCCAAACCGAGATTATCTTGTAGAAAGAGCCTTTACAAAGTCTATGGGTATGTGGGTTTCCAGTTACATAAACTGTGTCTTTAAACCTATTGTTAGTAAAGTT